>JANYDB010000068.1 GCA_025359985.1 Burkholderiales bacterium | reverse complement strand
GTAAACACGCGTCGCTTGAGTTGCTCTTTCTTGATGCCGTCGAGTACGTTATTCTTCTTGCCTGATTTCATGATTTTCGCTTTCGTTAAGTACTCCACGAAAAGCTTACAGGATCAGCGACAGGGGCAAAGCCCCGTGTTCGCAGACAAGATCGAATTCGTGAGGTACGCCATGATCGATAAACTTCGTCACACCCACCCTGTGGACAAGCTGTGTCAGCTCGTGGACGTCGCCAAGAGCGGCTAGAGCGTTGGTTGGGCAATGGATAAGCAGATGACCAAGCAGTTGGTAATCGACGCATTAAGAGCGGCATATTGGCGCAAGAAGCCGAAGGCGGGATTGATGCATCACTCGGATCGCGGCAGCCAGTATTGCAGTCAGGCTTACCGTGCATTGCAGGTTAGCTACGGTATGCAGACATCGATGAGTCGCAAAGGCAATTGCTGGGATAACGCGCCGATGGAAAGTTTCTTCGGCACATTGAAGACCGAGAGCTTGCATCGTTACCGTCTTGCGACACGCGAAGAAGCAAGGCGGGTGGTGTTTGAATATATTGAGGTCTTTTATAACCGCATCAGGCGTCACGAAAAGATCGGCAATCAGTCACCCGCTGATTGGGCAAAACAGTTCAATAAATCAGAGAGGCAATTGGCTGCATAATTCATTAACTTGCCCGTCCACTAAATCGGACCTCGCTCATTGTCCGCGCGCAACATTTTCAAGTTAGGCTACGGCAAGCGGCGATGCTTAGCGCGCCTGCGCGCCAGGATGGCGGGCATCAATGCAAACAGCAAGAGCATGACAAGATAGACCGAACCAGCCACAGGGTCGCGACTGGCGATGAATTGCTTGAGCGATTGACCTTGCAACACCGTCGCCAGCAGCAACTCGGCAAGCACCACCATCGCGAATGCGGCGACGCCTACTGCCAGCCGAACTGACAGGCGCGTCGACAGATCGAACCGAAGAATCACATAACGAGCCGCCAGCACAATGGCGACGAACATGAACGGCATTTCCAGCAGCTCGGCATATCTAACGCCCATTCGCGGGACGAGAAATAGTACCCGAACGATGCCAAAAACAAACCCCGTACCCATCACGAGAATGAAATACAGAACCGCAGGCTTGAGGTTATGCATTTTTTTCAAAAGATGTTTTGTAATCACGTCGGAGGTTTAAATTAGATGTCGCTTTCGACCAATCAATCGGTGTCCGAATTGAAAACACACTTGCCACCGGAACACACTATCAAGGCATTGCGCTTGACTTTCGGCATCAATTTGCCGACGCGTATTTCGATAGCGGCTCGGCGCTGCGGGGTGAGTGTACGAATATAGTCGGCATCAAGCTTTGACCAGAAGCCACTGTATTTTTCCATTTCCAATATGGTTGCTTCGATATCCGCGCCGTCGAAAATTCTGTAGGCGGCAACCATGATGCCCGTACGATTTTGCCCGGATCGACAATGGACAAATAGTGGTTTAGGTTGGGTTCGTGCAATCGCAAGAAAGCGGGCAATGTGATCATCTACTTTTGCGGGCGCCAGAAAGACCAGCGGTTCCCAATCGCGAATTTGAAAATACTGAATCTCTCGAACGTCGCGGCTGTTAATCACGGCCGCCTCAAACGCAGTGCGGTCATCTTGAAATAATTCCAGACTGACGACCGTCTTGACCCCTAAGTCGACCAATGCGGCCGCTGCCGCCGGGCCAGGATGTGCACCACGCCACAATGTTTGTTCACTCACTATGCATGAGTTTGCTATCTTCTGGTCAAGCGGAAATGCGCAAGAAAGCTCGATCCGTGTCGGCGCCTTGGCGCAACCGATGACTAGCACAACCATGAAAATCATGGCCGCAGAAACAAGATTTAGATAACGGAAACATATTGGCATCGATAGCTTTCAGTGATGGCTCGTGCCGGAAAGTTTGGGAACTCAAACTTGGCCCCAAGCTCACTCGTTGCGCGCTATTGCCGCGGAGGTACGAAAGTCCCGTTTTGAATAAGTGATAACGATTGTCATACAGCGCTGTCAGCCAAATCCACACCCGACTAAAAAATTTAAAACACTAGCATTAGCGGACATCTTCAAGCTTTTTTACCTCAAAAAACCCGCCAATAATAGACTTTGCTACAGTGTATAAGCCAATCGTACGGCTTGATCAATGGCGCGTTTTGCATCGAGTTCACCGGCTTCGAACGCGCCGCCTATCAGGTGGGTCTTCACGCCTGCCGCTTCGAGCGGCGCGACTAATTCGCGCAGCGGCTCCTGCCCGGTGCAGAGCACGATAGTGTCGCATTCGATTAGCTGCGCGTTTTCGTGTTTTTCACCGAAGCTAATGTGGAGGCCTTTCGCGTCGATGCCTTCGTAATTCACACCCGCCAGCATTTCAACTTTTTTCTTTTTCAATGCGGCGCGATGAATCCAGCCTGTGGTTTTACCGAGGCCTTTGCCGGGCTGCGAGGCTTTGCGTTGCAGCAGCGTGACTTGGCGTGCAGGTGCTGACACTTCCGGTTTGATCAAGCCGCCACGGGTCTGCGCAGGGTCGCCGACACCCCATTCACGTTTCCAAGCATCAAGATCCATGGTCGGCGAATGATCTTCCACCAAAAATTCTGACACATCAAAACCAATGCCACCCGCCCCCAGTACGGCGACACGTTTACCGACCGGTTTTTTATGCAGCAACACATCAATATAGCTCAGTACATTCGCGCCATCTTGCCCGATGATTTTTGGGTTGCGAGGTGAAACACCGGTGGCGATCACGACTTCATCGAAGCCTTTGAGATCATCGGCGCCAACTCGTTTGTTCAAATGCAGCCGCACCCCGGTGACTTCGATACGCTTTGTAAAATAGCGCAGCGTTTCATGAAACTCTTCTTTGCCGGGAATCTGTTTGGCCATGTTGAACTGGCCACCGATTTCGCTCGCGGAATCAAACAAATCAACCTCATGCCCGCGTGCGGCGAGCTCGGTCGCGCAGGCGAGCCCGGCTGGCCCGGCACCGATCACGGCGATGCGCTTTTTCTGGATGGCTCTGGTAAACACCAATTCTGTTTCATGACACGCCCGCGGATTGACCAGGCACGATGCGAGTTTTTGTTGAAACACATGGTCAAGACACGCCTGATTGCAGCCGATGCAGGTGTTGATTTCATTGGCGCGGCCCTCGGCCGCTTTGTTGACAAACTCAGGATCGGCCAATAGCGGCCGCGCCATCGAAACCATATCGGCACAGCCATCGGCAATAATTTTTTCACCCACTTCAGGCGTGTTAATGCGATTAGTGGTGATGAGCGGGATATTTACTTCCGCTTTCATCTTCTTTGTCACCCATGCAAATGCCGCGCGTGGCACCGAGGTGGCGATGGTTGGCACCCGCGCTTCATGCCAGCCAATGCCGGTGTTAATCAGCGTGGCCCCAGCGGCTTCAATCGCTTTGGCGAGCATCACCACTTCTTCCCAGCTTTGGCCGTCAGGCACCAAATCAAGCATCGACAGACGATAGATGATAATGAAATCTTTGCCCACGGCCTCGCGCATACGCCGCACCACTTCAACCGGAAAGCGCATACGATTCGCATAGCTGCCGCCCCATTCATCGGTACGCTGATTGGTGGTGGCCACTAAAAATTGATTGATGAAATAGCCTTCCGAGCCCATCACTTCCACACCGTCGTACCCGGCCTCACGCGCCAGCACGCCCGCACGCACGAAGGCTTTAATCTGCCGCTCAATCCCGGCGCTGGACAGCGCGCGCGGCTTGAATGGCGAGATAGGTGATTTGATGGCCGAGGGCGCAACCGATAATGGGGTGTAACCATAGCGCCCCGCGTGCAAAATCTGCAGCGCGATTTTACCGCCCGCTTCGTGTACTGCATCGGTAATCACGCGGTGTTTTTTGGCCGCACTCGATGACGATAAACGCGAACCAAATGGCGAAAGCCATCCGACAATATTCGGTGCAAATCCACCGGTGACAATCAAGCCCACGCCACCCCGCGCACGCTCGGCAAAGTACGTCGCCAACTTTAGAAAGTCGCGGGACTTATCTTCAAGCCCGGTGTGCATGGAGCCCATGAGCACACGATTTTTCAGAGTAGTGAAACCAAGATCAAGCGGGGCCAGCAGGTTAGGATAAGAAAGCTGCGGGAACGGAAGGGTTGAAGACATGTTTTGCTCCGGGTCGTTGCGGCCAGCATTTTTATAAAACAAAACGGCTGCCCAATAAAGGGGCAGCCGTGTGTGGATGACTCATGACATTTTGGAAATTTATAAAACCGACTTCAGCAGTCGGCCCATATCCGCCGGGTTCTTGGTAACTTTGATACCGCACTCTTCCATGACCGCCAGTTTTTCCTGCGCGGTACCTTTGCCACCGGAAATAATCGCGCCGGCATGGCCCATACGTTTACCGGGAGGCGCGGTCACACCGGCAATAAAGCCGATAACCGGTTTCCTCATATGGGTTTTCATCCAACGTGCGCAAGTTTCTTCATCATCGCCGCCGATTTCGCCGACCATAATCACGGCATCGGTTTCTGGATCGTCGTTGAACATTCTCATAACATCCAGGTGCTTTAAACCATTCACCGGATCGCCACCAATGCCCACGCAAGTCGATTGGCCCAACCCCAAGTCCATCAACTGACCCACTGCTTCATAGGTCAGCGTGCCGGAGCGCGAGACCACGCCGATGCGGCCTTTTTTATGAATATGACCCGGCATGATACCGATCTTGATTTCTTCGGGCGTAATCACACCGGGGCAGTTTGGCCCGATCAAAATAGTGCTCTTGCCCTGCATTCTGTAGCGGGTCTTGATCATGTCGCGAACCGGAATACCTTCGGTAATGCAGATGACTAATTCCAAGCCCGCATCAACAGCTTCATCAATGGCGGCGGCGGCAAAAGGCGGTGGTACATAGATGACCGATGCGGTCGCACCGGTTTGCTTTTTGGCTTCGGCTACCGTTTCAAAAATGGGGATACCTTCGTAGGATTGGCCGCCTTTTTTAGGCGTAACGCCCGCTACAAAACAATTTTCGCCATTCGCATATTCCATGCACATTTTGGTGTGGAACATTCCGGTTTTCCCCGTGATGCCCTGGGTAATAACGCGGGTATTTTTATCGATCAAGATGCTCATTATTTTGTTCCCTCTGTTTCTTCTGTTGCTTTAATACCTTTGGCAGCAGCGACAACACGTTCAGCAGCTTCGGCCATATTGTTTGCCGAGATAATTGGCAAGCCTGAGTCTTTTAAAATCTGGCGGCCGAGCTCTTCGTTGGTGCCTTTCATGCGTACCACCAGCGGCACTTTCAACTGCACTTCGCGAGCCGCAGTGATGACACCGTTAGCAATCACGTCGCACTTCATGATGCCGCCAAAAATATTCACCAGAATCGCCTTGAGGTGCGGATTTTTCAGCATGATTTTGAAGGCTTCGGTTACCTTCTCGGTCGTCGCACCACCGCCCACGTCAAGGAAGTTGGCCGGTGAGCCACCGTAAAGTTTGATCACGTCCATAGTCGCCATGGCCAAGCCTGCACCATTAACTAAACAACCAATATCACCATCAAGCGAGATATAAGCGAGATCAAACTTGCTGGCTTCCACTTCGGCCGGGTCTTCCTCATCCAGATCGCGCATAGCGACGATTTCGGGATGACGATAGAGCGCGTTGGAATCAAAATTCAGTTTGGCATCAAGCGCCAGCACTTTATTGTCGCTGGTGTAAATCAGCGGATTAATTTCAGCGAGCGAGCAATCAATTTCATCAAACGCTTTATAGAGCGATTGCATAAAAGCACGCGCCTGTGGCACGGCAATATCCGGCACCCCAATTTTGCGCGCCATCTCGTCACCTTCAGCATCCGACAGCCCTTTAACCGGATCAATCGACACCTTGAAAATTTTCTCCGGGGTGTGCTCGGCCACATGCTCAATGTCCATGCCGCCTTCGGAAGAGGCCATCAAGGTCACGCGTTGAGTGGCACGATCCACCACCATGCCGACGTAAAGTTCTTTTTTAATATCGGCCCCCTCTTCAACCAGCAAGCGCTTGACCAAGCGGCCTTCCGGGCCGGTTTGGTGGGTCACAAGGGTCATGCCGAGAATTTTGCTGGCGTAGTCACGTACTTCATCAATCGACTTGGCGACTTTCACCCCGCCACCTTTGCCACGACCACCCGCATGGATCTGGGCTTTAACTACCCATACCTTACCACCTAAAGTTTCGGCTGCTTTGACGGCTTCATCGACCGAAAAACACGGGATACCGCGTGGTGTGGCAACACCGTATTTGCGCAAAATTTCTTTGCCTTGATATTCATGGACGTTCATGAGGAAAACTTTCTGGTTGGTCTAGCGGAGGGAGTGTTGAAGATTGGGGCGTTTTTAAATGATTTTTTGATTTTGAGCATTTTACCAGCCAGGAGCGCTTTGCAAACGATTCTGCATGTTTGCGTCAATTGCTAAGCCTTATGCCACTGAGGATAAAAACGCGCTACCGCAGGCGCATCCAGCGCCAAAGCATGGCACTTATCGAGCTGGAAGGGGATGATTTCAGGAGGCTGCTGAATCTGGCCTGCGATGGTCTGGAACGCCGTAGTCGCTACCATGCCGATCAAATCAGTGATGTGGGTACAGCCACGGGTGCCACTGAATAATCTTTTTACCTGCGCAGAAAAACCCGGACGAATCGCCAAGCCAATCAGCTTTTTATAATCCGGCACGATCTGATCGCAATAGCTCGGATAGGGCATTGCCTCCGCAACCGCCTCGGCATCCACAATGGTCAGCGTGCGGTCAATCGTAATGCGCAGCCACATTGAATGAACGGATTCACCGGCAGGTCTGACCCCACTCTGCAACTTGAAATCAAAATCTTTGCTGTCGTTAAGGTGACCTTCAATATCAAACAATCCATCGTCGCGTTTGTACCCTTGGACATGGATACTGCGATGATGCAATGACTGGCGGGCGGCGGGATTCGTAAGCGGCATGGCGGTAAGCAAAATGGTAAAAACAGTGAGGAAGTAGTAAGTAAACAGTGAACGTTGATTATAGAAACAAAAAGCGCGCCGTGCGGCGCGCTTTTGATGGTTTTTCGAGCAGGCGATATTTAGTCAATACGGCGGTCGCCGTTGAACATCCCTCACTATTTAGCCAACCTGGCGATAAGTCCGAATGGCCGCTGCAAATTCAGCGCCCGTCTGGAACCGTTCGTCAAAATTCTTGGCCAATGCCATATCGATTAAATCCGGCATCCAATCCGGCAAGGCAGGATTGTATTCGCGAATATTGGGATGAGCCTGATTGGCAATCGCAAACATCAATTGCGTCATCGATTCACCTTCAAACGGCAGGCGTCCACAGGTAAGCTGATACAAAGTCACACCAAGAGAAAATAAATCTGAACGGCCATCAATTTTCTTGCCTGCCAATTGTTCCGGCGACATATACGACGGCGTGCCCAGCACCATACCGGTTTTGGTGCGCGACGAGTCGGTCACACGGGCAATCCCGAAATCGGTAATTTTGGGCATGTCCGCATCAGGGTCATACATGATGTTGGCTGGCTTGATATCGCGATGCACGATATTCATGCCGTGTGCGTGTCCCAAGCCTTCGGCCACGCGCTCAACAATGGACAACACCGTCGCCAACGGTAGCAAATTCGGATTTTTGGTGAACGGCACCAAATCTTTGCCTTTCAAAAATTCCATCGCGATAAAGGCCAGATCATGCTCTTCGCCCGCATCAAAAATCCGCACGATGTTCGGGTGATCCAGCTTGCCTGCTGATTCCGCTTCACGAAAGAACCGATCCTTGGCTTCCTGTAACTCATCGCCTTCAAATTCAGCCGATAAAGCCATGGTTTTAATCGCGACTTCACGGCCAATTTTCGGGTCTTTACCGAGGTACACAACACCCATCGCGCCTTTGCCTAATTCCTTGTCGATCTGGTAGCGGCCCAACATTGGTTTTTCACCACTGCCGGAGAGCACCATGGTGGCCGCATTGGTACGTGCCGCCGATGACCCGCCGAGAATGATGGTCTCGGACATCGCCTTTGCACGATTCATGCGTTCGGCAACATCGCGGAATTTGGGATCGTGCTGGTTGATATACATGAAAGCAGATTCGGCTTTATTAAATTGCCGACGACGCTCAAAATCCAGCGCGAGTGAATAAATATTTTCCAGCAGCGGCTCGTCCACCGGACATTTACGAAATTTATCAAATGCCATATCGAGCTGGCCCTGCTGCTGAAACGCAAGACCCAGCATGCGATTGGATTCTGCGCCAGCGGCGTCGGATTGTTCCTTACCGCGCTCAGTCATCAGGAAGCGCTTGGTGGTGAGCAACAGGTGGCCGATCAACAATAGCGCCGCAGGCAGCATCAGCCGGATCCACAGACCAGGCCCCATCATCAACGCAAAGTGCGCGATCAGCAGCGTGGCAAAAATAGCCAGGGTAATCATCGCGGCCGGCCCAGCCCGAAGTTTAGGCAGGATGGCAATCAAATACGCCGCTACCAGCACAAAAGCGAGAAGTGATACCCAGTTGGCCCACGCCGGTGCACGGAAAAATTGCTGCTGCAAAATCGATGACACGGCGTGCGCCAGTTTCACCACCGGTGGTAGTGCGCCAATCGGAGTCGACAAAGGATTGCTGACCCCGGCCGCAGTAGCGCCAATCAGGACAATTTTGTCCTTATATTTCGCGATGGGGATCTTGCCGGAATACACATCAAAAAATGAATCCACCGGAATCGCCTGGCGATCACCCACATTTTTATAAAAATACGGCAGCATCAAACCATCATGGTCAGTCACGATTCTGAGTGTCCCAATCGACACCGCTTCACCGGGTGTGACCTTGATGTCCTTCGAGCCGAGATTCAAACTTTTTGCCGCCGCCAGCATCGCGAATGATGGATACTGCAGCCCAAAATAATCAACCACGGTGACATCATCGCGACGGACACCACCATCGGTATCAGGTGCTTCAGACAAGTGGCCGATACCAGCCGCTACGGAGCCGATTGAATCAATCGGAAATTGCGCACCGGGCATGCCATACAACACGCCGCTTGCCGCACCACCAGAACTGCTGGCAGCCAGAATATCTTTGCCCATGTAGTCCGGCGGCGGCTGGTCAGGTTGACCAACGGGCGGAACAAAGCGGGTATCAACATAAAACGGCAGTAAAACATTGCCCGCCTTTTTAATGCTATTAGCAAGGCGCCGATCGGTATTAAGCGCCTGCTCAGCCTCGGTCAAAATGACGCCTATTTGCGCCATATCCGGATTGGCAGGAGGGGTTGCCGTCGCTGGTGCAGCGGATGCGCCTTCTGCGGCGGGCGTGATACCAGCCGACTTGTTATAGATCTCCAGCAGTTTGTTAACGTATAGCAGTCCTGGATCCTTCTGCGGCTCAAAGAAAAAAACCGTATTGGCGATCACTTTAGCTTTGGCATCGGCCAATTTGTCGATCATATTGGCGTGGACTTCACGCGACCAGGGCCAGCGACCGATATTGGCAATCGACTGATCATCAATGGCAATGATGGCGATTCGGTCTGAAGGCTGTTTGGAGGTTAAATTAACGCCCCAATCGTAGGCTTTGGTTTCGAGTGCCTCAAAAAAATAGGTGGCTCTGCTGAAACCAAAGATCACCAATACAATCACTAACGCAAAAAACCAGTCTTTCGACCAAAATCCCGTCTTTTTCATATTCTCCCTTTGCGACCAACTTCCAACTGCCGAATGACGTGTGCCAAATACCCAAAGCACAATACTCAGTCTTTTACCGACGTCTATGGATAGCCATAGCGGCTATCAAACGAAGCTGCTGCGAGGCAACAATTGGATTGTAGCAAGAAAGGGAAAGGGTTCGCGGCAATCATTTAGCCCGTACCGCAAATGAGTGATGGTCGGTGCGGCGAGTATAAATTAAATACCAATACGGACATTGAGAATATGAAGATAGGTCAGGCGAGGAACCCCAAATCCGCATTGCTAAAGCGGCCAATATTGGGAAACACGGTCGCGAGATCACTGGCGGCGACCCCAAACCATTTAGCCAGCGTGGCACCATATTGATCAACCGAGGTGGTGGGAATAAACCGGCCATTGGTTGATAAATCGTCCGGCCCGCCCAAGGTCTGATTGGGGAACTTGCCGTAGAAATCACCGCCTTTTACTGCGCCGCCCATCATCAATTGATGATTGCCCCAACCATGATCTGAACCGCCGCCGGAAGCCTGTTTTAAGGTGCGGCCAAAATCTGTCATGGTGAAGGTTGTCACTTGATTGGCAACACCCATTTGCACCGTGGCGTCATAAAACGCTTTCAAGGCTGGTGCTACCTGGCCATACAGATTATTGTGAGTATTGAGTTCGTTGGTATGGGTATCGAAACCACCAATCGAGACGAAAAAAATCTGCCGCTTGAGACCAATCGTGGCGCGCGCTTCAATGAGTTTGGCGACTTGCTGCAGTTGATTGCCGATGCTTGTTTTTGCATTAATAAACAGTGGTGTGATGGTGGTGTTGGTTGAGGTAATAATAGGATTCAATAAATCAGATGCGCCGAGGCCCTGCGCCAATACATCATCGGCCTCGCGCACAAAATCATTCGAGCTGTCCAGGTTCGATAATGCCTTGAGCGCATTCAATCGAGCCTGTGAGGGGGCGGCATTATTAAAACCATTTAAACCAAACGAGCCTGTCGACGGAATGGCCACCACGCGCGGCGTGACGCCCGCCGTAAACAGTGATGAGCCGGCAATGCTAGTCACCATTGGGAAAACCGCCGCGCCGTTTAGCTTACCGGTGACATCTGCCATCCGTCCACCCCAGCCGGTACGCGAAAAATCAGCCGAAATGGAAGCTTGCCATTGGTTCTGCTGGTCGGCATGTGAGAACAACTGTTCCGGCTTTGCTTTCTTGACATTGCTGTAGTCGGCTTTACTGAGTGGCTCAACCAATGTACCAATATTGCACATCACCGCTAATTTGCCGACATCCCAAACCGATTTTAGAGGGGCGAGCTGAGGATGAAAACCGTAAACAGCTGCTCCGCTTTTTGGCGTAATCGAAATCAACTCGGTTTGTGGAATAGCGATTCCGGTTGCGCCGCCGCGCGCTGTCGAGTAGAGACCATAGGTTGCGGTATCGTTGGGAACGATTAGATTGTTGGCATCATTACCGCCGAACAAAAATACGCATACCAGAGCTTTGTAATCGGAGGCTGGCGCGGTTTGTGCCAAGGCGTTTGATAACCCCAAAATCTGCAGCGCGTTAACCGCTGTCAAGGCACCTGCCCCTGAGATACCCTTCAACATGCGACGACGAGTGATGATGTGTGCCATGGTGTTCTCCTTAGCGCCCGACTTGTACTTGGCTGGCGCTGAGCACCAGATAGGCCGCGGTTTTTGCGCGGGTCAATGTGTCGGTCGATGCGACCATATTTACGGCGTCCACAATTTTCTTTTGCGCCGAGGCTGATAATGCGCCGTTGGTGAAAACCCACGAGAGTTTATCCACCAGTGCCACTGGCGTTGCCGCCAACGCCTGCCATGGCGTCCAATTAATGCTGGTACCCACAGCGCCCGGCACCGAGGCATCTGCAGCGATCGCATTACCCATCAGATAGGTATTGAAAAAATTAGCGCGCGCAAATGAGGTCGTTGAGGTGAGAATGCCGAACTCGGGGCCCACCTTGCCATTTGAAATCTGATAATCCGGCGAATAATAATTAAACACAGTGGGCGAATTAAACAGGTTAAGACCAAGCCCACTTAAAGTGCTGCCACCACGCAGGAAAGCGTAACCATCGGCGGTGCCGCCCAAACCACGTATCAATGATGTCGCGACCAATACTGGGTCTTTTAAGCGGCCGTAACCTGCCGCAGTTTTTATTTCACCGCGTGCTTCAGGATCCAGCAGGATCGCACGTACCACGGCTTTAAGATCACCACGTACACCTTGACCATTGTCACTGAAAACAGCCGAAATGCGCGCGACATAAGCCGGTGCAGGATCGCCACCAATCAATTTTTGGATTAGTTGTTTGCTGATGAACGGCGCTGTGTTGGCATGGTTGAACAGGTTGCCGAGAGCATCACTCAAGTCTTTGTCCGGGGTTTGTCCCGCCGGAATTACAAAACCATTCAGCAGGGTTTTGGAGCCGGTATCGTGGTTAGACGCCACTACCGCCATTGGAAATTCATAATTCACGCCGTTGGTCGTGGTGGGCACCCCGCCACCTACAGGCTGATAAGTCCACCCCGTGAAAACCCGTGCAAAATTTTCAACGGTGGTCTGTGAATAAGTGGCAATCGGGGCATTGCTGGAATCGCGTTTAATACTGCCATCGAGATTGAGCTCATACAAGCCCACCGAAAATAGTTGCATGATTTCGCGGCCATAATTTTCATTCGCCGAAATCCCTCTCACCACATCTGGTTTTTTGGAATTGGCCATATCAAGGTAGCGTCCCATGGCAGGCGATAAAGTTACCGCAGCGAGCAAATCTGCGTAATTGCCCAATGCGTTATCCAGCACCAACTGTTGATAGCGTCCCATACCGTAAGGGTGATAAATTTCTGCGCCCGAGGTAACAAAAATTTGCGAGAGTGCAAACGCAACCCGCTGTCTGAGCTGATCATCGTTGTTGAGCGCATTCTGCAGGAAAGCCATTTGGATTGGGAACAAGGTGTAGTTATCGCGGGCACAAATGTTTTGCGGATCAGTCGCCGGTTTGCTGCCGTCGGAAACACAATTAATGGGCGCGTTATAAATCACATAAGGCAATTGCGGATAGCTAGACTTGGGCGCGGCCAATTGTTCATCTACCCATGCGGTCACACCAATCGACTGGATACGGTTTGCCAACGCTTCGGTGGCACCAAAAGTTGCTTGCTGCAGTAACCGATAGGCATCTGACGCATCCACCATGGAGGTGCCGGGCTCACAAAGATTAGCGCCTTCAGGAATCCATGATTGATCATTCATGTCCTGATAAATCGGTAGCGTGGTCGAGAACCGGTGATTGACGGTGAATCCGGCATAGTTGCGATAGACCGGCTGAGTACCGGCTGCGCACTTGCCGTTAACGGGAAATAGCGCGTAAGAAACAATCGCCTCGAACTGCCAGCTGGTGTATGGTTGCCCTGCCGCCAGCGCTATCGCACGGTCGCGAATTTCGTTGTTTTTAAGTAGATTGCATTCTCCTGCCGAAGCGGTAAAAAAGTGCGAATTAAATCCTTGGGAATAAAATCGGCAAACAGGCAGTGCACCAACGGGCGCATCCGCCGCGGTGCGCCAGACCTTATAGTTTTGACCGGTGCGGACCCAGTTTGGTCCGGCACTGCCTTTATCAATACCATCAGCCTCTGACGCAGATTCTGTGCGGAAATAATGATTAAGCGCGGTGTTGTAGAACTCGATGGAATCAACAATGGCCGCATTCGCCGATAGTGAAAACAGAGCCGACGCACCCAATAGCAACGACATACTGATTGTCGTAAACATGGCCTTGGTGATAGCGCGAGTGACAAATTTGGCGTTTTGCAAACTGGCGCTTGCTAGAGAGCGTGACATCATGCTTCCCCCGGGTTTATTGGCTAGCCTGCGTGGCTGGAAATGGTTAAAAAATGATGCGAAATAGTGAAAGCTATTCAACTATCTTTTACCCAACTTTTACGTTCTAAATGAATCTTATCGCCAATCAACGTGCGCGGCAATGTTTACGCTCACGGGCAATTGTAACGAGAGATTGCGACAGAGGTTTTACTGTTGCCAATTGGCGACGGGTGTGGATTGCTGGCTTCAACTACCTAGTACTGTGCCCGGCGCAATGTTATAGAATGCCGCAAATTCAGCCGGCGATAGTTTCTTGCCATCTTCATGTTTTAGCATAGCCACTTCGATCTGCCCGCCATGCGCGGTGATAAACAGAGCCGCATCCGTTATCGCGGTGATTTCGCCCGGCTTACCTTTGACTGCACCAAAGGTTCTCACCCGGTGTTTTTTGCTTCCAAAAAGCTGCACCTTTTTACCGGCAAGGGTTGTCCATGCGCCAGGTGCCGGATCGCAGCCCCGAATCAGATCGTGGATAAGGCGCACGTTATGATTAAAGTTGATTTTTGATTCAGCCGTGCGACACCAACCTTCGTAGCTGGCTTTTGATTCATCCTGCGCCACCTCCTGATGTTTACCCGCCACCACTAAATCCGCCGCTTCCAGCATCGCCGCCACACCCATGGGAAACAGGCGATCAAAATAAACGGTGCCCAGCGTATCGTTATCTGTGACGAGTGTGGATTTTTGCAACAGAATCGGCCCTTCATCCAGGCCATCAGTTGGGCGAAAAATCGTCAGCCCGGTTTCTGTTTCACTACAAATAAGTGGCCAGTTGATGGACGAGGGGCCACGATATTTGGGCAGCAGCGACGGGTGATATTGAATAGTGCCGTGCCGTGGAATATTCACAAATTCCTGCGGTGCGAATTGCAGCACGTAGGCCATGATGCCGATATCAACACTGAGTGCTTTCAGGGTTTCATGCGCCTGCACCGCTTTCAAGTTGGGGAATTGAAAAACCCGCAAGCCTGCCGCCTGCGCGGCGACCCGCAACACATCAGGGCGCGCGCCTTCTTTTTCCGGCGCACAAAAAACCCCGGCGACTTCATCACCGCGCGCCAGAAATGCATCGAGTACGGCACGACCAAAGTCCTGTTGGCCGATGATGGCGATTTTCATGGGTCTGCTTTCTCGTTCGAGGTTGCAATATCTAAAATATTAAAACTCGGCTCTGGGCTTGCCGTTTGAAGCATTTATGTCTGGAAACGCCCGTCTGACGGCGTGTTTGCTATGTTTTTCTGGAGACTTCGAAAGCGCCCGCTTCCCGCATTGCGCTCACTTTGCTCTCGTTATAACCCAACACGTTCTTCAAAACATCATCATTGTGCTCCCCCAGAAACGGCGCCCGCTTTATCTTTGCTGGCGAGGCAGAAAGTTTGATCGGCATACCGACGTTCCACCATTTGCCGCGCTTTTCATCCTCCAGTTCGACATACATTTCGCGACCGCGAATATGTTCATCGTTGGCTAAATCAGAGGTGGACATGATCGGGCCGCAAGGCACATCCAGCGGATTTAGGATGGCCATGAATTCGCGTTTGGTATGGTTGGCTGCGAACTTGGTAATCAATGCCCACATTTCCTGTTGGTTGTTGCGACGCTCGCCAATGTTGGCGAATTTGGGATCGCCTGCCAGCTCAGGCAGCCCCAACGCGGGGCCGATCAGATTGGCCAGATTTGCCCAAACCGCTTCCTGCACCACGACATAGATGTAATCATTCGGCCCATGCGGCTTGCAATGAATTGCGTTGCCGAGCTGGCCGCCGCCGGAATCATTGCCGGCGCGTGGCACGTCACCCATGCCGACTTTAGTAGGCACCGAATATTCCGCTAGCGACTGACGGGTTAATCGCTGATGATCGCGCCACTTGACACGACACAGATTCATCACCCCGTCCATCATCGCCACTTCCACATATTGTCCCTTACCGGTACGGTCGCGCTGATGCAAAGCGGCCAGTAAGCCAATCGCCAAATGCAAACCGGTACCGGAATCGCCAATCTGCGCGCCTGTCACAAACGGCGTCCCATCAAGCGTGCCCGTTGTGCTCATCGCACCACCCATGGCCTGCGCCACGTTTTCATATGCCTTGAATTCGGCGTACGGCCCAGTCGAACCAAAGCCCTTGATTGAGCCCATTACCACGCGCGGATTGATCGCGTGAATTTTTTCCCAGGTAAAGCCCAACCGATCAAGTACACCAGGGCCAAAATTCTCCATCACGATGTCGCATTCTTTCAATAAATCAACAAACACTTCCTTGCCCTGCGGCGATTTCATATTGACCGTGATTGAGCGCTTGTTACAATTTAGCATCGTGAAATACAGCGAATCAGCACCAGGAATATCCCTCAACTGGCCGCGTGTAGCGTCGCCTTGTGGTGGCTCAAATTTGATCACATCAGCCCCCATCCAGGCCAGCAGTTGCGAGCAGGTAGGGCCCGCTTGTACATGAGTCATATCGAGAATGCGAACGCCTTTTAGTGCTTCCATAATTTTCTTTATTAATGCGCTAAAAATGGAGAAGTGAGCGCCTTGATATGTCGCATAAATCCGGGCGTCTTGCTTCAGCAAATATTATTTGTACATCGTCTGGTTCATTGTGCCCGAAGAATAAACCTCGCGATTGATCGCCACATCCACTAACGCCGGCTTGCCGGAATCGCGGGCTTTTTCGAGCGCACCGCGAATATCTTCCGGCTTGGTGACGCGGATGCCGAACCCGCCCATCGCTTCTGCGAGTTTATCGAAGCGCACATCGCCGACCACATTGCCGACATCACCGCGCCCCGGATATTTGCGTTCCTGACCGTAACGAATCTGGTTCCAGGAACGATTGTTGCCGATCACCCCCACAAACGGTAATTTACGTTCTACCGCCGTAATAAAATCAAAACCTGTCAAGGTGAATGAGCAATCGCCAAACAGCACGACGACATCGCGCTCAGGCTGCGTGAGCTTCGAAGCCAGCGCAAAACCGGTACCCACACCCAATGTTCCCAATGGGCCCGGATCCATCCAGCCGCCCGGCTTATGCGGACGAACCACCGAGCCTGAGAAAGTCACAATATCGCCACCATCGCCGATGAACACCGTATCTTCAAGCAGGAATTCATTGACCTCATGCACCAGCCGGATGGGGTGAATCGGGGTTTCATTGGCGGTGATAATTTTGTCATTCTTGCCCTGTGAGCGTGCTTCATCTTCACGCAGCATGTTGATGAACGCATCATGCTTGCCGGTGGAGTCGCCTTTCGAAGCTTGACACATGGCCTCCACGATTGATTTGATGTTGCCGACCAGGCCATAATCAAAATCGCGATTCACGCCCACATTGCGATAGTCCATATCCATGATCACGATCTTCGCGTTCGGATTCAAACGACGACCGTAACCCATACGAAAATCCAGCGGAGTACCGGCCAGTAAAATTAGATCAGCATGATCAAACGCAGCCTTGCGGCTTGGCATAAAACCATAGGGATGATCACGCGGCAGCGTGCCGCGCGCGGCGCCATTTACATAAATCGGGATGTTGAACTGCCGCGAAAATTTATCGATCGCGTCATGCGCCCGGCAGGTGCGGGCTTGTGTGCCAAACAATGCGACAGGACGTTCCGCCTTCGCAATTAACTCTGCCACGGCGGCCACCGTATTCGGATCGCCAATAAATTCCGGTGCGCCACCATCACGACCTTTGACGCGAAAATTTTTCGGGTAGCGAACTTTGGATGCATCAACTCTGCCATCCATGATGTCGTGCGGCACTTCGAGAAAACCAGGCCCGGGTGCACCGTTGTACATCTCGCGAAACGCCATGCCCATCATCTCGGCCGCACGTTCGGTGGTCATGATGGTAGAAGCAAATTTTGAAATGGGCGCCATCATGTCAACATGGCGTAGCTCCTGCAAAGCGCCCATTTTGTATTGCTTTAGACCACCATTGCCGCCAATCAGCAGCATCGGCGACTCAGCACGAAACGCATTGGCCACACCGGTTACCGCATCCGTTGTGCCCGGACCCGCCGTCACAATAGCGCAACCCAAACCCGTGATACGCGCATAAGCATCTGCTGCGTGTGCAGCCACTTGTTCATGGCGCACATCAATAATTTCGATGCCCTCATCCAAGCAGCCGTTGTAAGTGTCGATGATATGGCCGCCGGATATCGTAAAGACATGCTTGATGCCTTCCTGCTTCAGCATCTTCGCTATAATTTGACCGCCGGTAATGGTTTCGGCCGGCGTATCGGCCGACTTATCGGTTAACTTAGCACCAGCCATATTAGTGCCGCTTGCGGCGCTCGGTTCACTGACTGCCATTTTCTCACTCCTTTTTCCTGATAGTGCGCACCGCGAAGTCATGCGCTTATTATTAGCTCAATGCCTGATACATTGAGTGATGAATTTGGTCAGTAAAGATTGGCACAATATTGCATTGCATATATCTGTTATGAAAATCTGCGCAGCCGATGTAAATTGCTCGGCAAAATACGTTACTTTGAATAACCAGTAACATCATAAAAACGCTACTCCGCGCACGCCTTGATTCCTGTCAATCCACCCTCTCTAGATTGCTCTTTGTCATGACTTTGCTCAGCAACCACCCACAACGTGACCTTATTCGTCTTCAGCTTTCCCGCAATATCGTACTACGCACCCTGAAGCCACGCATTTTCGCCGAACTCGAAAAACTGCTGGAAATCATTGAATGCAAGAAGGGCGATTTACTGCTGGGCCAGGGCGATCACGATATGGAGCAATATTTTGTACTGGACGGTATCTTGAAACGTGTTGTTGCGAATCAGGAAGGCAAAGAGATGATCTTGCGCTTTTCGAAAGAAGACGATATGGATACCAGCTACGCAGCTTGGAAACTGCGCACTCCTGCACCTTACTCGATACGATCAGTGACCAAAGCGCGGGTGGCAAAACTGTCGATGGAAGCGTGGGGAGAGTTTCTCGAACGCCATCCCGCAATCAAAGGCGACTTTGAATATGAGGTGATGCACCTGATGTCGGAAGTCATGTCACACACCATCACGCTGCACCTGCTAGATGCGGCTGGACGGCTCCAGCGCTTTTTGCGTAAACACCCTGATTTATACGAACGAGTACCGATGAAAGAATTGGCGTCGCACTTGAATTTGTCTGCAGAGACGATGTCCCGCCTCAAGCAACGAGGAAAAATACAAGCCATTTTGGCACGGTAAAAATAAGCCCCGCGGCCGCATGATCCGAACACAATTTGACCATTACCTGAATATTTTTTGCTGCTGCGATTAAAGAATATCGTCCACACAGTTTTAGATATCTTGAATGCGCGCTATTTTTTTATTCGCGCAAAGATTACCCACTTGGGCGTGATGTTGAGGTTTTCAAAGTCATTTTGGTGCGCAATGGTTTTAGCACAAACAGTGCGAGCGCAGCAGCCAAGGCATTTAATCCAGCCGCCATATAAAACACCGCATGCCAACTACCTGTTGACGCCGTAATCATGCTGGTGAACGGCACTATTATCGCCGCTGTGCCCTTTGCCGTATACAGCAATCCCGCGTTCGTCGTCGCGAATTTGGAGCCATAAGTATCGGCACAAGTTGCCGGGAACAGGCTATAGATTTCACCCCACGCAAAAAACACCAAACCCGTCAGCAGCACAAATAGAAGCGGGTCTGCGCCAAATTGCGCCAGCATGACAATGCCAATGGCCTCAATCCCAAAGGCGATGAACATGGTGTTTTCACGCCCAATATGATCTGACACCCAGCCAAAGAAGGGGCGTGTAACCCCATTCAATACCCGGTCAATCGTCAAGGCAAAAGTCAACGCCGGTAAAGTCAGGCCGAGGATGGATACCGGCACATCAGCAATGTGTAAATCTTTCGCAATCGGGCCCAACTGCGCGGTGGCCATCAAACCGCCTGCAGCCATCATCACAAACATGGCATACATTATCCAGAACACCGGCGTCTTGATCATTTCCTGCCATTTAAAATCGCGCTTGGTCTGGATTAAAACAACCGCCTCCGGAACATCCGATTTATGGGGAGCCAACAAACCAAACGAAAGCAAAAAAACGATCACGCCTTGACCAATTCCGAAGTATAAAAATGCGGCTTCATAACCGCTGGTTTTGATAATCGCCTGAATCGGAATAATGGTCAGCGCAGAGCCCATCCCAAACCCAGCTGCAGTCAAGCCTGCTGCCAGACCGCGGCGATCAGGAAACCATTTCAGCGCGTTGCCTACGCAGGTACCATAGACTGCGCCAGCACCCACGCCACCAATGGCGGCGGCGATGTAAAGCATCGCTAGCGAATTAGCGTACGCATTCATTACCCACGCGATACCGACCAAAATACCTCCCCACATCACTACAGGGCGAGGGCCAAATTTATCAACCAAGTAACCCTCGACCGGCACTAGCCAAGTTTCAGTTAGGACAAAAATGAAAAAAGCCACTTGAATAGCCGCCTTGCCCCAACCGTATTTAGCGTCAAGCGGATTTACAAACAACGTCCAACCGTATTGCAGATTGGCAATCATCGCCATGCAGACAATGCCTAGAAAAAGCTGAAGCCAGCGGTTAATCAACGGCTTCCCGGCACTACTCACGGCTGCATCCATTTAAATTTGCACCTCAGAATGAATACCTATTTTAAAAATATCTTTTATCAGCAAATCAATTTTGCTCGCATCGATATTTTTTTATCTTGATTAATATCATCATGGCGCTGACCGCTTCTAACGCGGCATAAATAGCCTGAGGTGTTGATAAAACAACCAGGTTACGGCAACCGCAATTGCCGATGCCGTCTAGCCAGCATCGTGCCAACGCCCACCACCAACAATGCGCAAAAAGTCGGCATGGCATATTCCATCCACGCGGCATTTTGTTCGATCCAGTGTTTATCAATCGGATCCGTTATGGCCATTTCGCCGGCCACAAATCCCAGCAGGGCCGCGCCCACCATGATGATGAGCGGGAAACGCTCCATCACTTTTAACAGCACCGTGCTGGCAAAAATAATCAGCGGAATACTAATAGCCAAACCCAGCGTCAGCAGCAAAATATCGTCCTTCGCGGCGGCGGCAACCCCGATCACATTGTCCAGGCTCATCACCAAATCGGCGATCAAAATCGTTTTAATCGCCGCGCCCAGGTGGGCATGGCTTTGCACGCTGTCGTCGTCTTCATCCTCCGGCACCAGCAGCTTGATGCCGATCCATATCAACAATAACGCGCCGATAATTTTTAGCCACGGCAAGGCCAGCAGCTTGACCGCAAAAATAGTCAAAATAATACGCATGATAATGGCAGCACCGCTGCCCCAAAAAATGGCTTTTTTCTGCTGATCGGCAGGCAAACTGCGCGCGGCCAATGCAATCACCACGGCGTTGTCACCTGACAAGACGATGTTAATGCCGATAATTTTAAGCAGGGCCGACCAGAAGGCGGTGGTGAAGGCAGTGGCAAATAAGTCCATAATTTTTATTTATTGATGAATTAACGGGTGAAGCTGAAGGTCAAAACATCATTCAGCTAAAATATAACGAGCAACGCCCTGGGTCGTGCAGTGAACGATAAGTTGCAGGATACAGAGCGCCTAGCAATGAAACAAACATAACCATGCCATTGACTATAAAATAATATCTTGATATCAAACCAGTCCGTTTTGAACTTCATACGTTATACACATTGCATACCTCTTGCATATTGAATGATCAGACCAACATGCACACTCCAGTTTCGTACCAACTCTTGATGCAATCTATAGCACTCATTTTTTTATGGTGGTGCAGCAGCAGCTTTGCGCAACGTATTGAGTCGATCCTGCCGACGGCGGCGGCGGCACAAATTGGATTAAAATCATCATCAGTATCCCCCTCCCCCGGCGTTGCGGCCCTTGATTTCGAAGTGCTGGCGGCAAAAAAAGCTTTTGATCGCCGCGATCTCAGAGCCCTCGACCTAGCGCGTGCCAAATTAGCCCCGCGCTACCCACTCACTTATGCTCATCCGCTAGCGCCTTACGTCACTTACTGGTGGCTGTCGGCCAATTTAGCCAGCACAAGCGGCTTCGCGGTAACACAAGCAGCGGAGATCCAGAGCTTCATCGCCTCGAATGCGGATACGCCGATTGCGGATAGTTTGCGCCGCGACTGGCTAAAGATTTTAGGCAATCTGGGGCAATGGTCACTATTTAACGCAGCGCTGCCCCAAATGGTAGGGGATGACGCCGAGATCACCTGTCAAACATGGCGCTATCGGCTGCTGCAAAACGGCGCGACTGACCGCGATACCGTGGCCGAAGCGCGCGCCGCCTGGAATGCTGGCAAAGCCGCTCCTGGCGTTTGCTATGCCGTGTTTCAAAGTATCTATTCAGCCAATGGCCTATCCAGCAGTGATATTTGGCGGCGAGTGCGCGTATTGTTGGAAAACAATCAGGTTAACGATGCACGTCGCAGCGCCGCATTGCTGAAGACGTTGCCCGCCAGCTTCGAGCGCACCACCGCCGCCATCAATCTGGATGCCAACCGTTATCTGCTGCATGAACGAGCAGACCCGACTTCTCAGGCCTCGGTTGAGCTGTATCTTTATGCGCTTGCACGTCTCGCTCGCAGCGATGCCAGCCGAGCCGCAGAACTACTCGAAAAACAGGCCAGCCAGTTGAGCGCAAGTGATCGCAATTACGCATGGGCCGAAATAGGACTTTACGGCGGCATGCAGCACGAGCCCGCCACCTTAAGCTGGTTTCAACGCGCCGAAGATCCGCTGCTCAATGACACCCAAGCCGCCTGGAAAACCCGCGCCGCACTTCGTGCCGGCAATTGGCTGCAGGTACGCGAAACGATTCAAATGATGTCGAGTGCCGAAAAACGTGAGCCTTCGTGGCGTTATTGGTTAGCACGCGCATATGAAAAAAAACCGTTTGAAGGCAGCGCCGAATTAGCCCGGAGCTTGAAGGAATCCTTGGCTCGCGAGAATAATTTCTACGCCTTGCTGTCGGCAGAAGAACTGGGCATTGCCGCGCACCCCAATTGGCAAGGCTACAAGCCAACCGTGGCTGAAGTTGATGCCATGACTTTACGGCCGGGCATGCAGCGGGTGCTGGCACTCTATCGGCTAGAATTAAAGCCGGAAGGGGTGCGTGAATGGGCTATCACCACGCGCAATTTTAATGATCTGGAATTACTTGCTGCGGCTGAAGTGGCGCGCCGCAACAATATTCCGGACCGCGCCATCAGTGCCGCGGATCGCACGCTGGCGCTGCATGATTTTTCGCAGCGCTTTCCGATCCCATACCGCGATAGTTTGCAGCCCAGCGCCAGCAACCAGCAGCTTGATGAGGCTTGGGTTTATGGCCTGATCCGGCAGGAAAGCCGTTTCATGGCGGATGCAAAATCACGCGTCGGCGCGATGGGGCTGATGCAGCTAATGCCCGCTACCGCAAGCTGGGTTGCCAAGCAAATGGGCCTGAAGGATTTTTCGTCCGGTCGGGCGCTGGATGTGCCAATCAATTTAAACCTGGGCACTTTTTATTTACGTCATGTGCTGGAGGATTTAGGGCATCCGGTATTGGCTACGGCGGCCTACAACGCGGGGCCCGGACGCGCCCGCCGTTGGCGCGCCGAGAGCCCGCTGGAAGGTGCTATTTATGCCGAAACAATTCCGTTTGCCGAAACTCGCGACTACGTCAAAAAGGTCATGACCAATAAATGGTATTACCGCAATCGTTTCGGCGCTGCCCCGATGACGTTGACGAACATCATGGGCATGGTGCCAGGACGTAATAGCCCGCGCGGTAGCAACGGCAGCAGCACTAACACCGCACGTATTCCCAGCAGCAGCCAGGCTTTGGCACCTGACAACACAGCAGACGCCAAAGCTGATATTGCCGCACCTGCAACTGACACCTCTGCACTTAAATAAACCCTGCATAACCTTACATAGCACCCTAATTTAGCCATGATCATTAAAAAAATATTGCTGCTAGGCGGCTCCGGATTCGTCGGCACCTGTGTTGCCGAACAACTCATCGCGCGCGGCTATTTTGTAACGGTACCGACCCGCCTGCTTAAACGCGCCAAACATTTATTGATGCTACCCACCGTCGATATTGTCGAAGCCGATATTCATGATGAAACCACCCTGCTAAATTTGGCTAAACAGCATGATGCGGTGATTAATCTCGTCGGTATTTTGCATGGCGATTTTGAACGTGAGCATGCGGCGTTCCCCAAACGCGTTGCGAAAATTTGTGTGCAGGCAGGTGTGCCGCGTTTAATCCAGATGAGTGCGCTCAATGCTGATATTAATGGCCCGAGCCAATATCTGCAGTCGCGCGGACGCGGTGAAGCGGCCGTGTGGGCGATAGCCAAAGCTCATCCGCTACTCAAAGTCACGATGTTCCAGCCATCGGTGATATTTGGCGAGCACGATGCGTTTCTCAATATGTTCATGGGTCTCATCAAATTCTTCCCCGTGATTCCGTTGGGCTCGCCGGATGCAAAATTTCAGCCGGTCTGGGTAGGTGATGTGGCCCGCGCTATCGCTATCAGTATTGAAACCTATGAGACTGAAGGCAAGACCTATCCACTAGTCGGGCCGCAGGTTTATAGCTTGAAGGAATTGGTCGAATTTATCATCGGCCTATCCGGCAAAGCTCGCGCGGTGATCGGCTTACCCACCAGCTTATCGATATTGCAAGCGGCAGTTTTTGAACATTTGCCCGGCAAATTAATTACCCGCGATAACCTTCGTTCGATGCAGGTACCGAGCACCTCGACAATCCCCTTTCCCGCGCTGTTCGGACCTGTCAACGATATGGAAAGCACGGTGCGTGGTTACTTGAAAAGCAACGTGGGCCGCGCACAGTATCCGCGCTTTCGCGGCGATTAGTTTTTGCCACACTTTCCTCAGAAGTTTTCATCTATAGCAACCGAAAACAATCATGTCTCTCAGTCTGGTTATTGCCAATAAAAATTATTCCTCATGGTCAATGCGGCCCTGGGTGTTGCTCAAACAATTCGATATTGAGTTTGAAGAAGTGATGTTGAAATTTAATAGCCGCGAGTGGGATGATTTTTTATCGCGTTACTCCCCGTCGCGCATGGTGCCGGTGCTGTGGAATGGCCGTCCTGGCAGCGGTAAAGCCACGTGGGAATCCACCGCCATTATCGAGGCCATCGCCGAATGGTATCCGCACCTGCCGATTTGGCCGCGTGATGCACATGCGCGCAATTGTGCGCGCTGCATGGTGGCCGAAATGCATGCGGGGTTTCGTCCGCTGCGCACTGCAATGCCGATGAATATTCGCGCCCGATTACCCGGCCTTGGCATGACACCTGAGGTAGCTACCAACATCGCTCGCATTGAAGCGCTATGGCGCGATGTTCGCGAAAATTTTGGGACCAGAACATCGTCGCCATTTTTATTTGGTGATTTCTCAGCCGCCGACGCCATGTTCGCGCCGGTGGTGATGCGCTTTGCCACTTATCAACCGAAGCTGGCGCAAGACACTGTGGCCTATTGCGAAGCCGTCAAAACAGCGCTTGGCGTGGCGGCATGGATTGCCGACGCCATGGCAGAAATAGAATTCGTCGCCGATGATGAACCTTACAATTTCGCTATCAAACCGTAGGCTGGAAGGGCGTCTTGGGGCATTTTTACCTCAAACTCCGCACCAGATAACGAGTTTGTATATTTCCTCGTTGATTTGCCTGCGCGTGATCACTGCATGAAAATCTATCTCGTCGGCGGCGCGGTGCGCGATGAATTGCTCGGACCGCCGGTGCAGGATCGCGACTACGTGGTGGTAGGCGCAAGTATTGAGCAAATGCTGGCAGCAGGCTATACCGCAGTAGGCGCTGATTTTCCGGTATTCCTACATCCCCAAACGCACGAGGAATACGCGCTTGCTCGCACCGAACGCAAGACCGCACCGGGCTACAAAGGCTTTGTCTTTCATACCGCCACCAATGTGACGCTCGAACAGGATTTACGCCGACGCGATTTGACAATCAACGCGATGGCGCGTGATCAACACGGGCATCTGCTTGACCCGTACAGCGGCGAGGCCGATTTACACCATAAATTATTGCGTCATGTTAGCGATGCGTTCAGCGAAGACCCGGTGCGAATTTTACGCGTGGCCCGTTTCGCGGCGCGCTTTGCGGGTCTCGGTTTTACGGTGGCAGAAGAAACCATGGCGCTAATGCGCAGCATGGTCAGCAACGGGGAAATTGATCACCTAGTGCCCGAACGGGTCTGGCAGGAACTGGCGCGCGGCCTGATGGAAGCGACTCCCTCACGCATGTTCGAGGTGCTGCGCACATGCGGTGCGCTGCAACGGTTGTTACCAGAAGTTGATAAATTATTTGGTGTGCCGCAGTCCATAGATTCGCATCCCGAAGTCGATACAGGTCGGCACGTGATGATGGTGCTGCAGGCCGCCGCGCAGCAGCAGGCCGCGCTGCCCATCCGCTTCGCCGCCCTAACCCATGATCTCGGCAAAGGCGTGACGCCAACCCAGTATTTGCCACATCATCCGCATCATGAAATACAAAGCGTTAAGCTCGTGAATCAGCTTTGCGAACGGTTGCGCGTACCCGGCGATTGCCATGATCTTGGGGTGATGGCGGCACGTTGGCATGGTGAGGTGCATGCTGCGCTGTCACTTGATGCCGCAGGATTGTTGGCGCTATTGGACGGCACCGATGCGCTACGGCGTCCGGCGCGGTTTACGCAATTGCTCGATACCTGCAGATGCGATCATCAGGGTCGTTTAGGGTTTGCCGATGCGCCTTATTTGCAGCAGGGTTATTTGCAGGCTGCGTTATCGCAGCTGCAATCGCTGGATCAGGGAGTCGTGGCAAAATCGGTACAGCCTCAGCTGATTGCGGAGGCGATGCGCCTCGCCAAATTAAATCTTCTGCAGCGATTTGTTGACAAGCCCGGATAGACGAACCCAGGAAACCGCTATGACCAACCTAACGCATGCAATCCGTATTCATGAACATGGCGGCCCTGAGGTCATGAGGTGGGAGGCGCTTGAGGTCGGCGCACCTGGCCCAGGCGAGGTGCGCATCAGGCACACTGCGATTGGATTAAACTATATCGACACCTATCACCGTTCAGGGCTGTACAACATCGCGTTGCCCTCGGTGCTGGGCCGCGAAGGTGCAGGCATAGTCGACGCTGTCGCTAGTGATGTTCTCGATATCGCGGTGGGCGATCGCGTTGCCTACGCATCATCACCGATTGGCGCTTACGCGGAAGTACGTTTGATGCCCGCACATCGGGTTGTAAAAATTCCGGCTAATGTTACGGATCAGCAGGCCGCTTCCATCATGCTCAAAGGTATGACCGCGCAATATCTGATTCGTCGCACCTACCGCGTCAAGCCGGGCGATACTATTTTGTTTCATGCCGCCGCTGGCGGTGTTGGTTTGATGCTGTGCCAGTGGGTAAAACATTTAGGGGCAACCGTCATCGGTACAGTCGGCAGCAATGAGAAGGCGCGGCTTGCCAGCGCCCATGGCTGCGATCATGTGATCAACTATTCAACCGAGGATTTTGTGGCGCGTGTTGCTGAAATCACCGAGGGCAAAAAATGCGATGTGGTTTATGACGGCGTGGGCAAGGATACGTTTTTGAAATCACTGGATTGTGTGCGTCCGCGCGGATTGGTCGCACTATTTGGCAATGCTTCCGGCAAGGTTGATCCCCTTGATTTGGGCTTACTCGCCGCCAAAGGCTCACTTTTTGTATCGCGCCCCACGCTCGACACCTATGTGGCTACGCGTGAAGATTTAGTCGCCACGGCAGACGAGTTATTCGATGTCGTCGGACGCGGTGTGGTGAAGGTCGAGATTAACCAAACCTACCCATTGCGCGAAGCTGCCCAGGCACATCGCGATCTGGAAGCCCGAAAAACCACCGGCTCTACGGTATTATTACCGTGATTCCTGCTTCCGAATAACGATTAAAAACATGTTTATATAAGCACTTGATCAATACACAAGGAGAACACCATGTTTCGCAAACACCGCATCACGATCGCCATGATCGCAGGCGCTGCCCTGACACTCATGGCTGGCGCTGCCACTGCCCAGTATCCAAATAAACCGGTCAAACTCGTCGTGCCTTTTGCGCCAGCGGGTACCACCGACATCGTGGCCCGCATCGTCGCGGATCAGCTTTCCAAGGAGCTGGGGCAAACCGTGATCGTGGAAAATCGTGCCGGTGGTGGTGGCGCAATCGGCGCTGATGTGGTGGCCAAATCCGCGCCCGATGGCTACACTTTAGGAGTGGCAACCGTCTCCACCATGGCGGTAAATCCGGCAGCCAATGCGCGCATTCCTTATAACAACTTTACGGACTTTATACCCGTCACAAAATTTGTGGCGGTGCCCAACGTACTCGCGGTGCACCCTTCTGTCCCGGTCAAAGACTATAAAGAGTTTGTGGCGCTGCTGAAAAAAAATCCGGGCAAATATTCTTTCGCTACCTCTGGGACAGCTGGCATCGGCCACATGATGGGTGAGCTGTTCATGTCGGCTACGAATACGGATATGGTTCATATTCCCTACAAAGGCGCGGGCCCGGCCGTGCTGGATGTCGTCGGTGGTCAAGTGCCCGTTCTGTTCGATAACCTGCCTTCGTCAAAATCGCAGATTGATGCAGGCAATATGCGTTTGCTGGCGGTCGCAGCCCCAAAGCGTTTAGCGGCGTATCCCAATATACCCACCTTTGCCGAGCTGGGAATTCCGGAAGTAAACGATCCGGCCTGGTACGGGATGGTCGTACCTGCTAAGACGCCTAAAGATATTGTCGACAAACTCTACGCGGCATCGGTCAAAGCAGTCAATAATCCGGCCACCCGCGACAAGCTCGCGTTGCAAGGCGCTGAACCAGTCGCCAATACACCGGCTGAATTTGCCAAAGATATTAAAGCTGAATACGACAAGATGAAAGCGATCGTCGTCAAAAAAGGCATTAAGCTCGAGTAGGGTGCCATACGTGTACCCGGGTCGGCGGCGGCAAATTTGAACCGAACACCGGCCACCGGCCCATCAAACGAGTGATTTCAATGGACCATTTTCGGCCCACTATGGCTCGATAATAGTCAGCCACGGTAAACCTATCCCACGAACGGGGGATAGCATGAAATGCGAGCGTGAGCGTTAATATCGATGTCGCTTAAAATCAGAAAATTATTCATGACTCGCGTACTAATTGTTGAAGATGACGCGGCCTTCCGGGATCGCTACGCCGCTATTCTGGCCCAAGATTCCGCCTTTGAAGTGGTCGCCAGCGTCGGTACCGGCGGCGAAGGTATGGCTATGCTGGATTTGCGCAAGCCCGATGTGTTGTTAGTGGACTTAGGGTTGCCTGATATATCGGGCATGAGTGTGATTCAGCACGCCACCAAAACATTACCTAAATGCGAATGCATGGTGGTCACCGTGTT
Organism: Burkholderiales bacterium; assembly: GCA_025359985.1. Lineage (GTDB taxonomy): Bacteria > Pseudomonadota > Gammaproteobacteria > Burkholderiales > Usitatibacteraceae > UKL13-2. Next base: position 106,516 of record JANYDB010000068.1, on the reverse strand, counting down.
TGGCGATGAAGAGCATGTGCTGGCCTCCATTGAGGCAGGTGCGGCTGGCTATTTGCTCAAAGATGCGTCGGAAGAAAATTTTTTGGAGGGCATTCGAGAATTGATTGCGGGCGGATCGCCGATCAGCCCGATCATTGCCAGACGATTACTAAAACGCTTTCAGGCAGATGCACCCTCACCGGCGCCGACCGCTGCGATCGCGCCTGGCAGCCTGATCAAAATAGCGGAGGGCGATTCTGATATCGCGTTGTCTTCGCGAGAGCGTGAAATTTTGTTGCTTGCTTCCAAAGGTTTTAATTATCCTGAAATGGGTAAACTCATGGGAATTTCGCCCCACACCGTCACCAGCCATGTTAAAAAAATCTATCGGAAACTTGCAGTGCATTCTCGGGGTGAGGCGGTATTTGAAGCCAATCGGATGGGGCTTATACGCACGCTTTAACGCACTCTTTGATGTTCGTTTTAAACTAAAGCCGCTATCCGCGCGCTTAAAAAATGACGCCGCAATAATGAAGCACACCTTAATGCAATGCGCAGCATCCGCTGCCCTATTGCTGCTGGTGCTAGGCCCCCTTTGCACACCCGCGCTGGCGATCGAGGCTAATGCCCAAAAAGCGAATAGGGCCGCAATAAACACGGTGCAAAGCAGTGATTTTCGCGCTTACACCGTTTTTGATAAAGCTGAATTTACCCAAAACAAATCGTTAACGCCACCGCGCGAAGCCCAATGGGCAGCCGTCACGCTGCCTGATAGCTGGAACATCAACAAACGGGATCGTAGCGCCGGATTTGGCTGGTATCGATTCCGATTTTCGCACCAGGGGGAACATCATGATGGCTATGATGCGTTACAGCGTGCGTTGTACATTCCGCGCATCACCAACAATGTTGAGGTGTTTCTCAATGGCTCATCATTTGCAGTTAGTGGTCGACTAGCCCCTGAACCCGAGAACGCCTGGAATCGCGCGCAATATTTTCTGATACCGCCCAGCTTGTTTAAGTTAGGCGAAAATGAACTGCTCATCCGCTTGCATCCTGACGGATTTTTGCGCTCCGGTTTATCAAAAGTTTATCTCGGCGATTCAGATGCGCTCAGTCATTTTTTTGAACAGCGCTATCTAATTCAAACCACCGCACCACAAATTATTACCGGCCTTCTGATGGTGATGGCCATATTTTCACTGGCTATCTGGGCCAAACGGCGCAGTGAAACCATGTTTCTGTTTTTTTCTCTGATGGCCTTGGTGGCCGTCATTCGACTGGTTCACTATTACCTGCGGACGACCCCAGAATGGCTTAATTTTCTCGCCGTGCCTTCGCTGGCGTGGCTCACTTTTTTTCAACTGCAGTTTTCATTTCGTTTCGCCAATTATGCAATGCCGCGTATCGAAAAAGGTTTGCTGATTTTTACCGTCGTCTCCAGCCTCATTTTGTTGGTATTGCCGTTTGCCGCACCTGCTGCATACGGCAACGCAACAGCCATCATTTATTTATTGCTCACGCTATCCGCCCCATTTCTATTGGCGGCGCTGGCCTATGCACTGACGCGTGAGCGCTCTCCCGAAAAAATGATCCTCCTGGCCGCGTTGGTGTTGAATTCGGCGCTCGGGCTACATGACACCCTCGCCTATCAGGAGCGGCTGGGCTTTGATCGGCTATACCTGCTGCCGCTGGGATTGCCGATGATTCTGTTTGCCGTGGCAGCCTTGTTGGTAAAACGTTTTGTCGCAACTTTAAGCGGCTATGAAGCACTCAATGCCGACTTGGCGCGGCGCGTAGCGGAGCGCGAGGCGGCACTGCAATCAAGCTTTGAACAAGTGCGGCAGCTGGATCAGCAGCGCGCGACGGCGGAAGAACGACAGCGCCTGATGCGCGATATGCACGACGGTATTGGCTCACATTTGATGTCAACCCTGGCGCTGGCACGGATGGGCTCTTTGTCGAATAAAGACATGACTGAGGTGCTGGCAGATTGCATCGATGAATTAAAACTCACCATCGATTCCCTCGAACCGGTTGAAAGCGATTTATTGGTGGTGCTGGGCAATCTGCGCTACCGGCTTGAGCCGCGCCTGAATGTCGCAGGTATCTCGCTTGAATGGGCCGTGAAGGATTTGCCGCCGCTGGCCTACCTTGACCCCGAAAACATCCGCAGCGTGCTGCGTATTGTGCAGGAAGCATTCACCAACACCTTGAAACACGCCCGCGCCAAGCGCATCACCATTTCCACCGGCATTGATTACGCCAGCAACCGGGTGTTGGTAAGGATTATGGATGACGGCGTGGGGCTGGAGGAGAGAACAGGACTGGGGGCAGGAGCGAACCAAGCGCGTGAAGACCAAAAGTATTGCGGACGCGGCATCGACAATATGAAACGACGCGCGACCAAACTCGGCGGCACCATAGAATTTACTGCCCTGAAAGACAGCGGCACTTGCGTAAATTTATATTTGCCGATGACGCTGACTACACTCACAACGGCGGCGACTTGAGTAGTTGGGGCGAGCAACGTGACTTTATACGATATTCAAAAAATGTTCTGTCTCACGAAAGCGTACCCATCGACGTTACTGCGCTGTTGTGTTGGACTATTGAACGCCTAACGTCCCGAGAGATTAAACGAGAATTCGTTAATGAGTGCTAAGGCAACCTACAACCGTGAACGACTGCGCAACATATTAGCTGTACCTGTCAATGAGAGAAATTCAGTGAGAAACAGGATTTACAACCAACCTAACGCCCAAGTCAGCGCAAGCTCGGCTGACGGTGTCAAGACACGGCTGGGCGTTTGGTCATAGGGATTTATATAAAGCTTCGCGAGTGAAGGCAGGAGCTTTATGGGTCTTGTAAGTATTGATGTGGCAATGCAATGATCGTGAATATCCGCTTTGGCGTTGATGGCGCCGATGCATTACGTGACCCTTTCAAACCAAAACCCGCAACTCGCCGCAGGGCAAGCCTTCAGTTTAACCTGCCATCAACCTCACCCTACGCTCTCAGCGCACTCAGCACTTCATCGAGCATCTTCTTCGCGTCACCAAACAGCATGCGATTATTTTCTTTGTAGAAAAGCGGATTATCCACACCCGCATAGCCTGACGCCATGCTGCGCTTCATGACAATCGAGGTCTTAGCTTTCCACACTTCGAGTACCGGCATCCCGGCGATGGGGCTGCCAGGGTCGTCTTGCGCGCTCGGGTTCACAATATCGTTGGCACCGATAACCATGACCACATCCGTATTGGGAAAATCATCATTGATTTCGTCCATTTCCATGACGATGTCGTAGGGCACTTTAGCCTCGGCCAATAATACATTCATGTGCCCGGGCATACGGCCTGCCACGGGGTGAATACCGAAGCGCACGTTCACCCCTTTTTCGCGCAGGAATTTGGTGATTTCATACACGGTGTGTTGCGCTTGCGCGACGGCCATGCCGTAGCCGGGTACGATGATCACGCTCTTGGCATCACGTAATAGCTCCGCGGTTTCAACAGCGCTAATGGGCACCACTTCGCCCACTGGCGCGGTCACGCCGCCAGTAGATGCTGCCGCTGGCACACCACCGCCAAACCCGCCGGCAATCACGCTGAAAAAATTACGGTTCATTGCTCTGCACATGATGTAGGAAAGAATCGCGCCACTTGAACCGACCAAAGCGCCGGTGACGATTAATAAATCATTCGACAACATGAATCCGGTTGCGGCTGCAGCCCAGCCAGAATAGCTGTTCAACATCGATACCACCACCGGCATATCGGCACCGCCAATCGCCATCACCATATGCACTCCAAATAACAGGGCGATCACCGTCATCACGATCAACGGAGTCATGCCTTCATTGATGCTGCTGGCGTGCATGAATTGATAACCAAACCAAATCACCACGAGTAAACCAGCCAGATTTAAAAAATGTCGGCCGGGCAACAATAATGGCTTGCCGCCAATTTTGCCGGAGAGTTTTCCGAACGCAATGATGGAGCCCGCAAAGGTAACCGCACCAATCAAGATGCCGATATAAATCTCGGCATGGTGAATCGTGATTTCAGCCGCATTGCTGCTGGCGGTGGCATCAGGATCAATATAACTGGCAAAGCCCACCAGCATCGCGGCCAAACCGACCAGGCTATGCATGAGCGCGACCAGCTCCGGCATTTGTGTCATCTTCACGGTGCGCGCCGCAAACACACCCACGCCACCGCCCACCACCATGGCCGCGATGATCCACGGTATGCCTGCTGCGGTAACGCGTGGGCCCAACACGGTCGCGCCCACGGCGAGCGCCATGCCGACCATGCCGTAAAAATTGCCGCGTCGTGAGCTTTCAGGATTCGACAATCCGCTGAGACTCAAAATAAACAAAATAATGGCGCCGATATAAGCGACTGTGGTTAAACCTTCTGGCATGCCCGTCATCACAGTCCCCCTATTTTCTAAACATCGCCAGCATGCGCTGGGTGACGGCGAACCCGCCGAACATATTGATCGCTGTTAACACAATACCTGCGACGGCCAGCCAGCGAATCGCCTCGTCAGGCCGACTGACTGTACCGCCCAATAACGGTGGCGCAATCTGCACCAGCGCGCCGATCGCGATAATGCTGCTAATCGCATTGGTCACGCTCATCAGCGGGGTATGCAAAGCCGGCGTGACATTCCATACCACCATATAGCCGACAAAGCAGCCCAACACAAACACGGTGAAATGGCCTAGAAACGCAACCGGTGCGTTAGCGCCGATAAACCAGAACAGCGCTGCCGCCACCCCGAACACGATGGCCAACTTATGGCCTGCCATGGGCGCGCTCGGGCTGCCGTGGCCTTTCTTGGCGGCGGGTATAGCCGCCATCGGTTTAGCAAGCACTGGTGCGGCTGATAACTTCGGTGCCGGTGGCGGCCAAGTTATTTCACCGGCTTTGATGACGGTAGTGCCGCGCAACACATCGTCTTCCATATTGACGTTAATCATGCCGTCTTTGGTCTTGCACAGCTCTTCGGCCAAACGGAATAAATTGGTTGAATATAAAGTGCTCGCCTGCTTGGCAAGGCGGCTCGGCAAATCAGCGTAACCAATAATCGTCACGCCATATTTCACCACCACGCGACCGGGCTCGGTTAACTCGCAATTACCACCTTGCTCAGCCGCCATGTCAACAATCACACTGCCCGGCTTCATCGATTGCACCATCTCAGCGCTAATCAGTTTGGGTGCGGGCTTGCCCGGAATCAACGCAGTAGTAATAATAATATCGACTTCACGCGCCTGCTTAGCGAAGGTCTCACGCTGCGCTTTCAGAAAGCCCTCGCTCATCACCTTGGCGTAGCCACCCACACCGGTGCCCTCTTCCACATAATCGACGCTGACGAATTCACCACCCATCGATTTAACCTGGTCGCCTACTTCAGGCCGGGTGTCATTCGCACGCACAATCGCGCCGAGCCCTGAGGCCGCACCAATCGCGGCTAAACCCGCCACTCCCGCGCCAATCACAAATACCTTGGCGGGTGGCACTTTGCCTGCCGCCGTAATTTGACCGGTAAAAAAACGCCCGAAGTGATGGGCCGCTTCAATCACCGCACGATAGCCACCAATATTGGCCATCGAACTCAACGCATCCATTTTTTGTGCGCGCGATACCCGTGGCACACTATCCATTGCCAGCACGGTCGCGTGTCGCGCTGCGAGCTTTTTCAACAATTCGGGATTTTGTGCGGGCCAGATAAAGCTCACCAGCGTGCCACCCTCGCGCATCAGCGCGACCTCTTCGGCGGTGGGGCCGCGCACCTTGAAAATAATATCAGCAGCCGCCCATAACGGAGCCGCACCTTCAATCACTGTCGCCCCGGCTGCGCGATAAACATCATCCGCAAAATTGGCGGCGTCACCCGCGCCAGATTCAATAGCAACCGTGAAGCCCAGCTTGATGAGTTTTTCAACCACTTCAGGCACCGTCGCGACACGTTTTTCGCCGGGGAAAATTTCTCTTGGTACGCCGATCATTAGAGGCATGATACTTTGCTCCCTTTGTACTGTTGTAAATTAAAGCTTGGATAGATTAAAACTCAAGTAACTAATATTTGATTTATTGAGCGGCACTTGCCTGCTTGTCTAACTGGCAGTTGCCTGTTTGGTATCGGCGCAAGTGTAACGCGAACTGGTTGTTATGAATTTATGATCCCTGATTCTGAGCGTTTCAAAGTGGCAGCGGCCGCGCCTGGGCCAGTGCCGGGATCGTTACACCACCCTTTGAAAAGCCGATCACCTTAAAAAATTCACCCATTTCTGCCGGTGACAACAACCGCTGCGCTTGATTCGTGATGGGCAAATAGGTGCTGGCATCGGCTGGGTCATAAGCCGCCATTAACTCGGTGACGCCCGCCTGCAATAAAAACTGCGCCTGGCTGGTGTAGCCGATTAACGCCAGCCCTGTCGCAATAGCAGCCTCAGCCACGCTGGTGAAATCCACATGCGCGGTTATATCCTGTAGCCCGGGCAGATAAAACGGATCGGGATGGGCATAGTGCCGGTAGTGGCACATCAACGTGCCGGTGCTGCGGTGAGCGTGATAAAACTCGGCGCGGCGGAATCCATAATCGATTAACAGGATCGTGCCACGCTGCAAACACTGCGCAAGGCTTGCGACCAAGCCCTCAACCGCGGGTGCCACTTCAGTCAGGTAGCCATCGGGAACGCTGCTTCCGGGATGATTGGATTCATCCGCAAACACAGCCTGAATGCGACTCACGGGCTGGTTGAGCACCGCAGGCAGCGCGGGCACATCGCGCCACTGAAATTCATTATGTTCATTCACCACCACACCACGCTCGAATACCCAACCAGCCATAAACGTAACCAGATGCACCGGCACTACATCCAGTACCTCGTTGGCGATAATCGCACCTTCAAAATTTTCAGGCAGCGCGTCCAGCCACACCACGCGTCGGGCTAAATGGCCGGGAAGCCTCGCCAGTGCTTGTTGTTGACGTTGCTTAAGATCAGCACTGACTTCCAACAGGTAATAGCGTTCAGGCAAGGTGCCCAGCGCGTCAAGCGCCAGCAAAACATCGCGCGCTAATTTGCCGGAGCCCGGGCCCAGCTCCAGCACATCACCACCGGTTTCAACCACGGTATCGGCAATAGAGCGCGCTATGCATTGGCCAAATAATGACGAGATTTCAGGCGCCGTTACAAAATCACCCGCCGCACCAAATTTACGTGCACCGGCTGCGTAGTAGCCCAACCCAGGTGCATACAGCGCCAAATCCATAAAACGCGCAAATGAAATCCAGCCGCCGACTTTGACAATTTCAGCGCGAATCAGCGCAGAGCATGCTGCGGAATGCGCCAATGCGTCGGCATCAGGCGCAGGCAATGTTACAAAATCAGACGAGGACAATGGGGTTTTCACGATTGGGGAATCAGCGTGGGATAAACTGACAAGATATTCAGGACTCTGAAGATCAACGCCCTATCCAAATTAATACGAAAGTGAATATAGCATGCAGCGTCCCCACACAACCGCAACAACCGAGGCCACCGCAGATTGTGACCATGCCAACGCAATCTTTATTACCGGCAGCGCCAAGCGCGTCGGGGCGGCGATCGCGCGAGTCTTGCATGCAGCCAGTGTAAACATTATTTTGCATTGCAATCACTCGCGCCAGGAAGCCGATTTGCTGCTGGGCGAACTCAACACCTCGCGCCCCCGATCAGCCGCGCTGGTGCAGGGCGATTTGCTGGCGTCCAACGCACTGAAAGGCTTGATCGATCAGGCGCATTCCTGCTTCGGGCGATTGGATGGACTGGTCAATAATGCGTCATCGTTTTATGCCACGCCCATCGGCAAAATTACCGAAGATGACTGGCTCGATCTGCTAGGCTCCAATTTGAAAGCGCCGCTTTTTTTATCTCAAGCGGCGGCACCCTACTTGCGCGAAACCAATGGCAGTATCGTGAATATTGTGGATATTCATGTTGATCGCCCGCTGAAAGATTTTATTGTTTATAACGCCGCCAAGGCAGGCTTGGCCGGTCTTACCAGATCGCTCGCATTGGATCTGGGCCCGTCGATTCGCGTTAATGGCGTCTCTCCCGGCGCCATCATGTGGCCTGACGGGAGCGATGATTATCCCGCGGCTGAACGCGAGCGCATTGTGAATCAAACCCCGCTCAAACGAGTGGGCAGCGCAGAGGATATTGCCGGTGCGGTGAAATATTTGATGTTGGATGCACCCTATGTAACCGGGCAAATTTTGGCGGTTGATGGTGGCCGCGCCATTGCGTTGTGAGGATGATAAAAATAATGAAGATGGCGAAAGACTGAAATGAATTTGCAAAAAGAAACCCTCGAAGCCAACAAACTTGCCAAGCGCCTGCGTCGGCAGGTGGGTGAGGCGATTGCCGACTTCAACATGATCGAGGCCAACGATAAAATCATGGTGTGTCTTTCCGGCGGCAAGGACAGTTATGCGCTGCTCGATATTTTGCTGGGCCTGCAGAAAAAATCGCCAGTGCCGTTTGAATTATTCGCGTTTAATCTCGACCAAAAACACCCGGGTTATCCGGCGCATATTTTGCCGGCTTATTTAACCGGTTTGGGCGTTCCGTTCCAGATTGTTGAGCAAGATACCTACGCCACCGTAAAGCGCGTGATCCCAGAAGGTAAAACCATGTGCTCACTATGTTCAAGAATGCGACGCGGGGTGATTTATCGCGTTGCGACTGAAATTGGCGCCACTAAAATTGCGCTGGGACATCATCGTGATGACATTCTGCAAACTTTTTTCTTGAATGCTTTTTTTGGCGGCAGACTGAAATCCATGCCACCGAAGCTGATCTCGGACAAAGGCGAACATATTGTGATTCGTCCGCTGGCTTATGTGGAAGAGCGCGATCTGGAAGCCTATCTTGCGGTTAAACAATTTCCGATCATTCCCTGCGATCTATGCGGCTCGCAGGACAATCTGCAGCGCCAGCAGGTCAAACGTATGTTGCAAGAATGGGAGCGCAGTTTTCCGGGCCGTGTCGATAGCATTTTCCGCGCATTGCAGAACGCTTCACCGTCACATTTGCTGGATCGAAAACTATTTGATTTTGCAAATGTAAAAGCCACCGGCGAGTCTTCAGCCGATGGCGATATGGCGTTTGATCCTGAAACCTATATTGAACCGCTGCAGGCCCAGGTGATTCGCATGGTCGGTTAAATATTAGTGTTTAATCTTACACATGCGCTTAAAAACTATTGGGCAACGGCTTGCGTGGGTGTGGATTGACGGGACAATAGTTTTACCAATCCCACCATCGCCAAAATCGGCACGGCGATAAACACGAGTAACGGCAATATCGCGATCGCCGTCGCCAACACCATGATCAGGAACGTTGCCAACAACACTACCGCCAGCACCCCTGCAACCACTACGCCGGTGCCTGCCAACATCATGACCACCAACACCGCCGTCAGCAGCAAGATGGGAATGGCAATCGCCCAACCCAGCGCGGAATCCGACAAATCTTCATCAAACATCATTAAACTTCCATCATAGAGCCCCGCGGAATGCCCGTTAGCCAGCAGCAATGCCAGCACGCCGATGACCACCACTGCTAGCAACACAAACAATAATGGGCGAATGATTTTTGGTTTATTCATGATGACTCTCCGCGAGGTTGTGGTTTAAATGATTGAACGCTGTTGATAATGCATTGTTACCTCTAGGCAGGTGGCACTCAACGATGAGCTGACGAAATGCAGAATTTACTGCATCAACCGTCCAGGAAGTGGTCAATTTGATCCGGCACTGCATGCGGTGGCGATTGATAGTGATCATTGCCACCGTCAGAAGCCAGTCACTATTTTTAGCGGCTCCCCAGGTACCGTATTTTCACAGCGAGATAGCCATGTCCGCACTTCTCATTCATGCTCTCAAAGCCGTTGCATCATCGAAAAAATCTCGTCCTTCCATTCGCCACAACGCGCCTTGACAGGGCCTGGGCCGTCAGAGATCAATCCGCGTGTGCTGGCGCAAATGTTGCTGCCCGCGATTGGCTATCTCGATCCAGTTTTTGTCGAGATGGTGGAGAAGTTAAAAACCTTGCTGCGCTATGCCTAACAAACCGATAACGCGTTGACCTTCCCCGTTTCCGGGCGCGGAGCGGGGCCCGCTCGTCGGCAAAATCTAGCGCTTTGGTTTGATGGGCTATTCATGCAGGGAAGAGAACGTAATGTTGTGCTTGTCGGCGCTCGGCTCAGTATGGGCACGCATGGACTTGACGGTGAAAGTGCGGAAGGAAAAGGAAAAAGAAAAGGAAAAGGACGAGGACGAGGTCGAGGCGCACCATGCATACACCACGTTGCGACCATAGATCCGACAACAGACACAGCAATGAACCAACCGCAAAACAGCCTCACAAAAATAACGCGGATTGTATACAGGAGCGGTGTTTGACGAATTTTTGGCTCAAACGCCGCTCTGCTGCTGGTGTTTAACTGTTTATTTAACCGCCGCCATGACTTTGGCAAATCGCTCTTCCACCAGCGGCTGTGATGAAAATTTATCGAGGGTGGGCGCGAATTTTTCTAGCTCGGCCAGTCGATCGGTGGGTGTGGGATGGGTGCTCATCGTAATTGATACGCCCGACTCTTCCTGCTTCAGTGTTGACAGCATTTGAATCGCGGAGATCAGGCCATAAGATTCATAGCCCGCTTTGGCCGCCAGAGTGGCACCTACCCGATCTGCTTCGTACTCCAGACCTCGATCAAGCGGACGCGAAAAGAATCCGTTTTTTACCAGTTCAATGCCTGCCGACGCCGCCGCATTGGAGAGCGTACCCGTCAGCACATTTGAACCTGCACGACTTCTTGCAATACGCTCACCCGCCTCTGCCTGTAACGCATCCTGATAAACGGCTGAAGTTTTTGAAGCTTGAATAGCTTGGATTTGATGACGCTGCATGACATGACCGATTTCGTGCGCCAGTACCCCGGCCAACTCGGATTCATTTTTGAGCATTCTGAGCAATCCGATTGAGACGAATACTTTGCCGCCGGGTAGCGCAAAGGCATTGATCGTCGGCGTATCTATTACCGCAAATGACCAGGGCAAATCAGGACGTGATGATTGCGTGGCCACCCAGCGACCCACCTTGTTGACATAGCGTTGCAGATTGGTATCCGCATGCAGCGGAGACGCACCGAGCAGCACAGCGGCGATGCCCTCACCCATGTTTATTTCTTCCGGCTCGGTAATATCTTTTGAGGCCTCAGTCGTCTTCTTGGCGACATCAATACCTTTTTTGAGTAGGCTGCCTAAATCAAATTGCGCGGATGCCGATCCTGCTGCGCCGAACAAGATCACCCACGCAAACATCATCATTTTTATATTCAGGTTCATTTGCGTCTCCCACCGTTAGCGGCTTCGTTTAAATCCGGAACATCCGCCTTCGCCAATTTTGCTTCTTTGGCAAAACGCTCTGACTCCGGTTTATCGGCTTTAAATGTATTCATTTTAGCGAGCGCTGCCGCGTCAGGTGATGCCGTTTTCAATTCCTCCGGCGAAAGCCCGCGAATGCCGACCGTGGCACTCTGCGCTTGGGTACTGCTGCGCCCCGAACCGCCACTGAGGAAGCGATTAAAGCTGGACATCATACCGCTGCCACTTGATGCTGGCTGCGTTTCAACCACTACCACCCCACCGCGCAAATGCATCATGCGTACCCAACCGGTTTCTTTGGGGCTGGCTTTGTCGGTAGCTTTTTCGGCGCTTTCGATCACCTGCACACGAGTCCAGGCACCCCGACGTTCGAGCTGTTGCACACTGCTTTTTGCAGGTAACGCTCGCACCAATTTCGCAGCATCATCCGGCGATGCGCGCAAATCGGTAGCGCGGTTAGTGAAAAGTGGCTCCTGCGCATAGACGGCGGCGCCCCATATTAGCGATGCCATCATCGTCAGGCGCATAAAGCCGAGGCTTAGCGTAGATATTAAGTTTATAAGCATTGAATTCATGGATGCGGTAGGCATAAATAGTTTTCTTTCGGACAAAATAGGTGCGCAGTAAATTATTGTTTGTTTAGTGTGGCACATCGTAAAAAGCGGCGCTGTGCTTTGTTTGTACCTTGGTATCATCGCATCATTGCGCGGCAGGCTGCGGCTGCTCACTTATCGCCAATCGTTCACATAATGTGGCGGTTAAACCCATCTGGTTCATCGTGTAAAAATGCAGGCCAGGTGCGCCGCCTTCGAGCAATTCTTCGCACAATGCCGTGACCACATCAAGCCCAAACGCTCGGATGGATGCGGTGTCGTCACCGAAGCCTTCCATTTTGCGTCGAATCCAACGCGGAATTTCCGCGCCACATGCATCTGAAAAACGCGCCAGTTGCGAGAAGTTTGCAATCGGCATAATGCCGGGCTGAATCGGTATATGAACACCCATTTTGCCGATGCTTTCCACAAAATGGAAATACGCATCCGCGTTAAAAAAGTATTGGGTAATGGCCGAATCAGCGCCCGCCTCCACCTTCAGTTTGAAGTTTTTTAAATCCTCCTGGGCATGCCGCGCCTGCGGGTGATACTCCGGATAGGCCGCCACCTCCAGATGAAAATGATTGCCGTGTTCAGCACGAATAAACGCGATCAAATCACCCGCGTGTTTGAACTCACCCGCCTGCGCCATGCCCGACGGCAGATCACCTCGCAGCGCCACGATATGTGTGATGCCGCTCGCCCGGTATTGATTGAGGATGCAGCGAATGCTATCAACCGTAGAGCCGATGCAGGATAAATGCGGAGCCGCTTGATGCCCAGCTGCGCGAATGTTCTGCACCGTTTTGAGCGTGCCTTCCTGCGTAGATCCGCCCGCACCGAAAGTAACTGAGAAAAATGTGGGCCGTAGCGTTGCCAGTTGCTCAACCACCGCGCCAAGCTTCACAGCACCTTCTTCTGTCTTTGGCGGGAATAATTCAAAACTTAAAATGCTTTTTGGGTTTCGCATAAATCATCGTTCTTTCTGTACTGAGCACAAAAAAATACGCCAGCAGGTAAATGAATATCCCGGCTGGCGTACTGGTTTTGCCTGACTATCGTGCGCTTAAAATTAATAGCGATAGGTATCCGTTTTATACGGCCCCTGCTGCGTCACGCCGATGTATTTGGCCTGCTCGTCAGTCAAGGTTGTCAACTGCGCGTTGAGTTTGGTCAGTTGCAGACGGGCAACTTTTTCATCCAGATGCTTGGGCAGCGTGTAAACACCAATCGGATAGCTCGAAGTGTTCTGGAACAATTCCATCTGAGCGATCACTTGATTGGCGAATGATGATGCCATCACGTAGCTGGGGTGACCGGTGCCGCAGCCCAAATTGACCAGGCGACCTTTGGCCAGCAGAATAATTTTCTTGCCGTCCGGAAAAATCACATGATCAACTTGCGGCTTGATCTCTTCCCATTTACAGGATTTTTCAATCGCAGCTACATCGATTTCATTATCAAAATGGCCGATATTGCAAACAATGGCCTGGTCTTTCATCTTCGCCATATGTTCAGCCGTGATGATGTGGTAGTTGCCGGTGGCCGTGACAAAAATATCCGCTTTATCGACTGCGTAATCCATGGTAACGACGCGATAACCTTCCATCGCCGCCTGGAGCGCACAAATCGGATCGATCTCGGTTACCCAAACCTGCGCCGACAATGCGCGCAATGCCTGTGCGGATCCCTTGCCCACATCGCCATAACCGGCGACTACGGCAACCTTGCCCGCGATCATCACATCAGTGGCGCGTTTGATCGCGTCAACCAGCGATTCACGGCAACCGTAGAGGTTATCAAATTTTGATTTGGTGACTGAATCATTGACGTTAATCGCCGGAAACGCCAGCTTGCCGTCTTTTGCCATTTGGTACAAACGATGCACGCCGGTGGTGGTTTCTTCGGTCACGCCTTTTACTTCTTTTAATCGAACCGAGTACCAGGTGGGGTCTTTAAGCAGCTTGGCTTTAATCGCGGCAAACAAAATACGCTCTTCATCTGAACCCGGATTAGCGATGACCGATAAATCTTTTTCTGCACGCGTGCCGATATGCAATAGTAGCGTTGCATCGCCACCATCATCCAGGATCATGTTGGTGTAGCCACCGTCATGCCATTCAAAAATACGATGGGTGAAATCCCAATATTCTTCGAGCGATTCGCCTTTGTAGGCAAAGACCGGCGTGCCGTTGGTGGCAATGGCTGCGGCCGCATGGTCTTGGGTGGAATAAATATTGCATGATGCCCAACGGACCTGTGCACCCAGCGCCTCCAGTGTTTCGATTAGCACCGCCGTTTGAATGGTCATGTGCAATGAGCCGGTGATACGTGCGCCTTTGAGTGGCTGCGCCTTGGCAAATTCATCGCGGATCATGGTGAGGCCAGGCATTTCGGTCTCGGCGATTTTAATTTCTTTATGACCCCAGTCAGCGAGGTTCAGATCGGCAACGTAATAATCGTTATTGATCAGATTTTGTGGCTTCAGAATAGCGTTCATGTGGTGTCCTTTGCTTCGAATTTGACGCTGCACAATAGCGGGTGCGTCATGTTTACATTTGATGTTTACGTTTGATACTTACATTAAGCGCGGACGAAAAAAAACGCCCGCAATCGGTTTAGGATTGCGAGCGCCGTTGTGATCTTTTCCAAGCCTGGCTACACCCTGATGATGATCGGTGTAATCGCAACGCTCCTTGGAAACATAAGTATAACGAAATACCCTATTTAAGTCCAGCCGCTGCGCGCAGTTCGGCAACCTTATCGGTACGCTCCCAGGTGAACTCAGGCTCCTCGCGTCCAAAGTGTCCGTAGGCTGCGGTTTTGGCGTAAATGGGGCGTAACAAATCCAGCATTTGCACAATGCCTTTTGGCCGCAAATCAAACAACTCTGCCACCAGTGCGGCGATTTTTTCATCCGCCATGATGCCGGTGCCTTCGGTGTAAACCGTGATGTTCATCGGTTTGGCCACGCCAATTGCATACGCGACCTGAATCTGGCACTGGCGCGCCAGTCCTGCCGCCACAATATTCTTGGCCACATAACGTGCCGCATAGGCGGCCGAGCGATCTACTTTGGAGGGATCCTTGCCGGAAAATGCGCCGCCGCCATGCGGACATGCTCCGCCATAAGTATCGACAATAATTTTACGTCCGGTCAAGCCACAATCCCCCTGCGGGCCACCCACCACAAAACGACCGGTTGGGTTCACTAGATAGCGGGTATTGACCAGCATTTCTTTGGGCAACACCGGCTTGATGATAGTTTCGATCACCGCTTCGTGAATATCTTTTTGCGACATTTCCGGCGCATGCTGGGTTGAAAGCACCACGGTATCAATCGACACCGGCTTGCCATCAACGTATCGCATCGTGACCTGTGATTTCGCATCAGGGCGCAGCCATGGCAGGCGGCCATCTTTACGCACTTCAGACTGACGCTGTACTAGCCGATGCGCATAGTAAATCGGCGCGGGCATCAGCACTGGGGTTTCATCACAGGCGTAACCAAACATCAAGCCCTGATCACCCGCGCCCTGATCGAGATTATCGTCCTGCGCTTTATCGACACCTTGGGCGATGTCGGGGCTTTGCTTGTCATAGCAAACCATTACCGCGCAGCCGCGATAATCAATGCCGTAATCAGTATTGTCATAACCAATTCGTTTGATCGTGTCACGGGCGACGCCGATATAGTCGACATTGGCATGGGTGGTGATTTCACCGGCCAAAACCACCAGACCGGTATTGCACAGCGTTTCAGCCGCAACGCGTGATCGAGGATCTTGGGCTAAAATCGCATCTAAAATAGCATCCGAAATTTGGTCGGCGACCTTATCCGGATGGCCTTCAGAAACAGATTCGGAGGTAAATAAAAAGTCAGTCATTGGGTATCCCCACAGTCGTTGAGAAAAATAATGTATATCTTGAAGTACAACTTTGAAGTCTAGCAGAAACCTGTTTTGCCCCCAACTTCTCGAGCATCTCATGCCCGGTCGTTCATCCGCTACAGTTGGCAGGAATAAGTCAATTCAAATGCAAACATGGTGAAATTTCTGTTCCAACTGTTCGGCAAAATGCCGTTAAGGCTTAACCATGCGCTCGGCACGGTGATCGGCGTTATGGCTTGGGCGCTGTCCGCGCGCCATCGTCGCTTAACCAGACAAAATCTGGCGCAGTACAGCCAATGGCGTCATCAGCCTGCTGATCTGCCGATGCGCCGCGCGGCTATCGCAGAACAAGGCAAAGGCATCAGCGAGATTGCCACCGCGTGGACGGCGTCAGTAGCGCGCCTTTACGGATTGGTACAAGCCTGTGATGGCTGGGAGCATGTTGATGCCGCTAAAAAATCTGGCCGCCCGGTTATCTTTGTCACCCCTCATCTGGGCTGCTACGAGATAGCGGGTCGTTATCTTGAAAGCCGCATTCCGGTGATGGCGCTATATCGGACGCCCAAACAAAAATGGCTGGAGCCAATTATGCAGGCTGGGCGTATTCGCGGTGGAGGTTCCACTGCAAGCGCTAATGCGAGTGGGGTGCGGGCCTTGCTTAAAACCCTTAAAACCGGCGGCAATATTATTATGCTGCCCGATCAAGTACCCAGCCAAGGTGAAGGACTGTGGATTGATTTTTTTGCCCGCCCGGCTTACACCATGACACTGCTGCCGCGTCTGGCCAACGCGACCGATGCGGTTGTGCTATTTTTTTTCGCTGAACGTTTGCCCAAAGGACGCGGCTATCATGTGCGCATTGAGTCTATGTCTGAATCTTTTTCAACCGATAAAAATATCGCCGCACAGCAAATGAATACGATGGTGGAAGCTCTGATTGCACAGGCGCCAACCCAATATCTGTGGGGCTACAATCGCTATAAACATCCGGCTGGAGCGCCCTTACCGCCTGCCACTGCCACTTGCACTCCTCCTCCACCGCCGAACTCTACCCCTCTGAGATGATGAGAATCGCCCTCTTGATACTTTGGTGCATGCGCTGGCTACCGCATAGCTGGGTGGCCGCGATCGCACGGGTGCTGGGGAATATGCTTTATCGCTGGGGCCGACGGCGCATCACCTTGATTAATCTCGCCAAATGCTTTCCCGAAAAAACCGTGGTCGAGCGTGAAGCGCTCGGCCGCCGTGTGTTTCAAAATCTGGCGCGCGCCACGTTGGATTTGGGCAGACTTTGGTATGCACCACCGGAGCAGGTGCTCGAACTGGTCAAGCTGGTTGATCGCCATTACATGGATGAATATGCGGGCAAGGTGCCGATTATTGTGCTGGCACCCCATTTTGTCGGCCTCGATTTTGGTGGCGCGCGCTTTGCCTACACCTACCCCGTGGCAGTCACCTTGTATTCAACCCAAAAGAGCAAGGTGTTTGATGCGGCACTCAGACGGGCGCGCGCACGATTCCGCAATCCCACTTTGATCACTCGCCAGCAAGGGCTACGGCCAATATTGAAAGCGCTTAAAGAAAAGCGCGGTTTTTACTATTTGCCAGATATGGATTTCGGCGCCAAAGATGCGGTGTTCAGCGATTTTTTTGGCGTGCCTGCCGCGACCGTGACAGCGCTTTCCAGGCTCTGTGAAATAACTGGCGCCAAAGTCATTCCGATGGTGACTCGCCAAACCGAAACCGGCTACGAATCCCGTTTTTACCCTGCATGGGAACACTATCCCAGCGGCGATGCGGTTGCGGATGCCAGACGCATGAATCAGTTTTTGGAAGAACGGGTGCTGGAAATGCCGGATCAGTATTTTTGGGTGCATAAACGCTTCAAAACTCGACCCGCAGGTGAACCCAATTTTTATGATTAACCTCAAGCACTGGCGCGGCGTTTGAAGTAAAAATGGCTTAATATCCGCTACAGTGCTAGAGTTTTATATTTTATAGTTTCCGCATAACCTCAGGCAATGTAAGCGGTAGAATCAAATTTCCTTAATGCTTTTTGGAACAATCCGATGGCTTTCTTCCATGTTTTCTTGCGCGGTGAACACTTCCTGATTGAAATGGATGGGAAGCAATCTTGGATGGGTTTTTACAAAAATGTTTACGCCGAGGCGAGTAACGCCGATGAAGCCAGCAGCATTGCCGTAACCCGAACCTGCGCCGATCCTGAATTTAGAATGCGCGTTAAAAACCCCGCCGATAATCCGCCCGCACTGAATATCGAAGAAATTACCGAGATCGAAAAAGATACCGCCCTTGCTGATAGCGGGTTCGTGTTTTTTCCCGATGAATCGGCTGTGACCACCTAAGCACGTAGCGGATTGCGGATGCGCCTAAAATTTACCAAAATGCATGGCCGCGGCAACGACTTTGTCATGTTGAACGGTATCACTCAAGCGGTAGCGCTCACTGTCGCACAAATTCGCCAAATCGCGGATCGCCATTTCGGCATTGGCTGTGACCAGCTATTGCTGGTTGAGCAGCCCACCGTAGCGGGGGTTGATTTCCGCTATCGTATTTTTAATGCTGACGGTGGTGAAGTAGAGCAGTGTGGCAATGGCACGCATTGTTTTGCGCAGTTCGTGCGCGACGAAGGGCTCACCAGTAAAAGTGAAATTCGTGCAGAAACCCTTAACGGCATTATCTCGCCCTTCATTGCCCCGGACGGTTTAATCACAACCAATATGGGCGCGCCCCAATTTAGCCCGCTTGTTATCCCGTTCACGACCGATGATGAACAAACCCGCTACGACTTGCTCGTCAACGATGTGAGCATCACGATTGGCGCGCTGTCGATGGGCAATCCGCATGCGCTACAGGTAGTCGCTGATATCGACCATGCACCCGTGCGCGAGCAAGGCCCGCTGATTGAACATCATGTACGCTTCCCCAAGCGCGTTAATGCAGGCTATATGCAGGTGCTGGCGCGCGACCACATACGCCTGCGCGTATGGGAGCGTGGCGCGGGCGAGACGCTGGCCTGCGGCACGGGTGCGTGCGCGGCGGTGGTGACGGGCATTCGCTGGAATATGCTGGATGCCGATGTGCGTGTATCCATGCGCGGCGGTGATCTTTCGGTAACATGGCAAGGCATGCGGACTGGGGATAACGGCGACGCGGCCGCCGTGTTTATGTCAGGCCGCGCCACCACCGTTTATCGCGGTGAGATCAATCTGCAATAATCAAGCCTACAAGCATTCATTCAACCTTAAAAATAAATAGGGACGCCTCGTGTCAGTATCTGAAATGACGATTGATGAGATCGCAGAATTCTTGAAAAAAAATCCTGATTTTTTTGAGCATCATGCCGATGTATTGTTGGCGCTCAGTGTGACGCATCCGCACGGCGGAAGAACGGTTTCCATTCCCGAACGCCAGCTCATTGCTACCCGTGAGAAAGTCCGGCTGCTCGAAAACAAACTCACCGAATTAATTCAATTCGGCGAAGAAAACGACGCCTTGTCCGAAAAAATTCATGCGCTGACTTTAAAGCTGATAGGTGCTGTGTCGCTTGATCAAGCTATAGATGTTTTATATCTGGATTTGCTGGATCGGTTTCAGGTGCCGCATGTGGCTGTGCGCTTTTGGGGTGTTGCGCCAACGGGCGACACGCCCACCCCCGAGTTTCAAAATTCTCCCGCAGAATTACGCCAGTTTGTGGACGCCATGACGCAACCTTATTGCGGCGCACACCCCGTCTATGAAACCCATTTATGGTTCGGTGAGCATGCACCGCACCTGAAATCGTATGCGCTTGTACCGTTAAAAAATGAAAAAACGTTTGGCTTGTTATTAATGGCAAGCGAAAACGCCGAGCGCTTTTATGCTGATATGGGCACGATGTTTTTATCACGCATCGGGCAGGTGTTTGCGCATTGCGCGGCGCGCAATTTGGTCTTGATGGCTGATCCGACCGCAAACGAATGACGTGAACGAAGCGTGCGAACAATATTTAAACTATCTGACGCATGAGCGTCGACTCGCCACATTAACCCTCAAACATTATCGACGCGACTTGGCGTTGCTGGAAGCGCTGGCAGGGGGCAACAATACTAACACGCGGTCTCACGACCCGGCAGCGATACTGGTTTCACTGACTCAAATGGATATTCGCCGCTTTGCCGCCACGCTGCATGCCAAAGGCCTGGGGCCACGATCTATTGCCCGAGTACTGTCCGGCTGGCGCGGTTTCTATGAATTTTTACGCCATCAAACCGGGGCCGCCAATCCTGTTGATGGCGTGCATGCACCCAAGGCCGACAAGCGGCTGCCGGAAACTTTATCCCCGGATGAAGCGGTGCGACTAGTTAGTTTTGCAGACGACAGCCCGGAAGGGATACGTGATCGTGCTATCTTTGAACTGCTGTATTCATCAGGGTTTCGTGTTTCTGAATTGGTCAGCCTTGACACGGATTCCATTGATTTCGCAACGCAGGAGGCGCGTGTTACCGGCAAAGGCAACAAAACCCGGATTGTGCCGGTTGGGCGACACGCGCTGGAAGCTTTACAGCGCTGGTTACCCGTTCGGGCCGCTATCCTGGGCAACGCAAAATCAACCGCGGAAAACCGTCTTGACCAAGGCCACCTCAAGGCGCTATTTTTAAGCAAACAGGCCAAGCGTATTTCAGTACGGGTGATACAACACCAGATCAAAATCCGTGCGGCCCAGCAGGGTATTTCGCTTGATCTGCATCCGCACATGCTGCGGCATTCGTTCGCATCGCATGTGCTGCAGTCTTCGGGTGATTTGCGCGCCGTGCAGGAAATGCTGGGACATGCCAGCATTGCTTCCACGCAGGTTTATACGCATCTGGATTTTCAGCATTTAGCCAAAATTTACGATGCCGCTCATCCACGGGCCAGGAAAAAAACATGAAAAATCGCTGGTTACGAATCGCGCTAAAAGTAATAGCGGCTGCATTGCTGCTCGCTCTGGTGACGCTTGCCGTACTTTATTTCATCCTGCGCTCAAGCCTGCCGCAGCTCGACGGCGAGGTCATCATGCCCAAGCTGTCGAAGGCCGTCAGCCTAAGCCGCGATGCGCGCGGCACCGTGACCATTGAAGCCGATAATATGCGTGACGCCATGCGCACTTTGGGCTTTGTGCACGCGCAGGAACGATTTTTTGAAATGGATTTGGCGCGTCGTTCCGCAGCGGGCGAGCTCTCAGCATTGTTGGGGAAAGCCACGCTGGCGATGGATAAGGAGAAGCGCGCCCACAGGTTTCGTCATCGCATGAACATCGTGTGGTCGCAGATGGGCTCGCAAATCGGATCGCAGGCAGCCGTCACAGATCAGGCAGCGGCTGCCGACTTGACGGCCTACACCGAAGGCGTGAACGCCGGGCTCAATAGTTTGAGCGCAAAGCCCTGGCAATACACCTTGCTACAAGCCACTCCCAACGTCTGGACTGAAGTTGATTCATTGCTGGTGATGTGCGAAATGTATTACATGCTGCAAGCCAATTCATTTGAACATGCATTCGAGAACGCGCTACTTCAAGAAAAATTGGGCGCAACAATATTTAACTGGCTAAAACCGCTCGGGGGCGAATTCGACGCCGCACTTGACGGCAGCGTGATTGAACCCGTTGCCATACCGGGTGCAGACAAAATTAATCTGCGTATACCGCAACCCGCGACAGCAACAGCGGTGTTTGCGCAGGTTTCATTCACCAACACAGCGCAGGCTGAAACTGATAGCACCACCAGCATCGGCAGCAACGCCTGGGCCATCAGTGGCGCGTTAACCGCGCATGGCGGCGCGATGTTGGCAAACGATATGCATCTGGGCCTGGGGGTACCGAATATCTGGTTTCGTACCCAGCTCGAAATTACCGAAATGGCCGATCACGTGCAGGCCACCGAAGCCGCTGAAACCACCGCGGCTGACAAAGCAAACCGGATAAAGCGGCGTATCGTCGGCGTTTCACTGCCGGGCGTCCCCGCGATGGTGGCGGGAAGCAATGGTGATATCGCATGGGGCTTCACCAATAGCTATGGAAAATGGTTTGACTGGGTGCCACTCACGATGGACGAGGCGATCACGGTTCAACGGGAATTCATCGAGGTGAAAGGCGCAGGTGGGGACGCGGGCGGGAACGGAAGCAAGGGCGGAGGAGCCGCGTTGCTGGAGGTACGCGAATCACGCTTTGGGCCGATCATCAAAACCATCGGAAAGCAATCCTACGCGCTCAATTGGGTTGCCCATCGGCCAGGCGCGATCAACAGCAATTTGACCCGCTTGGCGCTTGCCAAAACGGTTGACGAAGCGATGCTCATCGCGCAACAAAGCGGCGTGCCCCATCAAAATATTTTCATCGTCGATAAAATGGGTAATAGTGCATGGACGATTGCGGGGCGGATGCCGGCACGTATGCAACACCAGCCTGGCGTCTCGTTCCGCAAAGACGCTAGTCTGCTTGCCGGCTTTACAGCAGCCGACAGCATCCACTCAGATTGGCTTGCTGTTGACCGCTATCCGATGATGCGCAGTCCTCAAATGCTGCGACTTTGGTCAGGCAATAATCGCCAGCTGGGGGCCGAAGGCGGCTCGGCCATCGGCGAAGGCGGTTTTGATCTCGGCGCACGCGGTCAGCAGATTCGTGATCGCCTGCTGGAAGCAAAAATATTTGATGAGGCAGGCTTATACAATATCCAGCTTGATACCGAAGCCCGCTTCATGAAACGCTGGGTCGCTCGTGTAAGCGCAGTAGCTGATACCAATCGCGACAACACCAACGCGCTGGCCGCGCTGCGCGCACTCAAAACAAGCAATGGTCGCGCCGACATCGATCAGGCGGCCTATCGTATAGCGCGGGCCTTTCGCCTGCGAGTCCTCGATGAATTATGGAAGTCATGGTTAAAAGCAGCGCTATCACCTACTTCTCTACCCACCACCACAGCCAGCACTACCTCTTCATTGCTCCCCAAAATAACCTGGGACGGGCGTTTTGAATATGCCGCATGGCAGGCGTTGAGCAATGAGACGCCTCACCTGCTGCCTTTGCCGTTTCTAACCTGGAATCAGTTTCAGGCGGCACAGCTCAACACGGTCACCCGAGAGCTGCTTGAAACCAATGCCTCTCTCGCCGAAGCCACTTGGGGCAAGCGCAATATTGCGCGTATCCGTCATCCCATCTCACGCGCTGTGCCTGTACTGGGGTATTTCCTGGATATGCCGCCCACCCCGTTATCCGGCGACAATAATATGCCCAAAGTCGCGGCACCTGGCTTTGGTGCATCTGAGCGTATGGTGGTCGCACCTGGGCATGAAGCCAGCGCGATTCTGACCATGCCAGGCGGACAAAGCGGGCATCCCCTATCGCCATTTTATGGAGCTGGTCATGAAGATTGGCTGGCGGGAAAATCCTCACCATTACTAGCGGGCGAGCGCAAATATCGGTTGCGGTTTCAATTACAAGCAAGTACTGAGCATTAATTTTAGGCTTCACCCTAGCCATGTAATAAGTACGCTAGCGTCAGTCAATACGATTTGCGACTTGATTGCATATGCAACTGGCACAGCTTAAAATAGAGTTGTAAATTATTTCTGTTTAAACCGCGCCTTCGCATGAAATCCAAGCCCGCCTATCTTGCCCGAATCTCAGACGCTGAAACCGCCATCCGCGCGACTGGTGATCGCCTCACCCAGCCACGCGTGGCGGTGCTGGCAACATTACTGGCAACGGATCACGCGATTTCACACCTGGATGTGACCGATGCGATTGCGCACCACCATCCGATTGATCGAGTCACTGTGTATCGGGTTCTGGAGTGGCTGGTATCGATGGGGATTGCGCACCGCATCGCGGGTGACGATCGGGTGTGGCGTTTTATGCTGAGCCAACCGCCGATGACGACTGCGCACGGGGAGGCAAAAACGGAAGAAGGACAGAAAGAAAACAGGAAAAGCAACGGTAATTACGCGGCCAAGACTCACCACCAACACGCGCACTTTACCTGTAACGATTGCGGACAAACTTTTTGTCTAGACGACATGCCCCCCAAGCTGGATCTGAAATTGCCCGCCGGATTTAAAACCGTGGATATTGATCTGAAGCTTCGCGGACAGTGCGCACATTGCACCGCCCGCACTTAAATCTATCGCGCGCCCCATCATGACAGCTTCCATCATTACCCCAGTCACTTTGCTGACCGGTTTTTTAGGCAGCGGCAAGACGACCCTGCTGAATCGCATGCTCACGCACCCGTCACTTCACGATACGGCGGTGTTAATCAATGAATTCGGTGCAGTGCCGATTGATCATCTGCTGGTGCGCAGCGTCAGCGGCGATGTCGTGGTGATGGCTAGCGGCTGTGTCTGCTGCTCGGTCGCGGGTGATATGGTTAATGCATTGCGTGATCTCTATTTCAAACGGGCCAATGCAGAGATTCCCTATTTCAAACGGGTCATCATCGAGACAACCGGTTTGGCCGACCCCGCGCCGATTATGCATACCCTGATAGAAATGCCGCTGGTGGCCGCCCGCTACGCGCTGTCCGGCATTGTGACGACAGTGGATGCAACCCATGGCGAGAGCCAACTTGATCAACATTTTGAATCCGTCAAACAAGCGGCTGTGGCAGACCGAATAGTCATTACTAAAACCGATTTGGCAACCCCTGCGCAACTGAACGCGCTGCAACAACGTTTAACCATACTAAACCCGGGCGCAACTATTTTTACAGCTGCTGCTGGCGATATCGATCCAGAGCGCTTATTGGATACCGGGCTCTATCAACAGAATGTGAAAACGCCTAATGTTGAAAAATGGTTGCGCGCAGAAATCTACAAACCGGTCACAGTCGATCAAAAATCCGGCTTCGCCAGCGCCGCGTCATTAGTACCATCAACTTCCCGCCATGATGAACGTATCCGCGCATTTGCGGTCATTTATGATGAGCCGGTGATGTGGCAAAATCTGCTGGATGCGCTTGAGCTGCTGACCTCGATACGGGGGGACGAATTATTGCGCATCAAAGGTATCGTCAATGTGCTGGGTGAAACGACGCCGCGCGCGATTCATGGGGTACAACACACGCTATATCCCGTCGCCAAATTATTCGCGTGGCCAGACGATGATCGGCGCACGCGCATCGTATTTATAACCCGTGATTTAAGTGAACCCTTTATCAGGGACACGCTCGACAGTTTTATCAAACCCACTCACTTGGCTATTCAAGCGGGCCAATATACGGTATGACGCGGTGGGTGACGCCGCTTGATTCTGACTAATCCGGCTTGACCCGGCGTTGCCCGTATTTATTAAGCATTACGCCCACTAGCTTTTTTTATTTTTTCCATTTATCTGCAGGCACCCATGAGTAAAAATGACTTGATACCCGCCACCATCCTGACCGGATTTTTAGGCAGTGGCAAAACCACCTTATTAAATCGTATTCTTCACGAGCGGCATGGCGAAAAAATTGCTGTGATCGAAAACGAGTTCGGCCAAGAAGGCATTGATAATGACATTTTGGTGCAGGATAAGGATGAGCAAATTATTGAAATGAATAACGGCTGTATTTGCTGCACCGTACGGGGCGATCTGGTACGAATATTGGCTGAACTTGCGGCCAAACGCCGCAAAGGCGAACTTAAATTTGATCGCGTCATTATTGAAACCACCGGTCTCGCCGAGCCTGGTCCGGTAGCACAAACATTTTTTATGGATGATTCAATTCATGATCAGTTCGTGCTCGACGCGGTCATTACGGTGGTGGATGCAAAGCACGCTCCCCAGCAGTTGACCGATAACTCGGAAGCCCGCGCCCAGATTGGCTTTGCAGACCGTTTGCTGTTGTCAAAAACAGATCTGGTGAGCGAAGAGGAAACCCGTCAGCTAATGGCGCGTTTACGAAAAATGAATCCGCGCGCGACTTTTCAACGCGTCCATTTTGGCGAAACCCCGCTCAAGGAAATTCTCGATATTCGCGGCTTCAATTTAAATTCCATTCTGGATATCGAACCCGATTTTTTAACCGAAGATCATCACACCCATTCCGATGATGTGCAGTCGTTTGTATGGAAAGACGCGCGGGCGCTGGATATGGAAAAGATCGAGGCATTTTTATCGCTGCTGATCCAGACCTATGGTGTCGACATGCTGCGCTATAAGGGCGTACTCAATATTGCGGGGCAGAACAATCGCATGATTTTTCAGGGTGTCCACATGCTGATGGGTGGCAGTCCGGGCAAAGCCTGGCTGGCCGATGAGGCACGCGAATCAAAAATGGTGTTTATCGGTCGCAATCTACCAAAGAAAATTTTTATCGAAGGCCTGGCCTATTGCGTAGCAGACGACGCCAAAACCGCAATTGAAATAGCCTGATTGGCAAACGAAAAACGCCACTGAATAAGCCGTCATGTTGATTCAAATAAACCATCTAAGCGCCGGTTACCTGAACCGCAAAAATGCCACGATGACATCCGTTATTGCGCTTGATCGTCTGGATATTGCCTGCGGTCAGCACACCCTGTTGTTGGGGCCGTCGGGGTGTGGCAAAACAACCCTACTCAATATTTTAGCGTGCCTGGCAAGGCCGATTACAGGTGATGTAACTATTGACAGCGTACGCGTTGATTTATTAAGCGAAGCCAAACGCGATCATTTCCGCGGACAAAAAATCGGCTTGGTGATGCAGCGCCTGCACCTGATTGCGGCGCTGACGGTGAGCGATAATTTATTGCTGGCCCAGCGTCTGGCGGGCGCTGCGAAAGATCATGCCGCCCATAGCAGCGATAGAACAAATAGTACAAACAGCACAAATTCCATCAACGTAATGCTGGAAAAATTAGGCATCGCACACAAAGCAAAATCTTACCCGCGTGAATTATCCCAAGGCGAGGCACAGCGAGTCGCGATTGCGCGTGCGGTGCTGAATAAGCCGCTGCTGGTATTAGCGGACGAGCCCACCTCTGCGTTGGATGATCACCATGCCGAAGCTGCGATCTCGCTCCTGTTCGAGCAGGCGGAAGAGCATGGCGCCACACTGATCGTTGCAACCCATGATGCACGCATCAAATCGCGTTTTACCCATATTGTTCAGCTTGGTCAAAGCGCATGAAGGCGCTCATGACGGCATGCACACTTGCCAGCGCCTATTTGCGTGAACGGTTGCTGGCGACTTTTCTCAACATCCTGCTGCTTAGTCTCGGTGTGGGGGCTATCATCGCCCTGATACTGACGTTGACTCAGGCTGAGCAGCGGATGGAACGTGATACGGCCGGGATTGATCTGGTCATCGGTGCCAAGGGCAGCCCGCTACAGCTTATTTTGTCATCGGTTTTTCAGGTCGATATTCCGACCGGCAATATTGGCCTTGAAGAAGCCGCGACCATCATTGCGCTGCCGCAGGTAAAACGGGCCGTGCCACTGGCGCTTGGCGACAGCTATAAAACTTTTCCTATTGTCGGCACGACCCCCGACTATTTGCATCTTTATGCCGCGAGCGTGCAATCGGGGCGTTTATGGGAGAAGCCGCTGGAAGCAGTGGTTGGCGCTGAAGTAGCCAAGGCAACCCAACTGCGCGTTGGCCAGTCGTTCGCGGGGGCACATGGTTTGGGCACCAGCGGTGGACTCGCCAATGGCAACAACAGTGATGCACACGCGGATCATCCCTATCAGCTTGTCGGCATATTGGGCACAACGGGAACCGTGATTGATCGACTGGTGCTCACCAGCCTTGAAAGCATTTGGCTGATCCATGATCATAACGATGAATATGAAGATACAAAAAAAGCCACGCAAGAAACGCATAAGGGCGGCCATGAGGTCACAGCTTATCTGATTGAATACGCAACCCCGCTGGCGGCGGCGTCATTCCCGCGCCGGGTCAATGCATCCAGCAGTATGCAGGCGGCTGCACCGGCGATGGAAACCGCCCGCCTGTTTGCATTGATCGGTGTGGGCATCACGACGCTGAAAGTATTCGCCGCCATCATGATGGTATGTGCAGGTCTGGGCATTTTTATTGGCTTGATGAACACACTCAATGACCGGCAGGCAGATTTGGCGCTGTTACGAATACTGGGCGCTTCGCGCAGCACGGTCTGCCTTACGATCATGGCGCAAGGCTTCGCGCTGGGCTTGGCGGGCGTTATACTGGGGGTTGCATTGGGTCATGCTGGCGGCGAGTGGATGGGGTTTGTGATTGGTAAAACCCACCGCATTCCACTCACCGGCTGGACGTGGGCAAATGAAGAATGGTGGATTATCGCGGCGGCGATCGGGCTTTCGATGATCGCGGCATTATTTCCTGCCTGGCGGGCGTATCGCGATGCGGTGCCTGAAACCTTGAACCGACTGTAATCATGAAGCCATGCGCCACACGGTTGAGCAAAAACATTGATGCACTAAAGCAGCCATTAAAGCAGGAGTCAGCATGAAAAAAATCACCTCCCCCCAACCTCGGGCCGCGTTAATCCTGGCCATGATCTGCGCGCTGGCAGGCGGCATGATGCCGACCGCGCAGGCGCTACAACCGCAGCTACCAGGCAAGCTCTCCGACGAGCAATTATTGGGCTATATCGGTAAGGAGCCGTTGCCGCCTGGGACGATCCCATGGCAGTTATTGCGTCAAGTAAAACTGGTGGAAAACAAAATCAAAGACGTCAAAACGGGCAAGTTACCCACCTCGTCCACATCAGCCATGACGCCTGAATTCGGCCCGCAAATTCGCGAGCTGGACAAGCAGGAAGTCAAACTTTATGGCTTTGTGCTTCCGCTCTCGACTGGTACGAAGCAAAAACATTTCCTGCTGTCACCCCTACCTTCACATTGTCCTTTCTGCGTCAACCAGGGCCCTGATTCGATGGTGGAAGTTGTTGCAAAATCGGCGATTGAATATAATCAGTGGGAGCCCATCGTCATGACTGGAAAACTGGAATTGGTGAACGACCCCTATTTGTTTTACCGCTTAACCAATGCTGAATCGGTCAAGTTTTAAACCCATGGCCACTTCCGCATCTGTAAAACCAGGCTCTTCGCCACGGCCAGCCGATGTTGCTGGTGCCGCAAACAATCCAGCCCTGCTGGGCTCCGGCACATTTTCTGCTGAGCAGCTCTCCGCTGACAGCATCAGCTTTCCGGCTATCTATGAAGCCGCCATTTTTTATGCCGCTGATTGCTACGATGCTGCTCAGGAGACCTTGAAAGAGCATCTCAAAACAACGGATGGCAAAAACAGTATCCGCACATGGCTGATGCTTTTTGACTTGTATCAGCTCACGCACAACCACCAAGATTTTGATTCCCTGTCGATGCTGTTCACGGTCAAGTTTGAGCGCTCGCCGCCGATCTGGACTGAAGGTATGGATAATTCAGACCCACGGCGCAAAGAAAAGCGTGAGCGTAAAGATTTTTTTCTGCTGAATCCCGGCACTGACGGCGCGTTGCTTGAGGAAATTGATAAACTTGAGGTGTTTAGTAAAAAAATGGGTAGCAGTCGTATCGAATTCAGTAAAATATTTTCTATTTTGGTAGAAGAAGCGGAGCTTTTTTCCATCGTCTTTCAGCGCCTGCGTCGTCAAAAAATCCCGATCTGGTTTAACAATCTTAATGAATTTACCGCGCTGCTGAAAAAACATATTAACGAAGCAAATGATCTGCCGCTGAATGCAAGTCAGGGCTACTGGTCGCTATTGTTTGAGCTGTACATACTGGACAGCAAGCTTGATGAGTATGAAGAGTTGGGCCTCGAATATGCCGTCGCTTTCGAAATGTCGCCACCCTCATGGGAAGCCGTGGTGCGACCAACCGGCGCGGGCGAATCCGGCTTGCCCGCCGCCTCTTCTTCGGTAGCCAATACGCCCAAAGAATCCGTTGGCTTTTTGCTCAAAGGCGTAGTGGGTGCCACCAGCAAAGAAATGCTGCAGCAACTCTCCATTTACGCCAATACAAAACAGGAAGTGGTGGTGGATATGAGCGGATTGCTGCGGATTGATTTCAACGCGGTAGGCGGATTTTTTGAAGTTATCCGCGCTATTCATCTCTCGCAAAAACGCGTGATAT
This sequence comes from Burkholderiales bacterium, assembly GCA_025359985.1. Taxonomy (GTDB): domain Bacteria; phylum Pseudomonadota; class Gammaproteobacteria; order Burkholderiales; family Usitatibacteraceae; genus UKL13-2. The sequence continues at coordinate 76,535 of JANYDB010000068.1, read as the reverse complement.
TGTCCAACTTGAATGAATTAGTCGCCGCATTATTGGAGGTGTTTGGTATGACCAAGCATGCTATTTTGATGCGCAAAAAAACGGCGTAGCCGGCTTATCGTTGCCAGCTAATTTTTATTGCGGGTTTTTATTACAGAATTTATGACCCAACTCTGCGATAAATCCAATTTTCTACCTTTGGGCAGACTTATATTAGATTACTATGCCGACTGAACAATTTCATGGCACTACCATCGTCTGTGTAAGGCGCGGCACCCAGGTTGCGCTGGGCGGAGACGGGCAAGTGACGCTGGGCAACATCGTCGTCAAAGCGACGGCAACCAAAGTCCGCAAGGTCTATCAGGGCAAAATTTTGGTCGGTTTTGCGGGCAGCACCGCCGATGCATTTTCACTACTGGACCGGTTTGAGGCGAAGCTCGAAAAACATCAGGGTAACCTGATGCGATCTGCGGTTGAACTGGCCAAGGATTGGCGCACTGACCGCATTTTGCGCCGCCTGGAAGCGATGCTGATCGTGGCCGATAGCGGCAATACGTACATCATCACCGGCGCAGGCGATGTGCTGGAGCCGGAAGACCATGTGGCGGCTATTGGCTCGGGCGGCACATTTGCACAATCAGCCGCACTGGCTTTGCTGCAAAACACCGCACTTGCCCCTGTCGACATTATCAAAAAATCACTCACCATCGCAGCCGACCTTTGTATCTACACCAATCAGAACCATGTGATTGAGGTGCTGGGAACATAAGACTTTTGGAGTTTTAGGGATTTCATGAGCTGATCAAAACCCCTCCTGCCCAAACATATTTCCAGGCTTCGCGTCTTCTTGTTTTGCCCCCTTCTCCTCATTTCATCACATCCCATTCCGCCTTCCTACTTCTTCACCAGTCCTAAGATGATGACTCCCAAAGAAATTGTTGCTGAACTCGACAAGCACATCGTTGGCCAAGCCGCAGCCAAACGCGCGGTCGCGATTGCGTTGCGCAATCGGTGGCGGCGCAGCCAGGTGGCTGAGCCGCTACGTCAGGAAATTACTCCCAAAAATATTCTAATGATTGGTCCCACCGGTGTGGGCAAAACCGAGATCGCACGCCGTTTAGCAAAACTGGCAGACGCGCCGTTTATCAAGGTCGAGGCCACCAAATTTACTGAAGTCGGCTATGTAGGTCGGGATGTGGATTCGATCATCCGCGACCTCACTGAGATCGCCATCAAACAAGCACGCGAAACCGAGGCACAAAAAGTACGGCATATCGCCTCTGACAACGCGGAAAATCGGGTGCTTGATGCACTGCTGCAGCACGCACGCAGTTTCGATTTTTATGGCAAACAGGCCGATCCTGACGAAGCCGAAGATACGACCCGCCAAAAATTCCGCAAGATGCTGCGCGAAGGCAGCCTCAATGATCGCGAAATTGAAATTGAAGTCTCGGCGACACCGGGCTCCATGGAAATTTTTGGCCCACCCGGCATGGAAGATTTAACTCAGCAGATTCAGGGTATGTTCCAGAACATGGGCCAAACCCGTCGCCGCACCCGCAAGCTAAATATCAAAGAAGCACTGAAAGTATTGATCGATGAAGAGGCGATGAAACTCGTCAACGATGAAGATACCAAAATTCAGGCCTTACAGAATGTGGAGCAAAACGGCATTGTCTTCATCGATGAAATTGATAAAATCGCGAGCCGTTCTGAAACCCATGGTGCGGACGTATCACGTCAGGGTGTGCAGCGTGATTTATTGCCGCTGGTGGAAGGCACGACGATCTCTACCAAATATGGCATGGTCAAAACCGATCACATTTTATTTATCGCGTCCGGCGCATTTCATTTGGCAAAACCGTCTGATTTGATTCCCGAATTGCAGGGGCGTTTACCGATCCGTGTTGAGCTGACCTCGCTCGCGATTGAAGATTTTGAAGCGATCCTGACCAACACGGATGCATGCCTCACCCGGCAATATCAGGCCTTGCTTGAGACCGAAAATTTAACGCTGCATTTCCCTGCTGATGCGGTCAGGCGTCTGGCCGAAATTGCTTTCGCGGTGAACGAAAAGACTGAAAATATCGGCGCACGTCGCCTCTATACCGTCATGGAAAAACTACTTGAAGAAATTTCGTTTGATGTTATGGCGCATGGCAATACCTTCACCGTGACGGCCGCCTATGTTGATCAAAAACTGGCGGTGCTGGCTGAAAACGAAGACTTGGCCCGATACGTTCTCTAATATCGACCCACTGAGACGACTCACTGATGAGTACCACCATAAATAATATCGTCAATATTGCCGGCTACAAATTTGTTTCGCTCGATAACCTAGCCGAACGCATTGTAGCGATTCGGGAAATAGCGACCGCGCACGCCATAAAAGGTACGGTGATCCTCGCCCCTGAGGGCATCAATATTTTTGTGGCCGGATCGCGTGAAGCAATCGACGCCCTGCTCGCCTATCTCCGCGCGATGCCTGAGTTTAGCGACTTGGTGGTCAGGGAAAGCGTGTCTGCGCAACAGTCATTTCGCCGTCTTTTTATCAAACTCAAGCATGAAATCATCAAGCTGAATCGGCCCGACATCAATCCCGCGCTCACGCCAGCGCCGCGTTTGAGTGCAACCACATTACGACAATGGCTCAACGAAGGGCGTGAGGTGGTGCTGCTTGATACGCGCAATCAATTCGAGATTGATCACGGCACTTTTTCAGACGCAACCAGCATCGGTCTGGATCACTTTCCGCGATTTACGGCGCGACTGAATGATTGGACAGCAACTGACCCGGCGCTCAAAAACAAAACCATTATTACCTTTTGCACAGGCGGCATCCGCTGCGAGAAAGCAGCACCGCTGATGCTGCAAAATGGCTTCACCCAGGTCTACCAGCTCGATGGTGGCATCCTCAAATATTTTGAAGAATGTGGTGGCGCGCATTACGAGGGCAACTGCTTCGTGTTTGATGAGCGAATTGCCCTAGATGCCACGCTTAATACCGTGTTGAATCCATCGACCAGACTCCAAGCCGAACAACCGACAGAGCACGCTGCAGATTGCGCAAAATAAAAGGCATAGAACGCCTATTGACGAGCACCTTCAGCCATTTAGGCTCCAATCGCCACCGCTTTAGGCCTTCATCGCTTCATACAACTTGGTCACACGCTCCATCACTTCCAAAATGTTATCGCAGGCTTTGACCACAAATTCCAGCTCGATCGGTGAAGATTTATTGGCATTCAGGCGATCAATACCCTGCTTCAAAAACAACCACTGGGTTTCAGCGAGCGCGAGTTCGCTTTTGAGCTGATCAGAATTTTGCGCGGCACGGAGTAGCCGATCCATATCGTTACGATATTCAGCTTCAGCCTTCTTCAAGTCATTGGCAACCACGTCCGAGCGGATACCACCACTGCGGAACAGGTACAGTTTGGCAATGCGCTGCGACAGTGTGCGCAGATCACCGGCAGTGGCGATTAAATCACTGCGAGGTGATTTGGCGTACGCCTGAATCATCATCGCGCCTTTTTGCGAAATCCACACCAGCTCTTCATTTTGCTCGGCCAACTCTTTGGCGCTGGCCAGAGTGGCTGGCTTGGCTTCAATGCCTTTGTAGTCACCGAATAACTGATCAAGCAATTCATAGTTTTCACGGATTTCAGCCGTTGGCGAAGTCGCCAGCAGTTCTTTTAAAGCAGCATCAAATTCTTTGAGTGAATCCTCAAGCTGACGACGCGCGCGGGGTTCCAATACCTTTTGGCCGATCATGCTAAAAGATTTAGTGATCCGCTCCGCCAACATGGGCTGGCGCGCCGCTTTATTCAGTGCGGTGGACGCGTTGAATTTTGACTTTGGCGGTTGAGCTACTGGCTTTTTTGGCTGTGCAATGACAGGCACAGTAACAGCCCCTTTAACTGGCCCGACGGCAGGCGTTGGGGCTTGAGCCTGTACGCGAGTTGATATCACCGCTGACAGCAAGATAGCAAAAATGCTAAGGGTTGCAACTATAAAGAGCCCTGAAAAACGGGCACGAGGTACGGTATAAGGCGTCATATAAAATCCAATTCCAGAAGGGTTATTTTTAATATTTGCAGTTAGCATTTAGCATACGCCTCTGCTGCGGTCAGGATGTCAACAAATGAAAACCTGAAAAACTAAGCACACTTTTTCACACCATCGGCATAATTTAATAAACCGCACCAGTAAAATCAACGATGATATTTTGCTCGACCGTATAAATCAGAAACGCGTGTAATTCAAACGCCTCATGGGTTTGTTGCGTAGCATCAGCCGCCATGGCGGCATCGGCGGCGTCGGCCAACACCTGTTGCTCAGCGAAGGCATTTAAAAAAACATATTGCGCCTCGGTCAATTTCATCAAGGTGACATCCGCATCATCACGGTACACCATCAGGCAATCCCCGGACATTGCTGCATCGCCTGGCTGGTTTTTATTACCCTCATTTTCTGTATTGCTCTGGCTGTCAGTAGGGCTATCTTCAGGCTGATGTGTTTGCCAAATATGAAACAGCGAATGCGCAGATTTGATCAAACGCACACTGGGATGCAAACTGAAAACCAGCGACGCATGTTGATCGCCCGGCACAACCGCGAGGCGCGATAAATCGAGGGGCGCACTCTCTGCTGCATGAAATGCTTCATGCCATGCCCAATCCAGGCGCGCCATATCGTGTAAACAGGCATGGCTTGATACGGGTGATGACCCCGGCAAATAGTCGGCCAGAAAATCGGGCCACTCACGACCAAACTGATTCAGGTCGCCCGACGGTGATGGTGTTTGCTGAATAAAAATATCGGCCGCAGCCAAAAAAAACGACGGCCCCATGATGGATTTTGTCGTCGGGTAAATATCGCCTAGCGCCGCCCGCAGTGTGGTCACGATATTGCGCCGATAGATATTCATTCGAGCCGCAGGTGTCAGCACGCTGTGCGCGCTTTCACGAATATCAGGCATCAGAACGGGCACAGTCGGCTGGGAAGCTAAGCCCAACACCGTATGCATAAATTCACGTTGCCGGTTATGCAGCATGGGGCACATGCGTCAATTTATGCGCCAATATAGTGTTGGCTTTTGTGGCTTCCGCGATTAATATTTCCAGCGGCGGAATATCGGTATCCCATTCGATCAGAGTGGGCACTGCGCCGAATCGGGCCACGGTAGCAGCATAAAGTGCCCAGACCGGATCGCTGACCGCAGCGCCATGAGTATCAATCAGAATTTCACCCGTGTCCTGAAAGCCGGCCAGATGAATTTCGCCAATGTCGGCAGGCTTCATTGCGGCCAGAAAATGCAGCGGGTCAAAAGCATGGTTCATCGCATTCACATAAATATTATTTACATCCAACAAAATACCGCAGCCCGCACGTTGCGCCACTTCGCGCAAAAATTCCCACTCCGGGACTGTTGAGTCGGTAAATTCAAGATAGCTTGAAATATTTTCAATCAGGATTTTTTGGCCCAGGTAATCTTGCGCTTCGGATACGCGTGTAACGACATGGCGCAGCGATTCTTCCGTGTAGGGAATGGGCAATAAATCGTTAAGGTAGCGGCCCTCAACCCCAACCCAGCATAAATGCTCAGACACCAACGCAGGCTCCAACCAATCCACCAGATGTTTGAGCTTTTGCAGATGCTGCAAGTTCAACGGGTCAGCAGAGCCCAGCGATAGGCCGACACCATGCGCGCTGATCGCATAGTCTTGGCGAAAGCGTTCGAGATAACGTAATGGCGGGCCACCCGCGCCAAAAAAATTCTCACTGTGAATTTCCAGAAAGCTGAGGTTCTGTGGTTGCGCCAGCAGCGCCTGATAATGCGGCGGACGCAAGCCTATACCTGCGAATGCAGGATCAAGCAGATGAGGTGTGCGCATGTTCATGATTTATGAATCATAAAAACAATGCCCTCAAACCGAGGGCATTGTTTTAATTTAGCTCACCCGCGTTGGTCAACCATAACGAGCAACCAACACAGATGACTAAATTTGTCGTTAGTATTTAAGCGGATCAGCTTTGGATTCAGGTTTTTTAGTAGTGCCGCCCAATTTTTCGCATGCGCTTTTTTCGCCCTCTGCGAGTTTTGCCGGCTTGGCAACAAATTTCCATTCGTCTGGTGCATTGTCTTTATCGGCTTTGCCGGCGCATGAATGGTTAGCGGTACCGCAATCATTCATATTTTTTTTCGCAATGCCGTAGCATTTTTCTTTTTTTGGCTTGGCATCCTGCGCAGCTGCTGCACCGCTAACCGATGACAGGGCAACAAGGCTGGCGATGGCAGAAGAAAGAATAAGACTGGATTTCATGTTTTGCTCCTTTAGCAAGATGGATAGCGTGGACAGTACATACAGGTGACGCGTACAGGACAATCAGGATGTGACAGAATCTTTTCTAACGCTTGACTCGCGGGATACGACGACATCATTTTACAAACTTTGTTAGACCTTGGTATTACGGACGGTCGTTAACATCGGATTCAGGAAAATCTTCGTTACCGTTCTTGCGCGTCACGTTCTTCGCTGTATTGCAGCCAGCACTTTCAACACAAGCACCTTCAGCGTAACGAACAGCCGGCTGTCTGAGCGACTCAGACTGCTCTGAGAATCTCTCAATGCCCGCCAGTGCTGCGAGTAGCGCTTCCTACACCACCTCCTCAACTTGCCAGCGCCACGCATTAGAGCCATGGCGAAGCGCTGCAAATAACCCTTATGGCCTTCAACTTCGCTGAAAAGCTGACTACGCCGCCGAGCATTTGATTTTGAAACAATATTAATTATGCTTATCGCATGGGTGGTAAGTTCGCTTGCGCAGGATAGCGACGTTAAAGGGTAGCTGCACCAGAAAAACCCATTTGCCGCCACGCCTCGAAGACCATCACGGCCACCGCGTTGGATAGATTCAAACTTCGATTGTCAGGCAGCATCGGCAACTGCAGCCGACACCCATTGGTAAATTCATTCTGCACGCTTTGCGGCAGCCCTTTGGTCTCCTGACCAAAAACAAATACATCGCCATCTCTGAACGTCGGCACGTCATATCGTGTCGGTGCAGGATTTTCAACCACAAAAAAACGCTGCTGATCCCAAGCGTCGCTCAGCGCTTCGCGACAAGCTGCCCAACTGGCGTGATGCCGAATATGAGCAAGCTCATGATAATCCAGCCCCGCACGCTTTACACGCGTATCATCCCACTCAAAGCCGAGCGGATACACCAGATGCAAACTTGCGCCCGTGTTGGCGCATAACCGGATCACATTACCGGTATTGGGCGGAATTTCAGGCTGGTAAAGCACAACGTGCAGCATCAGTGTCCATCCGTAAAATAAGGCCGCTGCATGCTAATGGTGCGGTTGCGCCGCACGTGCGCAAGCCCACGCTTCAACATAAATAGCGCCTGCATTTTTAAGCGCTTTAGCGGCTTCAGAGAACGTGGCGCCCGTGGTCATCACATCATCCACAATCGCAATGCGCTTGCCTTCAACATGGGCGTCGCACGCAAACGCGCCACGCACATTTTTCAGGCGTTCCTCGCGTTTAAGACCGCTTTGCGGACGGGTCTCACGCACGCGCTGTAAGCCATCCGTCAAGAATTTTATTTCCAGCCGAAGCGCAACTGCGCGGCCCAGCAAGGCAGACTGATTGAAGCCACGTTCTGCCAAACGTTTAGCCGCCAGCGGCGTCGGCATGACGAGGTCGGGTAATGGGTAAGCAAGCTGACCCGATCGGGATAATTGCTCAACGTCATCCGTATTGGTATTGGCATGAATACCTGCGCCCGCCTTTTCCAAAACGCGCGCCACAATCGCGTCGGCAAACATTCCGGTAAAGACCAGATTGGCACGGAATTTATAGGCTTGAATCAAACGATCAACCGGAAAATCATAGCGAAATGCTGTAATCGTATGGTCAAAATACGGCAACTCGGCCAAGCAAACACCACATTCGCCTGCCTCGCTTACATCCTGCGAATGCTCGGCAAGGGGAGCTGCGCAACGCGTACACGACGGCCCGATCAAACGCGGCAGCCCCGCCTCGCATGGAGCACAAATAACATCGGGTGCAGACGAACCGCAAAGAGCGCAGTCCTGCGGACTCAAACGTGCGAAGAGTGTTTTGAACGTACGGATGCTGGTGGCTGAAAAAATACGTCTGCTCAATTTATAATCAATTGTCGTTATTAATATACGGCGAAGTTGACATAGTTAACTGCTTTCGGGATCATTACGGAATCATTATTTTAGCTGAAGTATTTGCATACCAGCTTGACCTTGGCAATCAACTTGGCCGCTCATTGGTTATTGATGCGGTTATTCACTCCATTTATCCTATTTTGCAGAGAAAAAATCATGGCGCTATCGACCGACGTAACCACTTCTGTGCAACCTGTTACCGTGCCGACATCATGGCTCGCAGGCAGTGCTGCCGCCAATTCATCCGCGCAATTAGCTACATCACCGCTTTCGATTGATGAAATCGAGGCGTTGTTTAATTTGCCGTTCAGTGATTTGGTCCATCGTGCGCAATTGGTTCATCGTGCTCATCACGACGCGAATAAAGTTCAACTCTCCACTCTGCTGTCCATCAAAACCGGCGGCTGTTCTGAAGACTGCGGTTATTGCCCGCAAGCGGCGCGCTATCATACCGAGGTTGAGAATGAAGCAATGCTCGATCTGGCCACTGTCGTAGCTATCGCCAAACTTGCCAAAGAAAACGGTGCATCGCGTTTTTGCATGGGCGCTGCGTGGCGCGGGCCGAAGCAGCGTGATCTTGATCCGGTGCTCGACATGGTGCGAGAAGTAAAAGCACTCGGCCTCGAAACCTGCTGCACCCTCGGCATGTTAAAAGACGGCCAAGCGGAACAGTTAAAAAAAGCGGGCCTTGATTACTACAACCATAACCTCGATACGGCGCCGGAATTTTATGGCGAAGTTATCACCACCCGCGACTATAAGGATCGGCTTGATACGCTGGGTCGGGTACGCGATGCGGGCATGAATGTGTGCTCCGGTGGCATTGTCGGCATGGGCGAATCGCAGCGCGAACGCGTTGGCCTGATTGCGCAATTAGCCAATCTCGAGCCGCAGCCGGATTCAGTGCCAATCAATTATCTGGTGCAAGTTGAAGGTACGCCGATGCACGATAAAATGGCCGGTGAGAAAGCAATTGACTGGACTGAATTCGTACGCACAATTGCCGTGGCGCGTATCACTATGCCAAAAAGTTTTGTGCGTCTATCGGCAGGCCGACAGGAAATGAATGAAGCCACGCAATCAATGTGCTTTTTAGCGGGTGCCAATTCGATTTTCTACGGCGAAAAATTACTGACTACCGGCAATCCGGATGTAACGCGAGATCGTGCGCTGTTTGAAAAATTGGGGATCAGTCCACTGTAGCATTAATATTTTATCGCGCTATTGATTTTTTCGATTTTCGATTTTTTTCTAGCCCCTTCTCACCCCCCACCCTCTACCCCTTCTCCTCCGGTCGTTATGCCCACCGCTGATTTCGCTATCCTTTTGTCCGAGCTTGCGCAGGCTGATCAACTACGTTCACGTCGTCTGGTAACGAGTCCTCAGGACGCATCGATGATCGTCGATGGCGAACGTGTCATGTCGTTTGCCAGTAATGATTATTTGGGCCTTGCCAATCATCCTCGTGTCGTCGAAGCGGCGATGCGCGCACTCAAGCGCTATGGTCTGGGTGCGGCTGCCTCGCATATGGTAACAGGGCATATGCAGCCTCATCATGACCTAGAAATTCGTCTGGCTGAATTTCTCGGCTTGCCAAAAGCGCTGTTATTTTCTTCCGGCTATGCGGCCAATTTGGGCATATTAACGGCGCTCGCCGGACGCGGTGACACCGTTTTCGCCGACAAACTTAACCACGCCTGCTTGAATGACGGTGCGATTTTATCGCGTGCTAGTTTCAAACGCTATGCGCACAACGATGTCGCCAAACTTGAAATTCTGTTGGCTGCAGCGCCCGTCGGCGGGCGCAAAGTTATTGCAACCGATGCGGTCTTCAGCATGGACGGCGATATTGCGCCGCTGGCAGCATTGCTGGCCTTGGCTGAGCAACACAACGCGCTCCTGGTCATTGATGATGCACATGGGTTCGGCGTGCTCGGCTATCGCGGCAAGGGCGTGCTTGAGTTGCTGAATCTGAAGAGCGAACGCATCGTTTATATGGCTACGCTCGGCAAAGCTGCAGGTGGCTATGGCGCCTTTGTGGCAGGGCATGAAGATATGATCGAGTGGATCATGCAGACTGCGCGAACTTATCTTTTTGCTACGGCCACTCCGCCAGCTATCGCTGCCGCCATGCTAGTGAGCCTTGACGTCATGACCGAAGATCATGAACGCCGCCGGCATCTGCGTACCCTGATCGATTTTTTTAGTGACTCCCTGAAATTACAATACGCCAAAGCACCCTTCTCGCAAACTGCGATTCAGCCGATAATCGTTGGTGACAACGCCACCGCTATCGCATTCTCGGAAGCCCTGCGCGAACGCCATATGCTGGTGCCCGCAATTCGGCCACCGACTGTGCCAGCAGGTACTGCCAGGCTGCGTGTATCGTTATCCGCCAACCACACCACCGATGATGTGTTTGATCTGGTGACGGCCATAACCGATATTGAGGTGCTGTTGCTGCGGCAGGATCAACGATGAGCATTTTTGTCGATGTAATTGACGATGTCAGGGACAACGCTAGTGCGTCAATTGAAAAAGCAGGCTCACATCAAAATAAACCGTCGCTAATGCTGTTGCACGGCTGGGGTTTGAATGGTGCAGTGTGGGACAACGTGCGCCACTTCCTTGCGCCGCATTACAAGCTGCTGATTGTTGATCTGCCCGGGCACGGCTATTCCCGTGATGAGCCTTTAACCACGCTTGATGCCGCCGCTGATGCGATTGCTAACGCCATGCCCCATCCGATGCATATTCTCGGCTGGTCACTCGGCGGACAAATCGCGCTGACAGTGGCGTATCGGCACGCAGCGCTGGTCGATAAATTAGTGCTCGTCAGTACCACGCCGCGTTTTGTAGTGGCTGATAATTGGCCTTATGGAAAAAAAGCGGCCGTGCTGGATGATTTTGCGAAGCGACTTAAAACTCATTATGCCGCCACCATTCGCGGCTTCCTTGCGCTACAAACCATGCATCAGCCGAATGCACGTTCCACCGTTGCCGAGCTGCAGACTGCGATGAGCGCGCGCGGTGAGCCATCCGCATTATCGCTGCAGGCGGGCCTGAATATTTTGCGAACCAGTGATGTACGCGAACAGCTCGCGACTGTTCCGCATGCCAGCCTCGTCATTCAGGGCGATCATGATGCTTTAACTTCCGAGGCTGCTGCGCACTGGCTAGCCGGACATTTGCCCAACGCGAACTATGCATTAATGCCACATGCCGCACACGCGCCGTTTTTATCGCATCGTGAATTATTTTTGGGACATGTTATAAAGCATCTCCGGTGATGAACGCACCCGCTCTACCCACGAAACAACAGGTCCGCCGTTCGTTCGGCACCGCCGCTGATACTTACGACGAAAACGCGTTTTTACAACGCGAAATTGCCAACCGCTTATTTGAGCGTTTGGACTACATCAAGCTCAATCCTGCACGTACGCTTGATCTGGGCAGTGGCACCGGATATGCCACGCGAAAATTGCGTGAACGCTATCCTAACAGCAAAATTGTTTCGCTGGATTTAGCGCCACCGATGCTCCAATTCGCGCGCAATGCATTGGCTTACACATTGCCCCAAACACCAGCACTGGCGAGCTTCTTCAAGGCCTTTAGCCGAAAAATTGCCCCTCAATATATTTGCGCAGACGCAGAATCGCTGCCGCTTGCCAGCGACAGTATTGATCTCGTCCTCTCCAGTCTGACCCTGCAATGGTGTGATCCTGAACGGGTAGCCAAAGAAGTGGCACGCATCCTGAAGCCCAATGGACTTTTCATGTTTACAACCTTCGGCCCGGATACCTTAAAAGAGCTGCGCCAATCTTTTCGCAGCGTGGATGACAAACCGCATGTGAATGATTTTGTTGATATGCACGACATCGGTGACATCCTCGTTCAAGCGGGTTTTGCTGACCCGGTGATGGATCAGGAAACAATTACGCTTACCTACGCGGATTTGAAAACCATGCTGCGCGAGCTCAAAGGCATCGGCGCACACAATATATTGCCGGGCCGCAAGCCGGGCTTGATGGGGAAAAAAAGCTGGCAGACATTGCAGACCGCCTATGAAAAATTTCGCACGCATGATCGCCTGCCTGCCACTTACGAAGTCGTTTATGGTCACGCCTGGAAACCGGAATTTTCAAAGCGCAAAACCATTGATGGCGAACAGACTATTGAGCTGGCAGAATTCAAACGAATGGTCCGTAAAAATTAAACGCAGCTCTTAATACAACGTTAAGTACAACTTTTAATTCAACTTCCAACTCAGAATCTGCCATGAAAAATTATTTCATCACCGGTACTGATACAGGTGTGGGCAAAACCTTTGTTACCTGCACTTTATTGCATGTGTTGCAAGCGCGTGGGCTCAAGGTTGCGCCGATGAAACCGGTCGCCGCGGGAACCATAGATATCGATGGCCACGCTGTCAACGATGATGTTGCTGCTCTGCAGGCGATTACCCAAAATCGGTTTGAATCACGCGACGTCAACCCCTATTGCCTGCGTGAAGCGATTGCGCCCCATCTGGCCGCCACGCATGAAAATATTGTGATGGATGCCCAGGTAATTCGCGCCGCGTTCGACAGGCTTGCCGCACAAAGTGAATGCGTATTGGTCGAAGGCGCAGGCGGCTTTTTGGTCCCACTCAATGCCACGCATTCCATGGCAGATATACCGGCATTACTTAGTTTGGAGGTGATTCTGGTGGTTGGCATGCGGCTGGGCTGCCTGAATCATGCCTTGCTCACGGCAGAAGCCATTCGCACGCGCGGCTATCGGCTAGCAGGCTGGGTGGCAAATGTGGTTTCGGCAACGCCGATGCACAGACTGGATGGAAATATTGCGACGCTGCAATCAATGCTGTCTGCACCCTGGCTGGGAACCATTCCCTGCATACTGGCGTCTGAAAATATACTTGCGCCCCCGATTGCGGCAGCCGCGTATTTGCACATCAATTCTTTACTTTAAAAAATGGGCTTAGCTTTATGATGAAAAAAAAATCTATTACGGTCTCTCTGATTACGTGCGTAGCGCTGTGCGGTTTCGCCAGCATCACGTTTGCTGAAAAACCGTCGCTACCATCACCCATTATTGTTTCCCATGTATGGGCCAAAACAAGCATACCCGGTAGCGCCGTTTCGGCAGCCTATATGCAAATCCAGTCAAACCAAAACATCAAGTTGATCAAAGTCGAGACCGCCGCAGCCAACATGGTTGAAATCCACAATATGCAAATGAACGGTGACGTGATGGAAATGAACGCGGTTGATGGCGTTGATGTACCGGCACATAAAATGGTTGAGCTTAAACCGGGTGGTCTACATGTCATGCTAATGCAAGTGAAGAAACCTATCAAGAACGGAGACAGAGTACCCATGACACTCACCTTTGAAGGCACCGACAAAAAATTGATCCGCATGAAAGTTGAAGCGATTGGCCAGGATAAAAATAAGCAAAAGTAATTAAAAAAACTCATCCAAAAAAAATGCCCCGGATGATCCGGGGCATTTTAGTGTGGAGCACCATCATTGGCTAATTACTTGCTGATCAGGCTCACGTTGTCCAGTACAAACGAAGTCTGCAGTGACGCATCTTCGGTCTCTGTGAAATAAATCTGAACGGTCTGGCCTTTATAAGCAATGAGATCAAAGGTGCGTTGCTGATACCCTGTGGCGGCATTGACGTTGCTGTAAGTGGCCAAGGTTTTCAACACGGTACCGCTGGTGTTTCTGACTTGCACCTGCAGCTTGTCGTAGGCGGTGGAGCCGCTTTCGGCAGTGTCAATGTGAAGGTAGAAACTCAGGATGGCTGAGGTGCTGGCTATGGGGATGGTGAGCGTTTGAGCCAGTGTTTCGGTAATCGCAGAACCGTTGCCGCCCATCCAGGCATTCCGGGTTCCCTGGAATGCAGTTTCTCCGCTAAAGCTGCCAATATCGCCCGTTGTGCCGGTCCAACCCGTGATGCCAGATTCAAAACCCCCGTTGATCATTAACTCTTTGCTGGTCACGATGATATTGCTTACCGAAAAACTAACTGCCGCTGAACTGGCTGAATTATTGGCCGCATCGAAAGCTTTGGCAATCAGGCTGTGTGTGCCGTTTGTTAAGGTCGTTGAATCGAGCGTGATCGAATAAGGCGCCGTAGCCTTGCTGCCTTTCAATGCGCCGTCCACATAGAATTCCACATTAGTCACGCCTACATTATCGCTGGCGCTGGCGGACAAGGTAATGGTGCCGCTGCTACCGGCTTCACTCGCCGATACGGTTGGCGGTGTAATGTCACTCACCACATTGCTCACCGAAAAACTGACCGCTGCTGAACTGGCAGAATTATTGGCTGCATCAAAAGCTTTGGCGATAAGACTGTGTGCACCGTTTGTCAACGTAGTGGAATCCAGCGTGATGGAATAAGGCGCCGTAGCCTTGCTGCCTTTCAATGCGCCGTCCACATAGAATTCCACATTAGTCACGCCTACATTATCGCTGGCGCTGGCGGACAAGGTAATGGTGCCGCTGGAGCCTGCCTCACTTGCGGATACGGAGGGCGACGTAGTGTCGCCAGTACCGTTCGACTGCGTTACCCAGATGGGTGCAGACCACAGAATTTTGCCGTCGTCCTGAGTTACTTTGGCGTAATAAAAATGCTCGCCAATGCTGGGGGTAATAGTGGTAGTGGCCGTATTAGACAAAGTGGTCACTGTGCCATTGCGGCCCGGCACACCTTCGAGCACTTGTACCGATGCGACCGTGCGGCCCGCTGAATTGGCAAAGTTGGTCACCAGTGTGACTGGGCCAGCATTGGTAAAACGCTCGCCCATCAGACGGCCATTCGCGGTCAATATCAATTGCGAATTTTTGTCCATGCTGGCAAATACGCGGCGTGCTTTTAACGCGCTAACAAAATTAGTGCGATTCAGCGTCGTGCCGTTCGCCAGCAACACGCCGGTACGGTTAGTGTAAGACGCACCCCAGTTGGCGCAATGGTTATCCTGATCGGTGGTGAACGCAACGTGATAGCCCGCCTCAAGAAATTTCTGGCACGCTGATTCATAGGTTGAGCGCGAGGTTTCTGTTTCGGTGGTGTTGCTGGAAAAAGCAGAAGTATTCAACACCTCGCATAACGCCATGACCGCATCGCCATCGGCGGTATAACCCAAATCAACACCATTGGCATTAAATTGTGCTGTTGTGGCCGGGTGATTAAACTGGCCCACCAAACCGCGCTGATTCATCAGCGTGTACAGCCCGGCGTAATCACCTTTTGGAGTGAGCGTATCAGCCAGCAATTGACCGCTGCTATTTGATTCCCAACCCAGCAATTCATCAGAATTAAAAATATTAAGATGACCGCCGTTACTAATAACGCCCCACTCCATGCCATAAAGGGCTAAAAAATTCGGGTTCGCGCCATTAAAATTATTCATGGCGGTAATGCCGGACTGGTAAAGCGCTTTGACGGCGACCGGATTGGCCGACGCATTGGTGCTGGTTGAGCCATCAAACAAATGATTATGTTCAGATGTCATCAAAAAATCGAGGCCCTGGTTTGATGCAAACAGATACGCATCGCTCGGCCCGAACGGCCCTGCCTGCGGAGCCTGCGCGCCGGTACAGCTGCTGACATTGCCGCCGCCGTCGCTGTGATTTGTTTGGCTATGCAAATTGCCGTAATAGACCGTATAAGGCAAGGCACTGGTAGCGGCTTGCGATTGAAGCTGCGCCTTCTCTACGCGCTTGTTTGAATTCGCCGAACCTAAATTGCTCATCTCCGCGCTAGTATTACGCGAGGTCGGTAGCGCCACAAATTCTGGCATCGTCGGCATCGCCGGATTTCCCACCCTTATTGACCAGGTTTGATCAACGACTTCGGTATTGTCCGCATCGCTCAAAATATCATCAACCATGGCGCCACGATTGACTGAATTTTGTCGGCTTGAAAATTCAATGGCGCGCTGATTCCCGAGCTTGTTGGCAATAGCCGTAGCGTCGTTAGCGTTCGCTAGCATACGCACCCGATATTGCCCCGCCGGCAATGCCGCGCCGTTAATCAAGCCCGACCACGGCACCTGAACCGTCACCGCATGGGCGAGAAGATTTTCAGTACCATGCCAGCGGTTTAAAATTTTTCCGTCGCGATCCACCAGCTCAAGCCGCCACGCTACCACCTGCGCGCGCTCGACTGTCGGGTATTCAAAACTCAGCGTGAAAACCCGCGCCTCGGGCGAGCCTATCGTACGAGCAGATGAAACTGCCTCCCCACGGAAAGGCACATGCAGCGTAGCCTCAAACTCGCGATGATCAGGGTCTACGGCAAACACACTGTTCAAACCTGCCATTGCCAATACAGTCGACAAACCCAACGACTTCACTAACCCGCGCAAATAGCGAAATTGCATTTTTCATCTCCTCGGTGATTCACACTTATTGACGCCTATTTATGCGCGTTGAAGACGCGCATCGATGTGCGTTGAAGGGTGCTGCTGGTGCTAATAGTGCTTAAGGCGTTTTAGCCACTTGTAGCGCCTATGGAACGCATGACACGCATGAAAATGACACGATTTTTATCGCAACACTTTGACCTCATCGCAATATACGCGCACTTAATGACAGTTTGTCGACAAACGATAGCGGCAACCAAAGTTGGCACCTTAAATAAGCCAAAAACGCATCATCTGAAACGGTTTCATTTTTTGGGCGTTAGTGGGTGCGTCGGGAGAGTTTTGGGAACGCATAAAAAATAGGGAAAAAAGCTTCTAAAAAGATTAGACGGACGCTCTTGAAATGATGGTGACTGGCTCCCATTTCTTTAATGTAGGCGCTCAATTGAGGCTTACTAATTTGTAGTTCATTTTCATTAACCTATCGCTTATTTTTAAAGGATATTTTATGCGTACTCTTGATTTTTCCCCTCTGTATCGCTCTGCCATCGGCTTTGATCGTCTGGCACAATTATTTGATGCCGCCCAGGTCAACGAAGGCAATGCACAGCCGAGCTATCCACCTTATAACATTGAGCTGGTGTCTGAAAATCGCTATCGCATCGCCATGGCTGTCGCCGGGTTTGACTGCTCCGAACTTGATCTGGAAACCGAACGCGACACCCTGAAAATTATTGGCCGTAAAGAAAAAGAGGCGGATGCAAAGACCTACCTGCATCGCGGCATCGCAGCGCGCAGTTTTGAACATCGCTTCCAGCTCGCCGACCACGTCAAAGTCGTGAGCGCATCACTCGATAATGGCTTGTTGAATATCGAACTCGTACGCGA
Organism: Burkholderiales bacterium; assembly: GCA_025359985.1. GTDB lineage: Bacteria > Pseudomonadota > Gammaproteobacteria > Burkholderiales > Usitatibacteraceae > UKL13-2. Next base: position 59,079 of record JANYDB010000068.1, on the reverse strand, counting down.
AATTCCGGAGACATTAAAGCCCCGCAAAATTTCGATTAACGGCAGCGACAATGTGCAGTTTCTGGATCGTCATGCAGCCTAAAGTCACGCATTTAAAAGTCAGGCGCTAATGAGCGCGTTAACCTAGTTATTTGCGCATTGATCAGGTTGCTTTTTTTACAGGAAGCAACCTGATTTTATTTATACAACCCGTACGAAGTCAGGTAGCGTTTTGCCAATCCCGAACCTGATTTACTCATTGCTGCGCTATGACGATCCCGTGGGCGCAGTGGGCGCAGTGGGTAATGGCGATGGCGATGGCTAAATCATTGGTCGTGAGCACGCGTGATGCGTAATAGGGCAATGGTGTGGCCTGGGTTATTTCGGCAAATGCAGGCCAGTTGAAGGGGAACGTATCGGCTAATTCCACCACCGCAAAATCACATTGCCATTCAGCAAAACATTCCAGCCCCTGACACGTGTTTTTGACCGGTAAAATATTACTAATTATTACTAATTAGGCTCCATATACCTATTTACTGTAAAAGTTCTTGCATAATCTGGGCATATACAACGTACAGTGCGAATGCCAAATAGGTTGCACGAATTAAATCATCCATTTCGCGGTTGTCACTCAGGCTAACCCACTCGAATTTTCAAGGATGGTTAATGATCTGTGCCGCTTTAATGACTGCGGTGTAATCCAACAAATCCTAAAGTTGTGCAAATGATGTTTCAGATATATATATCTTTGTTCCAACTTTTATTGCGTCAAACAACTCAATCACATCGATTGCTTTCATCCTTATACAACCACCGCTTGCAGGCTTACCAAGCAAGTGTTCTAACGGAGTACCGTGAATATAAATATTTCTTTCAAAAGTATTCATGTTTGTCTGCTCTAATCCGCCCAGTCTAATCACCCTAGTAGTAACCGGCCATCTGCCAGGGATGTGCGACTGCACAATCTCTCCTGTTGGTATGCGATCCACAAGCACCATTCCTAAAGGAATATCTTTTCCAACCATGTCTGCAACGTAATGCATTCCTCTTGGAGTTTTGTCCGAATCCAACTCTTCTCCCACTCCGGCCTTTCCAGAGGAGATTGGGTACGTTTTAGGACTACTTTTCCCATTTTCAGAATTAGCGTCTGGTCAGCGATTGAGATGACTATATTGGGCTCGTCAGGCAGCTTTGACGTCGCACAACCTGCAAAAGTTAGCAGAAAAAAAGTGGCCCTCGCTATTGATGTTAACAACTTTATCTTAAAAAAATCCCGCTTTAAACTGAAAATTTTTAGCTACTCTGCTGCTTTTTGTTGAGGCAATTTTTTTGAGTAATCAATACTTGCCAAGCATTTTTTTAAAACCTCGTGTTTTTCAGTGCTAGAAATACCGTCTCTTTGTTTAAAGCAAAACTCCACTTCTTTCTCATAAGGCCTAGCGGATCGGTTCTGCCGCATGCAAACCGCCATAAATTTTCGCCATTCGTGCGAAATCAAGCCCTTTTCGTCTGCCTCTTTAGTACATTTTTCGCCTGCAGGTGTGTATTGCTCAGTGTACTTACGAGCTTGCGGAATAACTTCGGTTTCAGCGCCAGATACTGAGCTTAATGTCATTAAAAATACAAGTGACACCGCGCAGAACAATTTGCTTTTCATATTGCACTCCTTCGTGAAATTTAGAATCTATAAAATTAAAATTAGGGTTGATTTATGTCGGTACGCCACGCAAAATAAAATCGACGCTAACTTTGCGATTGTCATCAACCGAAATAATGTAAGTGTCGCGATAATCAATCCCGCCCCACGACCATACGACTATAACTTTGTAAGCATCGTCATAAGCCGTGCTGCCAGCATCAACCCATTTTTGATACTCGGCTCCAACTCACCCTAATAGGGCACTATCAATTTTAGGCCGAGCGGGGCCACTTAAATCAGGCTCGGTCATCGCGCCTAATATGGAGTTGAAAGATTGGTTATCTGAAGTAGAGTTATATAGCCAGATTGTGTCTGTTGGGAGATCTGAATCTGCGAATGCGGGAGCAATTGCAGTAATTATCAAGCTTAGAACTATTGCTTGGTTAATTCTTCGGACATGAATCAAATTGTGCATAAAAAAATCCTCTTTATTACGAAATAAAAATGTAACTTATTTGATTTTTCTGTATTGCGACGGAGTGGCAAAACAAGAAATATAATTTTTTCTGCATTTTTCTTAATCGCTTAAACCCTTAAACGCTTAAACGCTTAAACGCTTAAACGTCAAATACTAAATGCTTAACTTAATTCCCGCATAGAACTTAATTATTTAACAACAGTTAACTAGTCACGTCATGACAATTGATTCGTCAATGTATTTTAAAATTAAAAAAATTTAGATTTAAGTCGTCTTATCGCAAATGCAATTTCTGGACAAAAATACGCGTCAAAAGAATATGTCATTGATCACTGCGGCGCAACGATCCCGTGTGCGCCGTGGGTAATAGCGATGCCTAAATCATTGGTCGTGAGTGCGCCTGATGCGTAGCAGGGCAATGGTGTTGCCTGGGTTAATTCTACAAACGCGGGCCAATTAATGACTGACGTATCGGCTAATTCCACCACCGCAAAATCACATCGCCATTTAGCCGCTAGTAGAAGCTCTTCCCGTGTACTCACCGTAGCGCCTACTAATGCAAAGTCGGGGCGCTCGGTCAGGCTATAGAGCTGTGTTGCGTTAAGCTGCACACCGTCAGCGCCGATATTTTTGGCCCGTGAAATATCACCGCTGATCAACATCTTGACGCCCGCATCTTGCGCCAGCTTCTGCACACGCTCGGCAAATGCTGCGTGCGTTGCGCCCATTACCACCGACAAATTATTTACGTGAAGTTGAATCATTGGCCTGGTGTTTGATGACTTAAACTCTAGCCCTGGCGCGGCGTTCGAGGCATTATGGCTCCAGGAAAGCCGTAGATGTTGGAGGTATAATTCCGTACTCATTTCGCCAGGATCAGCTCGACCATATATCAACGGCAGCGCCAGCGCCTTGAAGATTGGCACACAGCCTGGCAAGGTGGGCGTAACGGTCAGATCTTGGTTGGCATTAAACTGCTGCCAAGCGAATTGTTGACGCTCCATGCCGCGCATCTCGCCCTGCCATGCGGTGACGCGCCAGCAATGCAGCCGCACCGTGGCGTGGGTGTAGTGCATCATGAAAGTGAACCACGGCGTGGTGCGCATGATGGTGACATTTAATTCTTCAATCAGCTCGCGCACTAACGCATCGCGTATCGATTCTCCCATTTCGATTTTGCCCCCAGGGAATTCCCAATAGCCTGCGTAGGGCTTGCCTTCTGGGCGCGAAGATAGCAGAAACGTGCCGTCAGGTTTCAAGAAAACCGCGACAGCGACTTCGGTGATTTTCATTTCGCTGAGCGAGGAGCGCGAACTGAACGAGAAGTGTGAGGCGAAGCACGCGCTGCACGTTTTTTAGGCAGCCGTTGTGATGCTTTAGGTGGTGCCATCGGTGGCATTGTGGGTGCTGCTAGCGGCACATTGCCCACCCAATCTCGCGCAAACTGGTAGGCAACGCGACCGCTGCGCGAGCCACGCTCCAGCGCCCACAGCAGTGCAGCGCGGCGCAATTTGTCCTGGGCATTAATCGAATTTATTTTAATCTGCGGCGCCAGCACCGTAACCCAATGCCTCGCAATATCCAGATATTGCTCTTGCCCGAACGGATAAAACGACAGCCATAAACCAAAGCGTTCTGACAGCGAAATTTTTTCTTCGGTGGATTCACCGGGATGAATTTCACCATCGGACGTGTGTTTGGCGTCTTCGTTTTCGCTCATTTTTTCCGGCATCAAATGGCGGCGATTACTGGTGGCATAGACGAGCATATTGTCGTTGATGGCGGCGATACCGCCATCGAGTACCGACTTCAACGCTTTGTAGCCAGGATCGTTCGCTTCGAACGAAAGATCATCGCTGAAAATAATGAAGCGCTCTTTACGCGTGGCGAGCAGATCAGCGATTTCGGGCAAATCAATCAGATCGGCTTTATCAACTTCCACCAGGCGTAAACCCTGGTTGGCATAGCGATGCAGTGCCGCTTTTACCAGTGACGATTTGCCGGTTCCGCGAGCGCCCGTCAGCAGCACATTATTGGCTGCGCGGCCAGCAACAAACTGTTGCGTGTTTGCGTCAAGCCGATTTTTTTGCGCATCAATATCTTTTAAATCTTCAAACCGAATCACATGCGGATGCGCGACCGTCTGCAAGAAACCACGCCCCGCTCCACGATGTCTGCGCCAACGATAAGCGATGGCAGTCCAATCGTTAACGGGAAGGGTGGGCGGCAAGAGCGGCAACAATGTTTCGAGCCGATCCATCAGCTTATCGACACGATCAAGGGTTTTTACCAAAGATGATTCGAGTTTCCCGAACATGGACAGCCTTTAAATTACGATCTATAGTCGGCGTTGATTTTGACGTAATCGTAGGAAAAATCGCAGGTCCATAATGTAGCCCTTTCGCGTCCGCGGTTAAGCTCGACACGGACTAAAATTTCTGCCTCTTTCATCACGCGCACGCCGTCTGTTTCCTCGTAACTGACGGCTCGGCCGCCGTTTTCGGCCACCAATACATCACCGAGATAGAGCTTGAGCAAGGCAGGATCAAGATCGTTTACGCCGGCATAACCGATTGCGGCCAGTATGCGACCGAGATTAGGATCGCTCGCAAAGAACGCGGTTTTTACCAACGGCGAATGACCAATGGCCTTCGCAATTTTCATGCATTCACCATAGGTTTTTCCGCCTTCTACTTTGATCGTGATAAATTTTGTAGCGCCCTCGCCATCACGCACAATGGCTTGCGCTAACTGAATCGCCACATCGGTCACCGCCAATTGCAATTGGCCGTATTCGGCGGTGCCTTCACCATTTATTTGGGGATGACCGGCCTTGCCGGTGGCCACCAACACAAACGAATCATTGGTTGAAGTGTCACCATCAATGGTGATGGAATTAAACGAGGCATCGGCTGCGTTACGCACCATGTCTTGCAATACATCGGGGCCTACGGCGGCGTCGGTGGCGATAAAACCGAGCATGGTGGCCATGTTGGGCTGGATCATGCCTGCTCCCTTTGAGATGCCAGTAATAGTCACCGTTTTACCCTGAATCTGGATTTGTTTTGATATCGCTTTCGGTACCGTATCGGTGGTCATGATCGCGTGGGCCGCATCAAACCAGCCATCCTCGCGCAGATTCGCCAAGCATAGTGGAATGCCGGCGAGTAGCCGATCCATCGGCAGATGCTCCAGGATCACGCCGGTTGAAAAGGGCAGCACCTGCTGCACTTTGATAGCGAGCGCATCGGCGACTGCTTTGGTGGTGGCGCGGGCGTTGAGCATGCCTTCATCCCCCGTACCCGCGTTCGCGCAGCCGGTGTTGATGATCAGCGCGCGTGTTTCCATCGTGTATTCGAGATAATGGCGACACAGCGTCACCGGCGCGGCGCAAAAACGGTTTTGCGTAAACACTCCTGCCGCGCGTGAACCGGGTTCAAGCGTAATCAGCAACATATCCTTGCGGTTCGGTTTGCGAATATGCGCCTCGGCACAGCCGAGCATGACACCAAGCACGGGCAGCAGGGAAGCAGCAGTAGGAGTTTTGTAATTGACGGCCATTGCGTTACACCTAGAGAAAATTATCGTGCAAAATTATGGCACGGAACAATGCTTGCCCTCCAACAGGAATGTAACAACATGAAAACAAGCTATCAAACCGTACCCGCCTTCATCACCAAAGATGGCTCAACCATCCGTGAGCTGATGCATCCTATTCCACACGCAGCGTTGGGCGCGCGCGCACAAAGCTTGGCCGAAGCCATCGTTGAGCCGGGTGCCACGACACTGCTGCATCACCATAAAACGGCAGAGGAGATTTATTACATCACCGCGGGCGTTGGACGCATGGTACTAGGCGATAAAACATTCGATATTGCCACTGGTGACACGGTCGTGATCGTGCCGGGAACGCAGCACTGCGTGACCAACACGGGGGCCGTCGCGCTCAAAATTTTATGCGCGTGTAGCCCGGCCTATGCGGATGAAGATACGGTCTTGGTGTGATTATGTTTATACCAAAGTGCCCTATTAACGGGTGTTTTGAAGCAAAAATGCTCTAAACGGCAAGCTTGTAGCGGAGTTTTGACATCATTATCGTGAGCGCCTTTGCTTGGCCCGAACCTGATTTACTCACCACGCTAAAGCTCATAGGGCTATGTTGGTAATTGCGTTGAGCCCGCGACCAGGCTGAGCACCACTGAATTTAATTCAATAACCTAACGCCGCGATGATTGGAAGAAGGGTCGCGTTGCGCTTAGTCTTGGCGCCGCACTTTCGCAGTCCGTAACGATAAGTGCGGGCGGGCACGTCAGTACGCTGGCGCTGATGTTTGCTTATATCCAACCGTTTGATGCACTCACGGTGCGATGAGGTATGGCGATAGATGGATGCATAACGGCAAAAAATGGCTATCGCCACCACCTCAAAACTTGCTAAAAATTTGAAGCTGCGCATCGTATAACCAGCGTCGTTTTAAGCGATGCCATCGCGCATCTAGCGCGCCACCTGCTAGCAGGAAGAATCGTTGAGTAATGATTGCGCGAACGGATGATCTCGCATGCGCGCGCGTGGGTGCGCGTGTGAGTACAAGCTACGTCGCGCTGTATCGATTCGGCGCGGATCGTGATCAGATAATCGTGCTGCCGATCAAGTGTCAGCGCGAATTAGATATTGACTGCGTATAGATGTACTCGAAATTTTACTAACGCAGCGTTGTTAAATAATACCGGTCACGAACTTACAAGACGCTATCGCGGCTCACATCATCAAGAGAAAGTCGCCTGGCTTTGCAACATGACCTGCCCCTGATCGTGAGTTGATTTACGATAATTTGCCGTGGCACTGTTTGTATTTTTTGCCGCTGCCACACCAGCATGGATCATTACGACCAATCTTGACCCCATCCCTGACGAACGGTGTGGAAGTTTGAAGCTCAGCGGGCGCGGTGCTGTCATCTGCGCCGCCATCAGCGGCTTCATTAAAGTCCGCATGGGTGTATTGAATATTGGTTGCTGATGCGGTGAGCGCTTCTTCAGCGACTTTTTCCGCGGCCTCAATTTGCTCCTGGGTTTCGACGCGGACGTTGACCAGAATCTGCGTGACCTGACGTTTGATGCCATCCAGCATGCCGCTGAACAGCTCGAACGCTTCGCGTTTGTATTCTTGCTTGGGCTGCTTTTGGGCGTAGCCGCGCAAGTGAATGCCCTGGCGCAAATAGTCGAGTGACGAAAGGTGCTCACGCCAATGTGAATCAATGGCCTGCAGCATGACGGCGCGCTCGTATTGATGCAGCAACGGCGGTTCAACATTGGCAAATTTGGCGATGTATTCGGTATCCGCCTGCGCAGTGACGCGCTCGGCAATTTTTTCACTGTCGAGCTCACCGTCGTTTTTAAGCCAGTCATCTATCGGCGCCACGATATTAAAATCGGCTTCAAGCACGCGCTTTAAACCGACCACATCCCATTGCTCTTCGACGCTGTCTGCGGGCACATGCAGTTGTACCGTTTCTCGCAACACATCACCGCGCATGGCGGCTGTAGTTTCGGAAATGTCCTGCGCATCGAGTAGCTCGTTGCGCTGGGTGTAAATTACTTTACGCTGGTCGTTGGCGACATCATCGTACTCGAGCAACTGTTTACGGATATCAAAATTGCGCGCTTCCACTTTACGCTGCGCGTTCTCGATGGCGCGTGAAACCATGCCGGCTTCAATGGCTTCACCTTCCGGAATTTTCAGGCGTGCCATGATGGCTTTGAGGCGATCACCCGCAAAAATTTTCAGCAGCGGGTCTTCAAACGAAAGATAAAATCGTGATGAGCCCGGATCGCCCTGGCGGCCAGCACGGCCGCGCAACTGGTTGTCGATACGGCGTGATTCATGCCGCTCGGAGCCGACAATATGCAGGCCGCCCGCGGCGACCACCTCATCATGCAGCGCTTGCCAGCCCGCTTTGATGTCGGCAACCTTGGCCTGCTTTTCCGGTTCGTTGAGCGCCTCGTCTGTTTCAATCGCATGAATACTGCTTTCGGGATTGCCGCCCAGCACAATATCAGTACCACGACCGGCCATATTGGTTGCGATCGTAATCGCCTTAAGTGCGCCTGCCTGCGCGACAATATCAGCTTCACGCGCATGCTGCTTGGCGTTCAGCACCTGATGCGGGAGCTGCTCTTTTTTAAGCAGTTCTGACAGCAGTTCAGAATTTTCAATCGAGGTGGTGCCAAGCAATACCGGTTGGCCGCGTTCAAAACAATCTTTAATATCCGTCACTAGCGCTTTATGTTTTTCATTGGCGGTGATGTAAACCAGATCATTGGTGTCATGGCGAACCATCGGCTTGTTCGGCGGAATGATGACGGTTTCGAGGTTGTAAATTGACTGAAATTCGAATGCTTCAGTATCTGCCGTACCCGTCATGCCAGAGAGTTTGCTGTATAGCCTAAAATAATTCTGGAAGGTGATGGAAGCCAGGGTTTGTGATTCATTTTGAATCTTCACACCTTCTTTGGCTTCAACCGCCTGATGTAAACCTTCAGACCAGCGACGGCCCGACATCATACGGCCGGTGAATTCATCCACGATCACGACTTCATCATCCTGCACCACATAATGCTGATCACGATGGTAGAGCGCATGCGCGCGCACCGCCGCATACAGATGGTGCATAAGCATGATGTTGGCGGGATCGTAGAGCGATGCGCCATCCGGCAAAAGACCATGTTCGGTCATCAGCTGTTCAGCATTTTCATGGCCGGTTTCAGACAAGGTAACTTGATGCTGTTTCAAATCAACCCAAAAATCGCCCTCGCCTTCTTCGGTTTCCTGCGGCTTCAAACTCGGGATCAGTTTGTTGATTTTGACGTACATCGCCGCTGAATCTTCGGCCTGACCGGAAATGATAAGCGGGGTACGCGCCTCATCGATCAAGATCGAATCAACCTCATCGATAATGCCGAAATTAAGCCCGCGCATAACACGCTCAGCCTTATTGGTGACCATGTTGTCGCGCAAATAATCGAAGCCGAATTCATTATTGGTGCCATAGGTAATATCGGCGGCGAAAGCTTGCTGTTTTTCATCATGCTGCATTTGCGAAAGATTACAGCCCACGGTGAGGCCGAGAAAGCCGTGCAAGCGGCCCATCCACTCAGAATCGCGTTTGGCGAGATAATCATTTACCGTCACCACATGCACACCTTTGCCGCTGATGGCGTTAAGGTATGAGGGCAATGTAGCCATCAGGGTTTTACCTTCGCCCGTGCGCATCTCGGCAATCTTGCCATCATTCAATACCATCCCGCCGACCAGCTGCACATCAAAATGGCGCATGCCGAGAGCACGTTTACCGGCTTCGCGTACGGTGGCGAAAGCTTCGGGCAATAACGCGTCGAGAGTTTCACCTTTGGCATGACGCTCTTTAAATTCATCGGTCTTGGCGCGCAATTCGGCATCGCTTAATTTTTCCATCGCAGGCTCAAGCGCATTGATGGTGATGACGCGTTTGCGATATTGCTTTAACAAGCGTTCATTACGGCTGCCAAAAATAGCTTTTAAAAAGGTATCAAACATGAGGTACTTTCAGTCAGTTGCCGACTCGATGTTAAGCAAATGAGTCGTTTTTTAGTTTTATGAAATAGTGAGGTTTGCGCAGTGTTTGATTTTTTGCACGCAAATTAAGTACCCGCGACGTTCTTGATATGGGGACTATTTGGAGCAAACGCAAGCACGGCGGTCCTGCCCATCACGGGCAGGGGCTGCATGGATGCGACCAGCAATTTACGGGGCGTGCGCGGTTTTGGTGGCCTGAGCAGGCTGCTGCGCACGGGCGAAGTTAAGAAACCGGTTGGGATTCAGTGGAACGCTATTTTCGCGAACTTCGAAATGCAGATGCGGGCCGGTGGCGCGCCCGGTAGAACCCAAATCACCGATAAGCTGACCTTTGAGCACAATATCGCCCGCTTTGACACGCATTTTGGAAAGGTGCGCATAGCGTGTGGTCAAGCCATTATCGTGATTAATATCGATCATCTGCCCATATTCACTGTGTAGCTCAGCAACGGCCACTACCCCGCCGGCGGCGGCCAGAATAGGTGAACCTGGTGCAGCGGTAAAATCGATACCGGTATGAAAAGTGCTGCGACCATTGAACGGATCAATGCGATAACCAAAGTTGGACGAGTAGTAGCCCGTTTCAACCGGCATGGTGGTGGGAATGGCTTTGGCGGCGAGCCGACCATCCATCAAAATAGAATCGAGCACACCGAGCTTGTCGGCGCGATCATCCAGCGCACGGGAGATTTCACTTAAACGGATTTGAAACTCTTTACGCGAGATTTCACCGGATAAAGCTTCTGAGGGGATAGGCCCACCGCGACCCGGTGATTCGGAAAAACGGAATTCCTCTGACTTAACGCCGGCCGCTTTACCCAGACGATCGCCAAACGCGTCCAGACGCATCAAGCGTGCCTGCAGCTCACCTAATTTGACCGCCAGTGAGCTAAGCTGCTCACGCATATCTTTCTCGGCTTCAGCAGTCTGCTGCTGTGTGAGGGTCGAGATGAGGCTCTGGATAAACGGGTTCTGGATATCCACCGCATATTTCATGGTGATCCAATAGGTGCCTAGCGCGAACATAAAACCTGCGCTTACGAACCCCATCACCGCCATGATAATCTGCGATTGCGAGATCGTAACAATGCGGCTTTTAGCCAGACTATCTGAAACCAGAATAATATTCATGCAAAACCTTCTAGATCACATGCCGTCCACGTCACAACCACCGTCCATAAAAAAGCGAAGTTCCGTATGAAACCAACGGGTGCGGGTAAAAAAAGCGGTTTTAAACCTATTCGTACACTGATGAGCGAGAACGAAGAGATTGCGCCCATGATGCGCAAAGTGGCGCTTATCTCTCGCCTTCAACAAACCTATGTCAACACCATCCCCGCACACTTGAAATCAACAAGTCGAATTGCTGCAGTTGAAGGAACGGCGCTAATTATTGCGGTGGCCAACGGGGCCGTTGCGACAAGTTTGAAACAAATGTTGCCGCGCTTACTTGAGAAAATTAATGAAAATAAAAAGCAGGAACAAGAGGTTACAGTAATTAGGGTACTGGTGCAACCCGAGTATTTTGGATTAGATATAGAACCAAAACCTGTCAAGCGAAGGTTGATCCCTACAACGTCAATGCCCGTTGAAATACTTAGTCAGTTGACCACAACGCTTAGAGATTCCCCTTTAAAAGAAACACTTAAGCGCATCCAAACCCGACGTGAGCGCACGCTAACAAATAGTAATAAGTCTACGAAATGAGCCGCACTATATAAACAAAAGTCTTTCGAGTATATAAAGCACCGCAATTAAAGCCGCGAAACCAAGCGTTACTTTAATAATGGTTAGAGTCAGTCGCAGTAGTTTTGGGTTCTTGGTAAAGAGATATCCGAGGAACGTGACCGAGATCGCGAATCCCGCCACAAGTAGCAATAGTCGAACACCAATCAGCATGGCAATAATCCTAAATAGTCGCCAACGACATATTGCCAAACGCTCTCGGCAAGGCGTCGCGCTTGTCGAAAGTAACAAATTCCCATGCGGTTTCATCAGCCAATAAAGCGCGCACTAGCTGATTGTTCATCGCGTGGCCTGATTTCACGCCATAAAAAGCGCCTATCAACGGATGTCCCAACATATAAAGATCGCCCACCGCATCAAGCGCTTTATGTTTAACGAACTCATCATCAAAACGTAAACCGCCTTCGTTCAGCACCCGAAAATCATCAATTACTATCGCGTTGTCGAGCGAACCGCCGCGACCGAGACCCATCGAACGCATCGCTTCAACTTCATGCGTGAAGCCGAAAGTGCGCGCACGGGCGACTTCCTTAATAAAAGAAACCTCAGCAAAATCAATTTCAATTTCGGAAGCGGAACCATCAAACACCGGGTGGTCGAAATCAATTGCAAACTTCAGCTTGAATCCATTAAAAGGTTCAAGCCGCACCAGACGGTCTTTATCCTTTAGCTCAAGCGTTTTTTTGACCCGAATAAAACGCTTTGCTCGGGCCTGCTCTTCGATGCCTGCCGATTGGAGCAAAAATACAAAGGGCCCCGCGCTGCCGTCCATAATTGGCACTTCTTCAGCCGACAAATCGATGTAAGCGTTATCAATACCCAAACCGGCAAAGGCCGACATTAAGTGCTCAACAGTAGACACCCGCGCACCTGATAAGGGATTTTCAATCCGGGTTGAAAGCCGTGTGTCATTTACATTTAACGCATGCGCCCGCACCATCGGCGCGCCGAGCATATCGGTGCGACAAAAAACAATGCCTGTATCAGGCGCTGCCGGACGCAGCATCATCTCGACCCGATGGCCCAGATGCACGCCTACACCGGTAGCGCGAACTTTATTTTTGAGGGTACGTTGTTTGATCATGAAACGACTGATAGCTTTATGAGAATGAGCAGACAAGTTAAAACTAAATTGCTACGATTTTAGCAGTTTCAAGCCTGATGAAGGCTAATGCGCATGATCCATGCAACATGATCATTCTTCCTCAAGCACAAATGACAAAGACAAATATCCAGCCCGAACGGCAGAGGTTCGCCGGGCTGGATATTTTTTATAAGCTAAACCAGGATTGAAACTTAGTCTGCCTGCTTCCGCAAAAACGCAGGAATGTCGTACATCTCGACACCTGATTGCTGCATGGCCGAGACGGTGGCATCACGCCGACGGCGCGTGACAGCAGGCGTATCCAGATCCGCATAGTTAATCGCACCAGCCGGTGAAGACATCATCGCACCGACGGCATCGTCAGTGCCGGTACGCTGCATGACCGGCGCTGAATACACCATTTGCGGCTGCTTCTTGGACACAGAGCCGCCCAGGCCAGTAGCGACAATCGTCACGCGAAGCTGATCGCCCATCTCTTCGTCAAACACGCTACCAAAAATCACGGTAGCATCTTCGGCGGTGAAACTGCGGATCGTGTTCATGACTTCATGAACTTCTTTTAGCTTGAGTGAACGATTGGCGGTGATGTTCACCAACACTCCGCGCGCACCCGTCAAATTTACATCTTCGAGCAGTGGCGAGGCCGCGGCACGCTCGGCAGCTACCTGCGCACGGTCTGGACCGGATGCCATGGCGGAGCCCATCATCGCTACACCGTTTTCGCTCATCACGGTGCGCACGTCAGCAAAATCGACGTTCACAATACCGGGACAGTTAATGATTTCAGCAATGCCGGCAACCGCGCCGTGCAGCACATCATTGGCAGCTTTGAAACCATCTTCAAAGGTCGCATCTTCGCCTAGAACTTCCATCAGCCGATCATTCGGGATGATGATGAGCGAATCAACATGCTGCTTCAGCGCCTCAATACCGGCGTTTGCCGCTTTCATGCGCTTTCCTTCAAACGCGAATGGTTTGGTAACCACGGCCACCGTCAACACACCCATTTCGCGCGCGATTTCAGCCACGATAGGTGCGGCACCGGTACCCGTACCGCCGCCCATACCGGCAGTGATAAAGAGCATATCCGCACCCTGGATCATCTCAGCGATACGTTCACGATCTTCGATCGCAGCCAGACGACCAATTTCGGGGTTAGCACCTGCGCCCAAACCGCGCGTGGTGGTGCCGCCCAACTGCATGACCGTTTTGGCCTGGTTACGTTTTAGCGCCTGTGCATCCGTATTCGCGCAAATGAATTCCACGCCAGCCACACCATGGCCGATCATGTGGTCAACTGCATTGCCGCCGCAGCCACCGACACCGATGACCTTGATAATGGCCTCCGGCTGTTCTGCATCAATTAGCTCAATCATTTTAAATCTCCTCTGCTGTGGTGAAACAAAAAAACAACTTAAATAAAAAACAACACTTCAAACAAAAAATTTTTTACGGCCTAAATTATTTTCAAAAATTTTATTTAGCGTTTCATCAGAAATGTCCCTAGCAATTTCCTTAGAAATTTCCTTAGAAATTTCCTTTAAACCATGAAGCCATTTTGTCGAACACGCTCTTGAAATTGGCCGAGTGCAAACGCACATGCTCATCACGTTTTTTCTGTTCCAGCCCCGAAAGCAGCAAGCCCACCACCGTCGAAAAACGCGGATTGCGCACCACTTCGGACAAGCCACCCGTATAGTTCGGTACGCCTAATCGCACTGGCATGTGGAATACCTCTTCGCCCAACTCAACCATGCCCTGCATCGCAGCACTGCCGCCAGTCAAGACAATGCCGCTAGATAATAATTCTTCAAACCCGCTGGCCCGTAACTCGCGCTGAATCAGCGAATACAGCTCTTCCACGCGCGGTTCAATTACCTCGGCAAGGGTCTGACGAGATAACTGGCGCGGCTCGCGATCGCCCACACCAGGTACTTCGATCACATCATTGACGCTCGCCATCTGCCGCAGCGCACAGCCATGGGCCATTTTGATATCTTCAGCATCTTTGGTCGGCGTGCGCAATGCCATCGCAATATCGTTGGTGATTTGATCACCGGCAATCGGAATTACGGCGGTGTGGCGAATCGAGCCTCCGGTAAACACCGCGATATCGGTGGTGCCGCCGCCTATATCGACCAGACAAACGCCCAAGTCTTTTTCATCCTGCGATAACACGGCAATCGCTGAAGCCAGTGGCTGCAATACCAGATCACGCACCTCAAGCCCGCAGCGACGCACACATTTCATGATGTTTTGCGCCGCGCTGACGGCGCCAGTAACGATATGCACTTTAACTTCAAGCCGCACCCCGCTCATGCCGACGGGCTCACGCACATCTTCCTGGCCATCGATAATAAATTCCTGGGTGAGGATATGCAATATTTGTTGGTCCATCGGAATATTCACCGCACGCGCGGTTTCGATCACGCGGTCAACATCGAATTGCGAAACTTCTTTATCCTTAATAGCCACCATGCCATGTGAGTTGAAGCTTTTAATATGGGAGCCCGCGATGCCAGTCAGCACATCGCGAATTTTGCAATCAGCCATCAACTCTGCTTCTTCAAGGGCACGTTGAATGCCATGGACAGTGGACTCGATATTGACGACCACACCTTTCTTTAATCCCTTTGAAGGATGTTGCCCCAGACCCAGCACCTCAATGCCGCCGTCATCATTTATTTCAGCGACTATGGCAATAATTTTTGAGGTGCCGATATCAAGTGCGACCAGCAAATTTTTGGTTTCACGCGGCTTATTCATAGTCGACCCCAGAGATAGATATTGTTCATATTCTTTTGGCTTTCTGCGCTTTTTTTATACGCGGCGGCGTTTTGGACTGAGGTGCTGGCTTGACCCGCGTGCTAGTGCTAGTGAATACGGGGAGTCGACTCGATGATGAACGCCGCAGCGCCAGGCCCGAGGCATAACGTAGATCCACATTTATGCCCGTAGTTTGCAGGTCCGCAATCTGCGCATAAGCGCGGATGAAACGCTGCAGCCGCTGTTCCGCATCATTGCGGCCGAGTTCCAGGGTTATGCCGTTATCGAGCTTGATAGTCCAGGCCCTGCGTACCGAAAGCTGCACCTCGCCCGGCTTGCGCTCTATCGCCGCAAGCTGCTTTCTGAATTGATCAAAGGTCACTATCACTTCTTTGGACGAATCCAGTGGGCCACCCAAAACCGGCAGCATCGCTTGAGCTTCTTTTGGCAAAGTTGCTTTAAATACTTCGCCAAAAGTATTGATGAGCGCGTTGGCAGCTGCGGCAGATTCGTTGGCAGGTTCGCTAGCGGATTGGTTAGCAGGCTCGCCAGTAGCGGTATTATTTTCTGCACTGCTCTCTTTACTGACAGCAGCATTAACCATTGCCGCTACCGCTACCGATTTTTCACCGGTGCGCCATATCCCAAACGGCACATGCTCTTCAATGCTGACTTCGATTTTGCCTGGCAGGCGACGGCGCACATTGGCGCTGCGCACCCATGCCACCTGCTCAACCACGGTCTTGATTTCGTTTAAATCAGCATGCAGCAAATTTACTTTAGCGGTGGCAATCGCACCCGCAACCTGGGTCAGCTCTTCAGTTTTTAAATGTACGAATGGTGCGGCGGAAACATTCACAAACACCACCTCGCGTACCGGCATCTCGGGCCATGCACGCCATGCCAGCCATACCGCCGCCGTGGCCGACAGCATGGCGAGCAGACTCACCACAATCACCACGATGCGCTGGCGGAAAAACGGGGTTGCCTGATTGTCAGTGCTGGCCATATTCAGGGATTAACTTTTCAACGATGCTGAATGCAGAATCTGCACGCATAAATCGGCGTAACTCAAACCCGCCGCACGCCCCGCCATCGGCACCAGTGAATGGCTAGTCATGCCGGGCGCGGTATTCATTTCCAAAAATGCGTAGCGGCCATCCGGCTGCAGCATCACATCGGCGCGACCCCAGCCGGAGCAGCCCAAAACCCGGAATGCTCTCAAGGTGTCGGCGCGAATGCGGACCTCGGTTTCCGCACGAATGCCTGACGGGCAGTGATACTTGACGACATTTTCAAAATATTTATTGGCGTAGTCGTACTTTCCCTCCGGAGCCTCAATGCGAATTAGCGACAGTACCTCATCATTTACCACCGATGCGGTTAATTCCTGGCCAGCGATAAACTCTTCTGCCAGCACCAAAGGATCAAGCTTGACTGCAAGTTCAAACGCAAATTGCAACTCGGCGGCGGTGTTGACTTTAGTGACGCCGATGCTAGAACCTTCGCGCGCAGGTTTGACGATTAAAGGCAATTTCAACTCATCAATTACCTGTACCCAGTTGCTACTTTTATCCAGCAGGTGATAGCGCGGTGTCGGGATATCCGCTGCCTGCCAGACCAGCTTGGTACGCCATTTATCCATGGCCAGCGCACTCGCCATCACCCCGCTACCGGTGTAAGGAATCTTCAGCGTTTCCAACACGCCCTGCACAGTGCCATCTTCACCAAAACGGCCATGCAGGGCGATGAAGACCCGATCAAATTTTTCACGCGACAGAGCAAACAGCGATTGCACAGCCGGATCAAATGCATAGGCATCAACGCCTTTTTCGCGCAGCGCCGCCAGCACACCGTGGCCGGATAACAATGAAATTTCGCGCTCGGCCGAGGGGCCTCCCATTAGCACGGCCACCTTGCCTAAATTTTTGATGTCAGAAGTCATGATGGCCTCCCAACAATCTTTACTTCGCGCACAAGCTCAGCCCCGGTTTGGGCACGAACCGTATCCTGCATATGCGTGATCGTCGATTCAATATCGGCCGCGCTGGCATGGCCTAGATTGATAATGAAATTGGCGTGCCGCGTTGATACCTGCGCACCGCCCATCGTAAAACCTTTGAGCCCGCACGACTCAATCAAACGTGCCGCATGGTCGTTTGGCGGATTACGAAAGGTTGAACCTGCATTCGGCTTATCCAGCGGCTGCGAAGCCATGCGTCTGGCCAGTAAATCCTTGATGCGCGCCTGCGCCGTGATAGCGTCCCCTGGCACAAAACAAAAGCGTGCCGATACAAACCACTCCTCAGCATGATCAAGTGCTGCAACATGTCGGTAGCTAATATCAAAATCGGCTTTGGTCCGCGTGTGCAACGCGCCCGCACGATCGATCGTGAGCGCACTTTCGATCTGATCCCAAGTTTCGGTGCCATAGCAGCCGGCATTCATCGCCAATGCACCGCCTACCGTACCTGGTACGCCTGCTAGCCACTCGGCTGCGGCCAGATGATTTTTGGCAGCGAATTTTGCGACATGCGGCGAGGCAACCCCGGCCCCCGCGGTCACGATAGTGGGCGCAGCCTCATCAATAGCCAAGCCCGAAAGGGCAGGTGCTACGAGTATCACGGTGCCGTCAAAGCCGCCATCGCGCACCAGTAAATTACTGCCCAAGCCGACAAATAAAATCGCCTCATCGAGGGCCAGGCTTGGCAAAAAAAACTGCAGGTCAGCCAGATCAGCCGGCTTATAAAACTGTTTAGCCACACCGCCTGCTCGCCATGAGACGTGCTTTGACATCGGCTCGTTAAGCCTCAATTCGCCGCGCTGTAGCGTATGCATGGCGGCCCTATTCATTCCACCCCTCCACCACCAACGCCGCCGCCGTTGCCGACGCCAGCAGCCAGGCGCGGCGCCACACCACCTACCGAGCCCGCACCCATGGTGATCACTACATCACCATCGCGTACACGGCTTTCAACCGCATCGGCAATTTCATCTACCGTGTTCACGAATAGCGGCTCAACCTTGCCGACGAGCCGAATGGCGCGCGTCAAAGCACGGCCATCTGCCGCCACAATGGGCGTTTCACCGGCGGGATACACGTCCGCCAACACCAGTTCGTCAGCGGTTGAAAGTACCTTGACAAAATCTTCGAATAAATCTCGCGTGCGAGTGTAGCGATGCGGCTGGAAGGCAAGCAGGACGCGCCTTCCAGGGAAGGCGCCCTTGGCGGCAGCCAGTGTGGCCGCCATCTCGACCGGGTGATGACCGTAATCATCAATCAAGGTGTACCTGCCACCTGCCGCAATCCCGATTTCGCCGTAGCGCTGGAAGCGTCGTCCGACGCCTGCGAAGCTGGCCAGCCCACGTACAATATGTTCATCACTTACGCCAATTTCTCGTGCAATCGCAATCACCGATAACGCGTTGGCGACGTTATGCAGGCCGGGTAAATTCAGCACAATATCCATCACCTTTTTATCGTGTGCCGAGATCGCCGTGAAATGCATTTGCGCATTTACCGCTTTGATATTAACCGCACGCAATTCTGCATGCTCGCTCAGGCCATAAGTCAGCGTCGGCTTGGAAAGACGTGACATGATTTCGCGCACATTGGCGTCGTCTGCGCACAGCACGGCGAGCCCGTAAAACGGCAAGTGTTCCAAAAATTCCACGAACGCGTTTTTCAGTTTCGAAAAATCATGTTCATACGTTTCCATATGATCCTGGTCGATATTGGTGACCACGGCCATGATTGGCTGCAAATATAAAAACGAGGCGTCAGATTCATCCGCTTCTGCCACCAGATATTCGCCTTGCCCCAAACGTGCATTGGTGCCAATCGAATTCAAGCGCCCCCCGATTACACAAGTAGGATCGAGCCCGGCCTCGCCAAGCACATGCGAGATCAAACTGGTCGTCGTGGTTTTGCCATGAGTGCCCGCAATCGCAATGCCTTGTTTGAAACGCATCAACTCAGCCAGCATGATCGCTCGCGGCACCACCGGTACGCGGGCGGCTTTCGCTGCAACGACTTCAGGGTTATCTGCCTTCACGGCGCTCGAAATCACCACGACATCGGCGCCTGCAATATTGGTCGCGACATGGCCGATCACCACCGTCGCACCGAGGGTTTTGAGCCGCTTGGCCGAGGCGTTCTCGGCCAAATCAGAGCCGCTGACGTGATAGCCAAGATTGAGCAGGACTTCAGCGATGCCGGACATGCCGGAGCCACCAATGCCGATAAAGTGAAGGTGCTTGATTTTATGTTTCATGCTTTGTGTTTCATATTGAAATATCCATACAGACGCCAGCGCATGCTGCGGTCGCGCCGGGCTTGCCCAGCGTGCGGGCGATTGTCGCCATTTTTTGTAATTGCTCACGCGTAAACGAGACGAGCAGTTCAGCCAATTTTTCGGGCGTAGTTTCAAGCTGCTTCACCAGGACCCCCGCACCGGCATCCATCAAAAAATGCGCGTTTGCGTCCTGCTCTTCGGCGACAAAATAAGGTAGCGGCACCAGCACACTGGCCACACCGGCGGCTGCTAATTCGGCCACCGTGATGGCACCGGAGCGGCATAACATCACATCGCACCATGCGTACATCTCATCCATACCGTCGATGAAGGGCAGCACCTTTGCGCACACATTGGCGGCGCGATATGACGCCACTAATTGATCGTAATTTTTTTCACCTGACTGATGTATTACCTCGGGGCGCTGCCCGGTTGTGAGGGTAGCCAAGGACGCGACGACTAAATCATTTAGCGTTTGAGCGCCCAGGCTGCCGCCCACAATCAGCAGACGAAGCGGGCCTGCGCGATTCGCCATGCGCTCGGCCGGCGCAGGCAGCGCAGCGATGGAGCCGCGTACCGGCGTTCCCAGCCATTCGACTTTTTTAGGCTGCGGTAAATATTTTGCAATGGCGTTCTTGGACACTTGCGCGAAGGTATCAGGGAAACCCACCAGCACTCGATCCGCGATCAGCGCCAGCACCCGATTGGTCAGCCCTGCGTGCGCACCGGGCTCGTGCACCAGCAGCGGTTTGCCGAGCAGCACCGCCATCAAGCCGCCGGGAAATGCAATATAGCCGCCCATGGAAATCACCACATTCGGCTGCACCCGCTGAATGATTTTTAGGGACTGCCAGCAAGCACGCAATAATTTAAACGGCATCATGAACCAGGCAAGCGCGCCTTTGCTACGCACGCCGGACATATTGACCACGAAAATTTCATAGCCGACCTTGCCCACCAGCTTGTGCTCCATGCCCGCCGGAGTTGCCATCCACACGATATGCCACCCGTGCGCGACTAGTACCTCGGCAATCGCCAGACCGGGATAGATGTGACCGCCGGTGCCAGCCGCCATGATCAGCGCTGTTTTCGCAGGCCGCTCTATGTTCAGCGGTGTCATGATTGATGCACCGTTGAGATCGCAGTGCGGGGGCCGGTTGGGGTGCGCACTACGGTGCGCGCCTGAGTTCGAGTTTGGGCACGGTTCTCATAATCGATGCGCAACAAAATAGCCACGGCCACGCAATTCACCAAAATGCCGGTGCCGCCGAACGAAAG
Organism: Burkholderiales bacterium; assembly: GCA_025359985.1. Lineage (GTDB taxonomy): Bacteria > Pseudomonadota > Gammaproteobacteria > Burkholderiales > Usitatibacteraceae > UKL13-2. Next base: position 38,179 of record JANYDB010000068.1, on the reverse strand, counting down.
AAACGGCAGCGTCAAACCTTTAGTGGGCAGCAGGCCCATGTTCACGCCCATATTGATGAACGCCTGCGCCGTAATCCACACCGCGATGCCTTGGGCGACCAATGCGGCAAAATATTTTTCACGCATCATCGATTCACGCCCCACGGCGAACGCCCGGTGGATGAACAGCGCAAACAAACCAATAATGAGCGCCACGCCAACAAAGCCCAGCTCTTCGGCAATCACGGCCAATAGAAAATCGGTATGTGCTTCGGGCAGATAAAAAAGTTTCTCTACACTGGCACCGAGGCCGACACCGATCCATTCACCACGTCCAAATGCAATCAATGAATGCGTGAGCTGATAGCTTTTGCCATAGGGATCAGACCATGGATCTATAAATCCACGGATACGCTCCAGACGGTATGGCTGTGTCATGACCAGCACCGTGAATGAGAGCGCAAGCGAAATGATTAAGCCTACCAGCACGCGCCAGTTAAGCCCGCCTAAAAACAGGATCGTCATGGCAATAATAGTCACCACGACGAGCGCGCCATAGTCGGGCTCGCGTAGCAGCAATGCGCCGACAAACACCATCACGCCCGCCATGGGCAAGAAGCCACGCTTCAAATCATGCATCAGCGCAACTTTACGGACGGTGTAATCGGCCGCATACAAAATCACCAACAGCTTCATCAGCTCCGACGGTTGCATGGTGGTGAATCCAAAAGAAATCCAGCGACTGCTGCCGTTCACTTTGCGACCAATGCCTGGTATGAGCACCAACACCAGCAAGAATGCGCAGCCAATAAACAACCAGGGTGCCAGTCGCTGCCACATCGCCATCGGAATCTGGAACGCCATGCACGCCGCCAGGAAACCAATGCCCAGAAAAATTGCATGCCGCACCAGAAAATAATGCGCGCGAAAGCCCGTCATTTTTTCGGCTTCAGCCATGGCAATCGATGATGAGTACACCATCACCAAGCCGATCGCCAACAACAGCAGGACACTCCAAAAAATGGCGAGATCAAGCTCGGCGCGGGGTGCAGCGGGGCTATACAGCATCTCGAACCTCGCCGGTGAATGCTGCGGTGTCAGCGCTGTCAATTTTATTTTTTAGCGCGTGCACCGATTGCGCAAAAACATCCCCACGATGTTTATAATTTTTGAACATATCAAAGCTGGCGCAGGCTGGCGACAAAAGCACGGCATCGCCCGGAGATGCCTGTAAATAGGCGCTCTCGACGGCATCAGCCATTGTTACGGCATGAATACTGGTAACCCGCGCGCTGGTAATCGCGCTTTCAATTGAGCGCGCATCTTTGCCGATCAGCACCACCACTTTTGCACGTTTGCGAATCGGTTCGGCCAAGGGTGAAAAATCCTGCGCCTTGCCTTCGCCGCCCGCGATCAGGATAACGGGCACGGTCATGCCATTGAGCGCAGCAACGGTCGAGCCGACGTTAGTACCTTTTGAATCATCATAAAAAGTAACGCCGTTAATGATGCCAACTTTCTCCAGACGATGCGGCAAGCCTTTAAAACTTTTCAGGCCCTCAATTAATTTTGTCGTATCCGCACTTACCGCTCGACACAGTGCAAACGCCGCGAGCGCATTCGCGGCATTATGCAAGCCCGCGATCGGCATGGCGTCAACGGACAGCAGCATTTCTTCGCCCGCCGATAATGCATGTTGGTTCAGACCGAAATCATTCGATGTCGGCGCCGCATCGGTGCCAAAGGTAGCCACACTACGATCAGCCAAACGCATCTTCATGCTGGCCAAGTCCTCACGATTCAGCACCTGACAGTCCGCGTGCGCAAAAATTCGTTTTTTGGCTTTAGCGTAATCATCCATCAATCGATAGCGATCAAGATGATCCTGTGACAGATTCAACATCGCCGCCGCATCCAAATGCAAACTGTAAGTTGTCTCCAACTGAAAGCTGGATAATTCCAGCACATACACATCGGGCTCGCCAACTACCGCCGCGCTGGCTAACGCATCAAGCACCGGCAAACCAATATTGCCCGCCACCATGGTTTTCAATCCGGCCGCCGCGCACATCGCACCCGCCATGGCGGTCACGGTGGATTTGCCATTGGAGCCGGTGATGCCGATCACTTTAGGTTTCTTTCCATTTTTCTCAATCAGCGAATTTTGGTGGAGCGCGAAAAGCTCGATGTCCCCAACGATTTTTTTGCCTTGCGCGATGGCGCGCGCGATGGCCGGGTCACACGCGGGCCCCGCAACGGCCACGCCCGGGCTTGCGACAATGAGTTCGGCGTGGCTTGTCCACTCATCAAAGCGAGCGGCGCTCCAAGGCCCGAAGCAGCATTCGACATCGGGGAAATTTCGTTGCAGATAGTCGACACTGCTGGCGATGGCCTCAGGGTTTCGACTGTCGGCGAGTCGCACACGAGCGCCCACGCGTTGCCCCCATCGGACGACCGAGAGTCCGGTGTCTCCCGCACCCAGAACAAGTATTTTTTTGTCATGCCAGTTCACTCCCTCACCTGCCATTCAAAAATTAAACACAAGCACTGGAGCGGCTTTCGAGGCAAAAATGACTCAATTACAGCTCTAATGCTAGTGTTTATATTTTTTATAATCATCATTTTTTCATCGGAGCTTGAGCGTGGAAAGGCCGAACAGCACCAGCATCATGGTGATAATCCAAAACCTGACGACCACCTGATTCTCCTTCCAGCCTTTTAATTCATAGTGGTGATGCAGCGGTGCCATGCGAAACACCCGCTTGCCGGTGAGCTTGAATGAAGCCACCTGAATCATCACCGAGAGCGTCTCCACCACGAACACCCCACCCATGATGATGAGCACGATTTCCTGACGACAAATCACAGCGATTAAACCGAGCGCACCACCGAGTGCCAACGCGCCGACATCACCCATAAATACTTCAGCCGGATAAGCGTTGAACCAGAGAAATGCCAGACCGGCGCCCGCAATCGCACCGCAGAAAATCGCCAGCTCGCCCGCACCGGCGATATGCGGCACGCCTAGATAAGTGGCGAACACTTTGTTACCGGCAACGTAAGCAAAAATCGCCAGGGCGGAGGCCACCATGACGGTCGGCATAATCGCCAAGCCATCGAGGCCATCGGTTAAATTGACGGCATTTGAGAATCCGACTACTACAAACCAGCCGAGGATAATAAACCCAATCGTGCCCAACGGGATCGCGATGGTTTTAAAAAACGGCACTATCAAATCTGTCTGCTGCGGCAGGTTAGTGCGATACGCAAGATAGGAGAGTGCGAGCGCCGCGATCACGGTTTGCCAGAAAAATTTGGTGCCCGCCGAAATGCCTTTCGGGTTTTTGTGAACCACCTTGCGATAGTCATCAATCCAACCAATCGCGCCGAAGCCAATCGTGGTCACCAGGCAGGCCCACACATAACGGTTCTGTAAATCAGCCCAAAGCAGGGTGGTAACGGCAACCGCCGCGAGAATCAGCGCGCCGCCCATGGTCGGCGTACCCGCTTTCACCAGATGACTTTGCGGCCCATCGCTACGGATCGACTGACCGATTTTCAGCGCGGTCAATTTGCGAATCATCCATGGTCCCATCACGAACGAAATCGTCAGCGCGGTCATCGCGGCCAGCACGGTGCGCAGTGTGATGTACGAAAACACATTGAAAGCACGGATGTTCATATCCCTGGCTAACCATTCAAAGATTTGTAGCAGCATTAGTGAGAGGCTCCAGCGTGAGATGGAAAATCGGCAACGAGTTTTTGCACCACGCGCTCCATCTTCATGAAACGCGAGCCCTTGACCAGCACAGTTACGTTGATGCCAAGTTGTGGTTTTATGACTTCAACCAAGGCATCAACGTTTTCAAAATGCCAACCACGAGCGCCCATTGCCATGACTGTAGCCTCGGTTAATTTGCCCAGTGCGTATACCCCATCAAGATTGGCCTGCTTCGCGTAAGTGCCGACGTCACCATGCATTTCCATAGCGCTGCTGCCCAGCTCGCCCATATCGCCCAGCACAAGCAGGCGCTTGCCGGGCAGGCTCCGCAGTACATCAATAGCGGCACGAACCGAATCCGGATTGGCGTTATAAGTATCATCAATGATGGTGGCTTTTTGGTGGCCCTCATACGCACGCAATCGTCCCGCCACGCCTCTAAAATCTTCCAGTCCGTCGCGGATGGTACGAAGCGACACGCCCATTGCAATCGCGCCCGCTGCCGCGGCCAATGCATTGCGCTGGTTATGTTCACCCGCCACTAGTAAATGCACTGTTACGGCTTCATCAGCATGCCGAATGATCAGTGCGTCGGCAGAAAATTCGCCCATCACATTATCCTCGGCAGCAATGCCAAAGCCGATCACACGTTTGCTGCGCACTGAAGCCAGGCCATGCCAATACGAACCAAAGCGATCGTGCATATTGATCACCGCGGTGCCGTGCGGTGGCAGTCCCTCAAAAATTTCCCCTTTCGCCTGTGCGATCGCTTCACGGCTGCCGAGCTCGCCAATGTGCGCCGTGCCAGCCTGAATCAAAAGCGCTACATCTGGTGTGACCAGCCGCGTTAAATAATCGATTTCCCGCAGATGGTTCATGCCCATCTCGAATACGGCCACCTGATGTGCTGGGTTCAAACGCAGCATCATCAACGGCACGCCAATATTATTATTTAGATTGCCGTCTGTGGCCAACACCTTATTTGCGCTGCCGTAATGTGCAATCAAAATGGCGCGCAACATTTCCTTGACGGTGGTTTTGCCATTACTGCCGGTCAATGCCAGCATCGGAATGGCAAATCGGGCACGCCAGATTTTTGCTAACTGGCCCAGCCCAAGCAGCGTATCGGCGACTCTGATTTGCGCAATCGGCACGGACGTTTTAATTTCCTGCGAAACCAGCGCCGCTGCCGCACCACGGGCTAATGCCTGTTCCAGATAAGCATGACCATCAAAATTTTCACCTTCAAGGGCGACAAATAATTCACCTCGCGCAATACTGCGGCTGTCAGTGGACACCCCGGTAAAACCTGAATCGGCGGCATCAGGATTTAGACAGGCCGCGCCTAGCAGCGTCGCCGCTTCAGCCGCCGTCATCATGATGGCCGCACTCATGATTGCAGACCTTTCCACTGTGCAAGCGCATCCTGGGCCACTTCCACATCGCTGAAATGATGTTTGGTGTCGCCTATAATTTGATAGTCCTCGTGCCCTTTACCGGCGATCAAGACAATATCGTTTGCATGCGCCGCATTCAGCGCTTCATAAATAGCGAGTTTCCGATCCGGCACGATGTGGCTCTGCACACCCTTATTTACCCCACCGAGTCCCTGCTCGATATCAGCAATAATGCGCAACGGATTTTCGGTGCGCGGATTATCGGAGGTCACAAAATTGAGGTCGGCGTACTTAGCCGAGATGGCACCCATCAGCGGGCGTTTGCCGCGATCGCGATCACCGCCGCAACCGAACACCGAAATCAGTCGACCTTTATCCGGCACGATCGCCGCGAGGGTAGAAAGTGCTTTTTCCAACGCATCGGGGGTATGTGCGTAATCCACCACCACCAGCGGTTTGTTGCTATCGCCACGGCTGCGCACCGTCTGCATGCGGCCAGGCACCGGCTTTAATTCACTGACGATTCGCGCTGCAGATTCCAGCTCAATACCGCTCGCCAAGAGCACTCCCATCACCGCCAGTAAATTCGAAATATTGAATGCGCCCAGAATTGCGCTTTCAACCTGCGCTTCGTTTTTTATATTTCTAGTTGCGCCGTCCAGACGACGTACCGTGAACGATAAACCGCTCGGCGACACGGCTAAATCCGTGCCGATTAAATTCGCATATTTACTGCCGCCATTGCAGGCGAATCGAGTCACCGCAATACCCTTGGCAGCAACTTGATCTGCCAAGATGCGACCAAACGGGTCATCCACATTGATAACCGCTGTTTTTAATCCCTGCGCTGCGAATAATTTGGCTTTGGCCGTGCCGTACGCTTCCATCGTGCCGTGATAATCAAGATGATCACGCGTTAGGTTGGTAAACACCGCGACATCAAATTTAATCTCGGCGACCCGGCCTTGATCGAGGCCGTGACTGGACACTTCCATCGCGCATGCGGCTGCACCGGCGTTGGCATATTCCCGCAGGAGGCGTTGCAGCACCACCGCATCGGGCGTAGTGTTGTCCGAGACGACAAGCTGGCCGACCAAGCCGTTGCCAATGGTGCCCAGCACGGCTGATTTTTGTCCCGCCGCCTCGAGTGCTCGCGCAATCCATTGCGAGACCGAAGTTTTACCGTTGGTGCCGGTTACGCCGATCATCCACAATTGCCGGGACGGGTTTTTATAAACATAACCGGCAATCAAGCTTGCATGAGTTTTAAGATTTTCTACCGCAATATGCGGGACTTTCCAATCGGCATCCCAGGCGAAATCCGCTTCATACAAAACGGCCGATGCGCCCCGCACAACAGCGTCGCCAATAAACTCGCGACCATCACGCGTGGCCCCCGGATAAGCCAGAAACACCCCGCCCCGCTTGGCTTCCCGGCTACTTGCCGTCGCCTCGGCAATGAGCGCGGGCAGTTGATCGAGCGCGCTGGTGATCGCCTCCGCACCACGCATCACCATTGAATTGAGCGGCGCATCCACCATCTCAGCCTCGCGCTTTCACCAGCGCCACCACCGATGATGCCGGGTTCGGTGCCGCGTTTTCTCGCGCCACTGTTGGCGTTGTTGCCGAGTTTTCTTTTGCCAAAACTGGCGTAGCGGTAAGCGCCAAGTTTGGCGAAGTGGTGAGCGCCAAGTTTGGCGCATCGGGCGGTACACCCGCCATCCGTAACGCCTGCGACATGACGTTTGAAAATACGGGGGCCGAAACCTCTGCGCCGTAGTGTTTACCGGCGGACGGCTCGTCAATGGTGATAGCCAAAATATAACGCGGGTTCGAGACTGGCCCATAGCCCACAAAAGACGCCAGATACAAATTTTCTTGATAGCGACCATTCACCAGCTTGTAGGCCGTGCCGGTTTTACCAGCCACTCGATAACCCGGTACTTGGCCTTTGGTGGCGGCCAACTCGGTCACAGTTTCCAGCATCTGCGACATCGCGCGCGCGGTTTTAGCGGAGATAATTTGCTTGCCAATCACATCACCGCTGCGCTTCAGAAACGTGACCGGCAACAACACCCCGTCGTTGGTGAAAACGGTATAGGCCCGGGCTAATTGAATGGCGCTGACCGAGATACCATAACCGTACCCCATGGTCGCCTGTTCAATAGGCTTCCATGTATTTACCGAGCGCAAGCGCCCTGAAGCTTCACCAGGAAAACCCGTCCTGGGCACTAATCCAAAGCCTAGTTCGTTATATAAATTCCAAAGCGTTTCCGATGGCAATTGCAGGGCTAATTTCGCGGTGCCAATATTGCTCGATTTCTGGATAATTTCGGCCACCGTCATTTGATTCGCAGGATGAGTATCGGTGATCGTTTTCGTGCCGATGGTTAGTCCATTGCCGGTGGTGATGATCGTCTCGGGCTTCACAATGCCCGCTTCCAGCGCGGCAGATACCGCAAACGGTTTAAAAGTTGAGCCAGGCTCAAAGGTATCAGTCACGCTGCGATTACGCATCTGTGCGATTTGCACATGGGTGCGATTATTGGGATTAAAGTCCGGCTGGTTGACCAGCGCTAACACCTCGCCCGTGTGCGCATCCAACATCACCAGCGCGCCGCTTTTAGCCTTGTTCGCTTCAACCGCGGCCTTCAATTCCCGATGGGCGATATATTGCAGACGTTCATCAATTGACAGGCTCAATGGCCTGCCTTCACGTGGCACTTTCAGGCTTTCCACATCTTCAACAATGCGACCTTTGCGATCCTTGATCACCCGGCGCTGGCCAGGCGAGCCCGCCAGCGACGCCTGTTGTGCCAGCTCAATACCTTCTTGGCCCTGATCTTCTACGCTGGTAAAGCCAATCACATGTGCCGTGACGTCCCCAGCCGGGTAAAAGCGGCGAAACTCGCGCTGCTGAAACACCCCGGGGATTTTAAGTGCCATCACGCGTAACGCCTGATCCGGTGCCAACTGGCGCTTCAGCCAAATAAAATTTTTGTCGGTGCTGGTGAGTTTGTCCGCGAGGGTTTTTTTATCCAGCCCCAGCGCGCTGGCGAGTTTGCCGAGCTGTCCTTGGTCGAGGACTTCCATATCTGCAGGTGCGGCCCAGATGGACTCAACCGGTGCCGAAATAGCCAGCGCCCTGCCGTTGCGATCCATTAACGCACCGCGCGAAGCGGGCATATCGATCACGCGCACGAACCGCGCATCACCTTTGGCCTGCAAAAAATCGTTGTTCAATCCCTGTAGATAAAACGCACGTCCCATCAGCAGCGCGAAGGCTCCAAAGCAGCCTATTAACACCATCCGCGAGCGCCAGCTTTCGAGCTTTAAACGCATCTCCGGAGACGCGAGGCGTTTGGAGGAAAAATTCATTTGCCCGCCTCGTCTGCCGCTTTGGTATTGACGTTGGCGTTGATATTGACGTCCAGCACCACGATCACGGTTTTTTTCGCATCGGGGACCACCATACCTAAATCACGCTGCGCTTTTTGCTCAATACGTTTACCGGTGCCCAGGGTTTGGGATTCGATTTGTAATTCCCGCCACTCCTGATCGGTCTTGCGTTCGCGATCGTGCTCGCTTTGCAATTCCATAAATAATTTGCGCGCTTTATGCTGTGAGGTAACCACCGATAACGCGCAACCGACGAGGGTGATTAACAGGATCATATTGAGCCTGGTCATAGTGGCTCACTCGATAAGTGCACGGTTGGTTCACGCATACCAGCCGCCGCATTGAGTGCCGTTCGTTCAGCCACGCGCATCACGGCTGAACGGGCGCGCGGATTCGCCGAGATTTCAGCATCGCCCGGCTTTTGCGCACGCCCCCGCAAACTGAGCGTGGCCTCGTTGATTTCACCTGCACGAATCGGGAAATTTGAGGGGAGTCGGTCCGCCCTAGAAGCCGCTTGCATGAAGCGCTTCACGATGCGATCTTCCAGCGAGTGGAAACTGATAGCAACCAATCTTCCTCCGGTCCGCAGGCACTGCACAGCTCGCGGTAAAACTTTTTCTATCTCTTCAAGCTCTTGATTGATGAAAATCCGAAAAGCTTGAAACGTGCGGGTTGCGGGGTGCTGGCCCGGCTCGCGCGTGCGGACGGTTTCAGCCACGAGCTGGGCAAGCTCGCGCGTGGTCCGAATACCTCTGCCGCTCCTTGCCTCAACAATCTTCCTTGCAATTGATTTAGCAAACCGTTCTTCACCATAGCGCCAAATAACCTCCCCAATATCGCGCTCTTCTGCGCGTTCTAGCCAAGCAGCCACAGTCTCACCCTGGGTTTGATCCATGCGCATGTCGAGCGGCGCATCAAACCGAAAACTGAACCCGCGTTCCGCCACATCCAACTGCGGGGACGACACCCCAAAATCAGCCAATACCCCATCTGCTGCGATAATTTTTTGCTGCTTTAAAACCTCGGCAATATCACTCATCGCCGCATGCACCAGGATGAATCTTTGATCGACAATGGTGCAGCTTTTAATCGCCGCCTCGTCGCGATCAATCGCAATCAGTTTTCCATTGGGCCCCAGCCGCGACAAAATTTCACGGCTGTGCCCGCCACGCCCAAAGGTGCAATCAATGAACACCCCATCCGGTTGGGCTTGCACCGACAGCTCATCAACCGCCTCACGAAGCAGGACGGTAATGTGTGCTGACGGCGGAGAGGATTCATTCACAGTGCTCGGTCAGAGAGAAAAATTTTCGGTTCCCGGTGGCAAGCCTGCCGTACCGGATTTGAGCGCATTCAGCTGCTCGCCCCACGCGTTTAAATTCCATACCTCAAAGTGGCTGCCTTGCCCGACCAACATAATCTGTTTTTCGATTCCCGCGTATTGACGAAGCTCCGGTGACACCAGAATGCGGCCCGCGTTATCGAGCGTCATTTCTTCGGCAAAACCAATTAGCAGACGCTTCCACAAACTGGCGGTGCGATCAAGGCTGGGAAATTTCATCGCCTTGTCGCGAATCGGCTCCCACGCTTGCAGCGGATACAGCAGCAGGCAGCCCTCAGGATGCGCTGTCAACACCAATTTCCCCGCGCTGGGGGCAGCCAGCGGGTCACGATGTTTGACCGGGACGGCAAGTCGACCCTTCACATCCAAATTGATCTGTGACGCACCTTGAAACACGACTTCTCCTCGTTTGCTTTGATAGGAAAAAAGCCGGATTTGCGCAAAATCCCACTTTTCACCACTTGTGGACACTATAGGCAACAAAAAACCCGCAGTCAAGCGGGTTTAGAGATTTTTTTCTTTTGCGTCAGGGACTTACGTACGATTGCTTAAGTAGTTCGCCTGTGGAAAACTTTGTTGATAATTAGTAATTTAGAGTTTGAAGTTAAAGTGCTTTCGGAGGTTTTAGGCATAATTTAACGCTATCGATTTCGTCGAAGCTGATTACATAGAAACAAAGTTGAGGGAAGGCGCATCGTCAGTTAGTAAATCCTGAAAGAGGTGCTGCGGTTCCGCAATTTGTTTCAGTGATTTTTCAAATTATGAATGCAAAGCCTTGTTTAGCAGGAATTGGCTTTCGTTGATTGTTTAACAAATGAATTATTGGCTCTGTAGCGGTGGAATATAAAAAATTCGGCCATAGAAGAAATTCGCCCATTCCGTCAATTTAAGTAGCGCAAATAAGCCGCGTATCAACCAGCAAATACCGCGGTTTTTGATTAACGATCCCCGCCAGTCAGTCGAATGAAGGCCGAAATTCCGAATAAGTGGAAGCTCACCGATAAGCCGGATTCTGTTACGGCGTTTGGGTTGCCCCTCGCGCTATGACGGTCATTCATCTGGGACGTGCGTTACCGCCCGCCTCTAGCTACCTACCCGCAGGCTCCGTGGGCCACGTCAGCACCTGCCTATTTGGTATTGCTCCAGGTAGAGATTGCTCGTTTCACCCAGACTTAACTGGCTCGTCTCTGTAGCTCTAATCCTCACCTCACGATGGATGGGTGTTACCCACTACCCTGCCCGATGGAGTCCGGACTTTCCTCTATGCACATAAAATACACAGCGACCGTCTGATGAGCTTCCACGTGTATTATCGCATGCGGGTACTTGCATCGGCTTGCATGGACCTTGTTGCTACCGGTCTTTGATGCGACCGCTGCGGAAGTAATGCGTATCAGCATAAAAAGATACCGCCTCGTTTCGCGCATCCCAGCCCGGAATGCCGAGTATCGGCAATGGATGCAGATGTCGGGTGCTGGTCAGATTTTCAGGCACCATCAGCCAATCACGTGCACGCGCATCCAGCTCGATGATTTGTGCGCTATAGGGTCGTGCTGTAAATGTTTTATCGACCTCCAGCAACAGCGCTTTTGCGGTAATGCCGATGAACGGGTCAAGCATTTTTTCAAGTACGGAATGCCCGGCCAGGTAAAAGTGCATATCCGCTATCACCTCGGCGCGACGTTCCACAAATAATGTGCGCCACTGAAAATTTCGGATTAGGTCCAGCAGCGTGGTGTCACTCGACGCCACGATGACGCTGGCTTCGTCAAACAGCGTCAGCACATCACGCGCGATGGAGCGCACTTTGGTTTCTGGTGGATATGCGGCGAGCAAGCGAGTGTGCATTTCGCTGATGGCGGCTTTAGCTTGCGGAAAAGTCAGCCACTGCAAGGCATTAAAAAAGTCGTGCCAATTTTTTCGCGTCGCGATTTCGCCTCGTTCAGCAATCAGGGTTTCATAATGCATGGTTTTGATATGGCTATCATTAGGCGCGATAAATTGAAGTGGCTGCTGGCGATAATTTATCAGCCCGCGCAGTGTGGCAATCTGATTGATCGCATCTAGCGCTGGCCATTCATCGTGATTCAGCGCTGCGATTGCCGCGCGCACTGCATCAAAACCATGAGCGGAAAAACGCAGCTTGGCATCCTGCCAGGAAAGCTGTTGCACCCGATTAAATCATCCGCCATTGAATCGTTTCGCCCGCGCGCAAGGGCACCAGGCTTGCATCGGCATAGGCTAGCTCTTCGGGAATTTGCCATGCGGATTTTTCAAGCGTGATGGTGCCAGTATTGCGCGGCAGACGATAAAAATCGGCGCCGAAAAAACTCGCAAACCCTTCTAGTTTATCCAGCGCGTTCACGCTCTCGAACGCCTCCGCATAAAGCTCCATCGCATGCAGAGCAGTATAACAACCTGCGCAGCCACAGCTTGTTTCCTTGGAATTTTTAGCATGCGGCGCACTATCGGTGCCGAGAAAAAACTTTGGATTACCGCTAGTCGCCGCTTTCAATAAGGCCACGCGATGCTCTTCACGCTTTAATACCGGCAAGCAATAATAATGCGGACGAATGCCGCCCTTGAAAATATCGCTGCGGTTATAAAGTAAATGATGCGCAGTAATGGTAGCCGCAACATAATCGCTCGCGGCTAGTACAAACTTGACCGCGTCTGCCGTCGTGATGTGCTCAAACACGATACGCAATGCGGGAAAACGCAGCGTCAGCGGAATGAGATGCTTTTCGATGAATACTTTTTCGCGGTCAAAAATATCAATCTGGCTATCGGTTACTTCGCCATGCAGCAATAGTGGCATACCCGCCGCCTGCATCGCTTCAAACACCGCATCGCATTTGCGCATATCGGTAACACCGGAATCTGAATTAGTTGTCGCGCCAGCGGGGTAATACTTCACCGCTTTCACAAATCCGCTTTGCTTGGCATTGATGATTTCGTGCGGCTGCGTGTTATCGGTTAAATACAGCGTCATCAGCGGTTCAAACGAAGCGCCTTCAGGAAGGGCCGCCATAATCCGATTGCGATACGCGCCAGCCTCATCAACGCTTCGCACCGGCGGTTTCAAATTAGGCATGATAATGGCACGGGCAAATTGACGCACCGTATCAGGCAGTACGGCCGCCAGCGCGGCGCCATCGCGCACATGCAAATGCCAATCATCGGGACGGGTCATGATTAATTTAGTCATATCACTATTATAAATGGTGGAACCTGTAAATATAAAAGTCGGCGCTTGTTAGCGTTGTTGACTGCTTTCTTTTTGATGTCGTTTTGCTTTTATTTTTAACCTATCCCGCTTGCGCAAAACGCTGCTTTAAACTAAATTATTTTTCTTATTGGCCACCCATCATGTGTAAAGCCATTCCAGCATTATCAAATACTTTCAGCCAATTTTTCGAGTCGGAGCGGGCGGGCGGGATAGTGCTCGTCGTCTGCACCGTTTTATCACTCGCGATTACAAACTCACCGGCAGGTCAGGGCTACCTAAACTTTTGGCATGGCGATCTCGGGCCGCTAAAAATTGAGCATTGGGTAAACGATGCACTGATGGCAATCTTTTTTCTGCTGATCGGTTTAGAGTTGAAACGTGAGCTTTATGTGGGCGAATTATCTAGCGTGCAGAATGGGTTACTGCCGGTGTTTGCGGCCATTGGTGGCATGTTGGCCCCCGCACTGATTCACTATGCCCTAAACGCGGGTACGCCCACGCAGCCGGGATTCGGGATCCCGATGGCAACCGATATTGCGTTTGCCATTGCAGCGCTGGCGTTGCTGGGAAAGCGCATTCCGCCCTCCTTAAAAATATTGGTGGTGGCGTTTGCGGTGATTGATGATCTGGGCGCGATCATCGTCATTGCCGTTTTTTACACAGCACAAATTTCGCTTGTCTATTTAGGAGGTGCGATCATCGTTAGCTTAACGTTGGTGACACTCAATCGCAAGTTGCGGGTGATGTGGCTCACGCCTTATTTACTGGGTGGCGCGCTGTTATGGTTTCTGATGCTGAAATCAGGTGTTCACGCAACCATTGCTGGCGTGGTGCTGGCGTTCATCATTCCATTTGCCGCCAAAGATAGCAATGTCGAGTCGCCGTCATATCGGCTCGAACATTTTTTACACAAGCCGGTTGCCTTTATGATTCTGCCGATTTTTGCGCTGGCCAATACGGGCGTTGTCGTGGATGCTGGCTGGCTGACGAGCATGTCCAGTGTAAACAGCATGGGCATCATGGCAGGCCTGGTCCTGGGCAAGCCGCTGGGCGTTATGGCGCTCTGCTACGTGGCCGTTGGAATCGGCTGGTGTCGCTTGCCGGCGGGCTTGAACTGGCGACATATCATGGGTGCAGGAATGCTCGGCGGTATTGGTTTTACGATGTCGATCTTCATCACCCAACTTGCTTTTGCCACCAGCGCGGCCGAGATTAATGCCTCAAAGATGGCGGTTCTGGTCGCTTCTGTGGTGGCGGGTATATGCGGCTATGGCTGGCTAATGATAATGAGCAAGCGTGAAGTGCGTGCGCCGCGCTGAACGGTTAACATCAGTTAGCCTGCTGCTTTTATAGTCAAAGACAACGCCTTCGCATAAACCCGATTTTTTTTCTCGCCGGTTAATTTAACGGCGAGACCTACTGCTTGCTTCAGCGGCAGTTCGGTTAATAAAATAGACAAAGTCCGCTCCAGCAATTGTGTTTGAGCCATTTCTGGCTCTAAACTAGCTCCTACGCTAGGGTTTGATAATATCAGCACAAATTCGCCACGCTGGTTGTTATCGTCTGATTCCAGCCAAGGAACCGCTTCGCTAAGTTTTAATCTCACAATGGTTTCGAATTTTTTGGTCAGCTCCCGACAAATAACCAGCTCGCGACTGTCGCCCATCACTGCCGCAATGGTGGTCACTGAATCGATGACCCGGTGCGGGGATTCATAGAGCACGATCGCGTAAGGCGACTCTTTCAAGCTTTCAAGTTGGCGCCTGCGATCACCTTCTTTAACCGGTAAAAAACCGTGAAATAAAAATCCGTGCTCACCCTCGCCGCTGGCTGAAATAGCCGCCACCAAAGCGCTGGCGCCGGGGATCGGTATGACCGTGAACCCGGCAGCGCGGACTGCGGCTACTACTTGCGCGCCAGGGTCACTGACCGCCGGCGTACCTGCATCCGTCACCAACGCTGTCGATTGGCCTTCACTCAATAGTTTGACAATACCATCGGCAGCATGGCGTTCGTTGTGCTCGTGCACCGCAATCAATTTGGCGCCGATGCCAAAATGGGCGAGCAATGATTTTGTCATGCGCGTGTCTTCTGCGGCTACCACATTAACGTTGCGTAAAATATCAAGCGCACGATGGGTAATATCGCCCAGATTCCCGATCGGTGTGGCGACCACATATAATGCGTTTATGATTTTTTCGGACACGATGCGGGCTCTATTCTTTTATGCACTTAGATAATTTTTCGGGTAGCGGTGCGAATCCTGGCAGGCATTTTGCAAAAGCCTTTTCAGGTGCTGCATGGGGTATGGCCATGCTAGGTTCAAGCTGGCTTGCTGTAGCGCAGACTAACCCAAACCCTGCGACGCTGCCAACCACAGCTTCTACGGTCACCACACCCTTTCCGCTCATCTTGTCTACACCACCTACCAGCACTCTCATCAACGCGCCGGTTGCCGAACAACTCAAGTTAGTGGAGAAAGCGGCTGAAAAACTGATTGAAAAAAAAGACGACCCCACACCGCATATTGCTCTAATTATCCCCCTCCACTCGAAAGCCTTTGGCGCAGTCGCTGATGCGATCAAACAGGGTTTCATCGCTGCTGCCACCGTTGACGGCAAACAAGCCACCCCATATCGCATTTACGCACGAGATGATGAATCGGCCTCGTTAGGTACGCAATATCGCAAAGCGATACAGGACGGAGCGATCGCAATTATTGGCGGCGTAACGCGTGACGGCACTAATCTGATGGTTAAAGAGGCGGGCTACATTCCCACGCTGGCCCTGAATGCGCCGACTGAAACAGATTTGCCGGATCGATTTTTTTATATTTCTCTGAACCTGGATGCCGAAGCGCGCAGCGTGGCCCGCGAGGCATTGCTGGCGGGCCTGCATAATGTGGCGGTCTTAACCAGCGCCACCGCATTGAGCAAACGGATTCAGGATAGTTTTGAAAAAGAATGGGTTCGGCTCGGCGGCACCGTGACTGAGAGTATTACCTTCAATGGCGATATTACCGATGCCATTAGGCTGCAAAAAGCGTTGGAGAAAGCCAGGGGGAAAAGTCAGACTGATTTTGTGTTTATCGCCGCCGATGTTAAAGCCGCACGGCTGGCCCGCCCGTTTATTCCCGTAGGCATGCCCGTATTTGCAACCTCACACGCCTTGGATGCGCGAGCTGGCGCGGTAGAAAACCTGGATCTCGACAGCGTGCGTTTTTTGGAAATGCCGTGGTTTGTAGAAAAAGATCATCCTGCCGTCATGGCCTACGCCAAGCCTCTCGCACCCATGCCGCTTGATTATGAACGCCTGTATGCGCTGGGAATCGATGCATGGCGCGTGATGCAGTCGATTCTCAAGGCGGCTAAACCACGCAATATCATGCCGCTGGATGGCGTAACCGGCCGCCTTAATCTGGAAGGCGCACAATTTGTGCGTACGCTAACCGCCGTTGAAATGCGCGATGGTTTACCGCAGCTTTTGCAGCCTTCGCCGCCGTTGCAAATTAGCCCGATAAATTGATGACCCTGTCGAATAATGGATCAATATGCTGGCACGTCTCATCCAGAAAATAAGCAGTAAAAAAGAAACGGGCGACGAAGCCGAGCGCATTGCTGAACGTTTTTTGCAAAAAAATGGACTGCGTTGCATTGATCGCAATTATCGCTGTCGCTTTGGCGAAATTGATTTGATTTTGCATGAAGAAGGCGGCTCCCGCAGCGCTGAAAAGACATTGGTATTTGCCGAAGTACGCTTGCGTAAAAATCGTGATTTTGGCGGTGCTGCCGCGAGTATCGGTATAGCCAAACAGCAGCGCATCATCGCCGCCGCACAACACTACCTAAGCGGCATGCGCGCGCTGCCGCCGTGCCGGTTTGACGCGGTGTTATTAAACGATTTATCAGGCGAGCGAATCGAATGGATCAAGGATGCATTTTCGGCTTGAAACGCCAGTGCATATGCCGCGTGCATATGCCAAATGCAAATGCGGCTTGCAATTGCTATGCGTAATTTGTCATCAGGCGGCGTACAGTAGCGCCACTTTGTTTAAATATTTCAGGAGTCTGCTCATGCGTAATATTCTGGTCTTATTGATGGCGTTAACCGCGGTGCTGATACAAGGCTGTTTTCCGTTGGCGGCGGTCGGAGTGGGTGCAACCGCGCTGGTTCTAGATGATCGTCGTTCCACCGGCATGTATATCGAAGATGAAAATATCGAATGGAAAGCACGCGCTCGTTTGATCGACCGGCACAAGGATGTGCATGTCAATGTAACCAGTTATAACCTGTCCGTACTGATTACAGGTGAAGCGCCGTCCGAGCAGGCAAAGAAGGATGTCGCTGACATGATCCGCGCGATCCCCAGTGTGCGCAACGTGACCAATGAAATCAATGTGAGTGGCAATACTTCTTTTACCTCACGCAGCAATGATTCACTGATTACCACTAATGTCAAAGCACGCCTCATCAACAACGGCAAAGTCTCACCCAATCATGTGAAAGTAGTGACTGAAAACGGGGTGGTGTTTTTGATGGGCATCCTGAACCGAGAAGAAAGCGATGCCGCCGCCGAAATTGCCCGCACGACCAGTGGTGTAGCACGCGTAGTGAAAGTGTTTGAATAAACCGATAAAAGTGCCCGCGCGTTAGACGCTAAGCGTTAAGCGTAATGATCTAAGCTCCCGATTTCCGGCTTTTTTATTATTGCGCGCGCTTTTTTAACCAACGCATCAACCCGCCAATCACCGGGAACTGTTCATACAGTTCGCCGGCGGCGTCCCAATAATCACGGTGATAATTGACTCGTCCATCCGCCGCAAAACGAATATGTGATAAGCCGTGGATGCGGCGTTGCTGCGTCGGCTTCAAGGCTTTGATGCGAAACGAAAAATCCCATATCAGAACCGCGCTCTCTGCGTCATGGATGGTTTCTATGATCTTAAACTGCGGCTCATGCAGCCTCTCAAACATATCGCTGAAAATATGCTGCAGTGATGCCAGATCACGCACCTCATTAAAGGGATCACGAAAATACGCATCCTCCGTATAGTGCTGGCCGATCGTTGCTACGCCCGCCAGGGTGAGGGTTTCAAAATAGTTCTTTAATGATGCGAGCGCCACTTCACTCATGATGATGGTTGTGCATGCTGATAGCTGAAACTCAAACTTTGGTTGATTTTTTGATCGCGGGAAAATACAGCGAATACGGCAAATGTCGCAACACCTTCATCACCCGCGTGAAGCCCTTTGGAAAATGGATTTCAAACTCACCGTTTTCAAAACCGCTGATGATTTCCAGCGCGGCTTCTTCAGGCGTGATCAATGACGGCATTTTAAAATCATTTTTATCCGTCATCGGGGTTTTAACAAAACCCGGATTGATCACATAAACATCCAGGCCTTTTTCTTTCAAATCAATATAAAGCGTTTCAGCCAGATTGATGAGTGCGGCCTTAGTTGGCCCATAGACCAGCGATTTCGGCAGGCCCCGATACCCCGCCACGCTCGACACCAGAGCAATACCGCCTGCACGGGTGCCGTCCACGCCGGACGCCATAAAGTGCGGGATGACCACCGACAAGCCGTTCAAAAAACCGCCCCAGTTAACATCCACCATTTGCTTCGCCACTTTTAAATCCAGCTCCCATGCGCGCATGGCCGTATAGTCACCCGCCATGAATACCACCAGATCATAGCCGCCCCATGCTTCAATTAATTCCTTCTCGGCGGCGGCAATTGTTTCCACCTTGGTAATATCCAGCGGCAGCGACATGGCGCGTGACGCACCAAATTTGGTGACTAGCGCGGCGAGCTTATCCGCACTGCGCGCTGACATCGCTACCTTGGCGTTACGAGAATGCAGCGCATCTGCGAGTGCCGCACCCATGCCTGTTGAGGCGCCGATAATCCATACGCGCTTTTTTGACCAATCGGTAATTTTGGTATTGAGCGACATGGTTAACGCTTCCTGAAAAATATCGAAATTTCGGCAAACTGCACACCAAACTTGCTCATCCTGGTGCGATTGGCGAGCGTCTTATCATCGAGCTGCCACATCCAGTCATCCATGCTCATGTGATAGCCGCCTTGGTCAGCAGGCAATGCCAGAGTGTAGGTCCAGCGCAGCGTGTTGCCCGCGGCCTCACCTACTGCCTGGCCGACAATATCGCCTGCCGTGCCGGTATAGCTATCACCGCGCTTGCTGATCTTCCAGATGCGCTTTTCTTTTTTACCATCCGACCAGGTAAATGATTCATCGAGTGTGCCCTCATTACCTACCCAGGTGCATTCCATTTCTACCGTCATGCGGCGAATCACTTTGCCTGACCGATCCTGAATCATGCCCCAGCCATCGACCTTGCCATTGAAGTATCGGGCAAGATCAAGCTTGGGCGTTTCAGTGGCGTAGTCTTGTGGGGACAGCGACGATAGCGACGCGCAACCGGTTAGCAGCAGCGCAGTCATTAGTAGTGGCCCTGTCAGCAGCGCGTGAGTCAATTGTTTAATGTGGCGTTTCATATTTATGTTCATGCTTTGTTTCATGCTGTACCTCATGTTGATTTCCTAATTAACCATGGTTGATTCTACGATCGCAGTATCCGATTTGAAGAACGGTGAATACACCAGCGCGATCGCCGCCAACGCCTTTAATAAACACGGCAACAGCGCGTAAATAGCCGCCAGATAATTCAGTGACTGCGGAGAATTGGCCGCACTGGGCTGATACCCAAACAAGGCCAACGCTGGCAATGCAACGCCCGCCGCCAGCGCCAGATTCATCTTGGTGACCAGATTCCACAAACCAAAGTACGCCCCTTCATTACGCCCTACCCCACGCTTTTCATCATCATCAATCACATCGGCGAGGATTGAAGGCGGCAACGCTAAATCAGCACCCAAGCCCAATCCCGACAAAACGCAGATGAGCAGAAACGCCGTCGTGTCGCCAGCACCCAGGGTATAAGCCCAGATAAAGGCAATGATGGATACCACCATCCCCACAAACCACGCTCGCGCTTTGCCCAATCGGGCGGAAAGCCATACCCAGAGCGGCATTCCAGCCGCACCCGCCGCAAAATAAGCCACCAGACTCCAGGCCGCAATTTGCGGTGCTTTCAATACATCCTCAATAAAAAATAGTAGCAGGGTCGCCGGAATCGAAGCAGCGATACCGTTAAAAACAAACACGATCAGGAGACGATTAAACAATCGATTTTTTAGCGGTTTCATCATCGCCGTGAGAGCGCTCTGGGTGTGAGCTTGGGCCGCTTGCACTGCATGCACAGCGGTGGCGGCTTTGGGTGCCAGCGCGATGGTTGCCATCGTCAACACCAGCACCAGCGGGATAAAAATAAAACTGTACAGGGCATAGCCTTCGCGCATGCCGTGCTGCTCGGACAACATTTGCGGCAAGGCAGCTGCCAAAAAAACGCCGGCCAAGCCCATGCCTTCACGAAACGCCGTAACCCGCGTACGCTCAAGTGGATTCATGGATATTTCTGCGCCGTAGGCCTGATAGCTGATCTGCATCATGCTAAAAGAGGTATAAACGACCATTAGCATGGCGAACAGCCACCACCCTGCTAAATCTGCCCTGAAATGCGGCGGATTAAATAGTCCGAGCATACCGATCGCGAGCAACGGGGCGCCAATCGCCACCCAAATAAAGCGGCCGGCCGATTTGTCTCTGGTGAGATCACTCCAGTAACCCAAAAGCGGATCCTGTATCGCATCAAAAAATCTTGCTGCGAGCAACAGCACTCCAATCGCCATAAGATTCAGCCCCATGGTGTCGGCGTAAAATTTGGGTACGTGTACGTAGATAGGCAACGCCGCCATAGCAAGCGGAATGGACGTCAATCCATAAGCAATAAGCCGCCAGGCTGATATTTTCGTCGTTTTGTTGGTTCCGATAAAAGTGTCTGCCAACGCAGGCTCCGCTTAAAAAAACGTGACCCTAGTAAGTCCCGCCTGATTTAAATCCGAACATGTCAATCACATACCGGGCGACCGAATGAGCGGCTAATTTAATCCCAATAAGCGTTGACGCAACTTGGGCTCGCTGGTTTTTTCAGACAACCATATATCAAAAAATGCCTTTGCGAATTCCATATCCGATTCAGCCGCAATGAATTTTTCACGCGTATAAAAGCGGATTTCCTTGCCCGGAATCGATACGCCAATCAGCGTATCGCCTTTTCTAATATCCGGAAAAATACGCCCCATCATCTCACCCCAGCGCTTTAATTTGGTTTCATCGTTATAGCCCTGCTTGCGCATTTCCGTCACGCTGCGGTCGGCTATATCCTTGCCTTTGAACCCCAGATCGTAGACCAGTTCAAGCGCGAACGGCTCGCTGTATGTATGGATCATACTGGCTGTCCAGAGGCGAATATCATAAACTTTAATACCGATAAATCGCATGACCGCCTCGCCGCGACGCGCAAGATTCGGTGCGTCTTTGGCGATTTCTTTTAGCACCGGTTCGGGCAGCGTAGGTGGAGCGGCAATCGCCGTGACGCCAGTCGTTATGGTGCTGGCCGTGGCAGCGCCAACGGTGCTAATCAAGCTCATGCCTGCCATCAAGATGATGATCCCGAAAGTGGGGCTTGATAATATTTTCATATCGGTGCTGACCTCGTCTAAAGTGCCTGATAAACAACTGCTAGTTAAATATTAGCGCTATCTCGTCGGCTGAGCTCAATTTGCATGACATCGGTACGGCCCGCACGAAACCCCGCTTCACAGTAACAGAGATAGAATCGCCAGATTTGTAAAAATTTATCGTCAAAGCCGAGGGTCTTGATCTCGGCCACTGCGGCGTTAACGCTATGATGCCAGCGCCTGAGGGTTTCAGCATAATCCAGGCCGAAACGATACGGCTCGCCCGCATTTAATCCGGCCTTTTTGGCATCACTGATAAAACGATCCACCGGTGCCAGCATGCCGCCTGGAAAAATATACTCACGAATAAAATCACTGGTCGCACGATAGCGGGGGAAAGCCTTATCATCAATGGTAATCGCCTGAATCACTGCCCGCCCGCAGGGCTTCAAGCGATCATGCACGCTACTGAAATAGGTTGGCCAGTAACGCTCGCCCACCGCTTCAAACATTTCAATCGACACAACATAATCGTAGCTAGCGGTGACATCCCGATAGTCAATATATTCAAAGGTAGCGTGCTCGGCCAGACCTGCCTTGGCAATGCGCTCAGTCGCGAATGCGAGCTGCTCTTTGGAAAGTGTAATGCCGTGAATTTTTACGCCGCGCGTACGCGCTGCATGCTCGGCAAAACCACCCCAACCACAGCCGATTTCAAGCATTGTCTGACCTGCCTGCGGGTTTAATACCTGCAAAATACGTTCATATTTGGCGGTCTGTGCGTCCGCCGTCGACAGCGCAAAATCGCCATTGAAAACCGCGCTGGAATAAGTCATCGTTTGATCAAGCCACAGCTTGTAAAAATTGTTCGACAAATCGTAGTGCGCCTGAATATTTTTCTTCGAATTAGCTTTGGTATTCGAGCGCAGCATATGTTTAATGCGAAAAAAGAATGCGACTAACGGCTTGCCGTAAAACACCTGCTCCAACGCTCGCTGGTTGGCGGCGCAGAGCTCAAGAAAAGTCGTCAGGTTCGAGGTCAGCAGACGATGGTCACGATAGCATTCAGCCAAACCGATCTCAGCAGACTTCAGCGCCTCACCCGCCACACCCCAATCCGTGAAGCGCAAATCAGCATGCGGCCCATCATGCGCACCTCTGAATTGCGTGGTGACCCCTTCAGGCGAGGTGAAAGTGAGGACGCCGGTATCGAGACGCCGCATCACCGCATAAAAGGTTTTCGCGGCGGTGGAAAGTGAGTCCTCATGGGTTTGAACGGTAAAATTTCGGGTATTCATATTGCCTTGCAGGTTGTCTTCGAATAATGAGCTACGGTTTACATCAACGAGTGGTTTCAATTGTCGGAGGTTTTGGTCGGGAAATAAATTTCACCCGCTTGAGCCACAGCTTTAAGGCCTGCCAGTGAATACGCGCAACCACGCCAAAAGTCATCAACGGATGGGTTATGAATGCGGATAATGCAATGGCGGCGGTTAATGCCTGCGGCTTGCCAAACACGGTGGTAACGAGCAGCTTGTCATCCTCGTCTTTATCGACAACTTCAACATCACCCTCGTAATAATCAATTTGCGCAAACGCTTTTTCACCAGTTTGTTCAAAACGAAAACGGTAATAGCCCTTCACCTCGCAAAATGGTGAAACATAAAATACTTTTTTTGCGATCAGCCCATCGCCGGGCTGAATCGGGCGTTGATCCGGATGGGCCACCAGATAATTATGCCGTTCACCGAAAGTATTATTGACTTCGCAAATCGCCGCGCGCAGCAGGCCTATCCGATCAAAGCAATACCAGATACTGATAGGATTAAATACATAGCCCAGCACGCGCGGAAACGCCTGCAAGACGATGGCTCCATCGGCCTCGCTAATACCTTCCCGCATCAATAGCTCACGCGCCCATATCTCAAGATCTGAGCCGTCACGGGGGCCGTAATCGCGAGTCATCACCGACAGCAAATTAAAACGATCGCGCGACAACCAGCGGTTGCCGATTTCATTAAAACGCGAAACCGTGATGCGCAAAAAAAATACCCCATACGAAAACGGATGCACCACCGGGCGCAAGCGCTTATGCATCACCCGTCCGACGCAAAGCTCTGCGCTGTGTTGTGGAATCCAGGTCATCGCCATCTTGCTCTAGCCGCCCACAACTTTGGGCTCATCCACACCGGGATACTCGCGCATCAAATCATTGGCGGCAGGCACCTGGGTGGGCCATGGCACCGTTGCACCAAGCGCCTTGGCCACGGCAATCCCTGACATCAGCCCGTCCTCATGAAAGCCATAGCGCGTCCAGGCTCCTGCGTACCAGGTGTTGCGTTCCCCTTGGAGGGTACGCAGCCCGCGCTTGGCGACGATGCTCTCGGTCAAAAAAACCGGGTGCTCGTAGGTAATGGTTTTAATCACGGTTTTCGGATCCGGCATTTGTAGCGGATTGAGCGTGACGATGACCGGGGTTTTAAACGGCAGCGGCTGCAGACGGTTGATCAGATAGGAAAGCGCCACGCCGTGTCGGGTAACCGTTGTTTCATCCTCAGCAAAGGGCGCCAGATAATTCCAGGCCGCCCATGCGCGCCTGCGATCCGGCAGCAGGCGTTGATCAGTATGCAAAATGGCGGTGTTGGGTTGATAAGGAATCGCACTCAGTACGCGTGATTCGGTCTCTGAAGCGTCATCCAGCAATTTCAAAATCTGATCGGTATGACACGCGAACACGACATGATCAAATATTTCCTTCGTATTTTTCGATTCAACCGAAACGGTGTTTTTTGCTCTCGTGACCCGCGTTACACCCGCGTTAAGCCGGATCTCGGCTATAGCCGTTTTCATCTTTTCAATATAAGTACGGGCGCCGCCTTTCACGGTGCGCCACTGTGGCCGATTGCTGACCGACAGCAGGCCGTGGTTATGGCAAAAAGTGAGGAAGGTGGCAAGCGGAAAGTCATTGATTTTTTGCGTCGGCGTTGACCAGATACAGGCCGCCATCGGTGCTAAATACCAATCCCGAAATGGCTGGCTGTAATGATTCGCATCGAGATACGCACCGACGCTGCCGGGCATGGTTGAGGTTTGCAACGCCAGCGCAGTTGCGGCGCGATTGAACCGGACAATATCTTTCAGCATCATCCAGAATTTGGGTTTGAATAAATTGCCAGGTTGCGCAAATACGGTTGCTAAATTACATCCCGACCATTCAAGCCGGCTAGCGCCTGACGCATCCGTGAGCTTCACGCTAAACGACATATCGGATAGCGCATCCTCAACACCGAGATGCTTGAATAGGGCGATTAAATTGGGATAAGTCCAGTCGTTGAACACCAGAAAGCCGGTATCAACCGGATAAGTCAGCCCATCAAGGGTGACGTCCACTGTGTTGGTATGCCCGCCCAGATAGTCGTTTTGCTCGAACAGGGTAACGTGGTTTGCCCCACCGGCATGCTGACTGAGCAGCCAAGCGGTCGAAATGCCGGCAATTCCTGAACCTATAACCGCAATTTTCATCTATATATTTTGTTCGGATAATTTCAGGGTGAATTGATCGCATCCAGCGTTGTTCTGGCTGCGTATTAACAGCATTAATAGGACAGATAGTAATAAATATTGATGATCAAATCATTGAAAGATCTGTCCCGCTTAGCAACCCGCATCAACTTCACCATTAACTAACCAATTATCGAGCCCATAACCTCACTGCTATCAAGCTTACGAATATACCCAAAGAAGGCTCTGTATGGCCAGTAACAACCAAGCGACTTAATTGTGCGTTAATCTTGGTGAAATTATTGCTGTTTCTATACGTTCAGGAGACGCTAAAAAGGCGTAAGCGGTTCTGTCAGTGGAAATTGTTACGCACCATCCACAAGAATAGATGCAGCAATCGATGCCACAATAGGAATAGACGTCAACCGACGGTATGACTATTTCACAAAATTTTCGTAATTTCAGGTTCAAATCAGATGGATATTAAAACTATGCAAGCCAACCCCATGCAGCCCATGTTGTACCCCGAGTTGTTTCGTGATCTTGAAAAATCACGCTGGAATATGGAACGTGATATTCCGTGGGATTCATTCAATCCGGCGCTGCTTACGGATGAGCAGGCCATCACGATCAAGATGAACGCGATTACTGAATGGTCTGCCCTGCCGGCGACTGAAATGTTTTTACGCGACAATCAGGACGATAGCGATTTTTCTGCCTTCATGTCGATCTGGTTTTATGAAGAACAAAAGCATTCGCTGGTGTTGATGGAATATTTAAAGCGCTTCCGTCCCGATCTGGTACCGAAAGAAGAAGAGCTGCACGCGGTGCGCTTCACCTTCGATCCAGCCCCAGCGCTGGAGACGCTGATGCTGCATTTTTGCGGTGAGATCCGTTTAACACAGTGGTATCGTCGCGCTTCCGAATGGCATACCGAACCGGTTATCAAGAAAATTTACGATACCATTTCGAAAGACGAAGCTCGCCATGCGGGTGCGTATTTCCGTTACATGAAGCGCGCCATCGGCAAGGTCGGTACCGAAGCACAAATTGCGTTCGCGAAAATTGGCGTGCTGATGGCCAGCTCAGGTAAAAGCGGCAAGCCGCTGCACCCAACCAATTTGCATGTCAATCAAAGCCTGTTTCCCAACGATACTGTGCAGTCAAGATTGCCCGATCCGGAATGGCTGGAGCGCTGGCTTGATACGCAGATTAACTTTGATAAGGTGTGGGAAAGCCGCGTCGTGGGCGGCATCCTGAAACAGATGTCAAATTTGTTTGATCGATCATTTGAAACCTCAACTGATCTGAATCGCTTTCGCAAGGAATTGATTGCACGCCTGGCCGCCACTGCAGCCGCCGCGACTTCCGCGCCGCCTGCATTGATTCTCCCGCATGCTACCTAAGTTGATTTAATTTACAAAATTTAAACCCCGCTTCCAGAGCGGCGTTCCAGGCATTTTTGCTCTAAACGCCTCTCTGGAAGCGGGGTTTGCTTATTTATATTAAACATTCTTAACTTTGCGCCCCAAAGCGCTACGGTGCATCCTCATCTGCCATCGCGTAAACTTTCACCATGCGCCCTTCTTTTGAACATAAATTTTGTGAGCCTGTCGCTCTGGCGATACGCGCTCGATCATTGCCCTCAAAACTCGTCTTCACCAATGGTGTGTTCGATGTGCTGCATCGCGGCCATGTTAGCTATTTAGCCGAAGCCAGCACCTTGGGCGCGTCGCTGATCGTGGCGCTGAATTCAGACGCTTCCGTCAAACGCCTCGGCAAAGGCGATGACCGCCCCATCAACACGCTGGAAGATCGCATGGCCGTGATTGCGGCCCTGGAGTGCGTGAGTTTGGTTACCTGGTTTGAAGAAGATACGCCACTGCAACGCATCCTCGAAGCGCGACCTGAGGTGCTGGTAAAAGGCGGCGATTGGGCGCTTGATAAAATTATCGGCGGCACTGAAGTGCGATCCTGGGGGGGCAGCGTAGAGGCGATCAATTTCCAGTTTGAACGCTCCACCACCGCCACGCTCGCCAAAATTCGCGCGCTGCAAAAGTAGATCATGTCGAACGTCGTATCAAAGGTTACAGCGACGGCGTTTATTGAAAATTTGCGTGCCATTGTCGGCGACTTGGGCCTCATCACCCAGCAGGCCGACATGGCATCGTACCTGACCGATTGGCGCGGCAATTACACCGGTCAAGCGCTCGCCGTCGTGCGGCCCGCCAGCACCCTGGAAGTTGCGGCTGTTGTAAAGATTTGTGCCGCTACCCGCACCCCGATCGTTCCTCAGGGGGGCAACACCGGGCTGGTCGGCGGCGGCATCCCGGACAACAGTGGACGCGCCATCATCTTGTCGCTACGCCGCATGAATCGCATCCGGGAGATCGATCTGATTAACAGCGCCATCACCGTTGATGCAGGCTGTATTTTGCAAACCGTACAAGAGGCCGCACGCGAACATCAGCAATTTTTTCCGCTCTCGCTCGCGGCTGAAGGCACCTGCACCATTGGCGGCAATCTCTCCACCAATGCTGGCGGCACGACCGTACTGCGTTACGGTAACACCCGCGATCTGGTGTTGGGCATTGAGACTGTCACGCCTGACGGAAGCATCTGGCATGGCCTGAAAGCACTGCGTAAGGACAACACCGGCTATGATTTGAAACACCTGCTGATGGGCGCTGAAGGTACGCTCGGCATCATCACCGGCGCCGTGCTGAAGCTGTATCCCATACCGCAGCGCACCTGCACCGCGATGATCGCGATCGCCAAAGCGCAGGATTCGGTTGCACTGCTCAAAATGATTCGCGATGCGCTTGGTGATCGCCTCACCGGGTTTGAGTTGATGTCGAGAGTATGCATTGACAGCGTGATCAAATATTTCCCGGCCACCATTGAGCCCTTCAGCGCTCGCCACAATTGGCAGGTATTGATTGAGCTCGGCGACACGATGCACGAATCCCCACTTGATGACGCATTGTCCGGCGCACTTATACCCGCGTTCGACAGCGGCCTGGTGCGTGACGCCATCATTGCCACGAGCGAAGCGCAGGCAGCCGCAATGTGGAACATCCGTGAACAAATACCCGAAGCCGAAAAGCTCGACGGCAAAAGCGTGAAGCACGATATTTCACTGCCCATTTCGCGCATCGGCGCATTCATCAACCTTGCCGGGCCTCAGCTCAAAAACGCATTCCCGACGGCTGAGGTGATCTGTTTCGGCCACATCGGTGACGGCAATCTGCATTACAACTTAAGCTTCCCCGGAGCCGCACCAACGCTTGACCAAACCCGCGCGGCTAACAACATTGTTTACGGCTTGCTCGACGAAATGCATGGCTCCATTAGTGCCGAGCACGGCCTCGGCCAAATGAAACGCGATGAAATTACGCGCCATAAAAGCACCGTAGAACTAGACATGATGCGCGCCATCAAAAAGGCGCTAGACCCGCTGAATATTATGAATCCGGGCAAGGTTATTTGAGTTGTTTAAGCAAATTGTCAGGTAGCGTCGCAACATGAGCTACGGTATTGCGTTTTAAGCTAAAAACTCCAATATCGGCGGCACTCTTGAAGCATAAATGCTTCGAAAGCGCCGTCTTTGCTAGACTTCTATTTTTGAATAAACAGCTTTTCCCAACCGTCCTTTCCCAAGGCTCTCAGTGTCTCGATATTTTTTTCGAAGATCATCGCGGCTGCCGGGAAGGCGGCGACGGCTTTTTCGACACTGGCTTCGCGTAGCAAATGCAGCATTGGGTAGGGTGATCGGTTGGTGTAGTGGGTGATGTCATCGGGCGCTGTTCCGGCGAACTGATATTCGGGGTGAAAGCTGGCGATCTGGATTTCTCCTTCGAGCGATAGCTCTTGAAGTGCGGCTTGGGCAACATCGAGAAAATCGTTGTAATCCAGAAATTCGCCGAGGCCCAATGTGTGCGGGTGAATCAGCAAAGTGGTGTCGATTTCATCCGGGTTGGCATCGGCGAGCAGCCGCAGTTCAATGAGCAGGGTTTCGCATAATGCGTCGGGCGAAGTCGCCTCGCTCACCACATAGCGAATCTGTTTTTTAACATACACCGCTTTGGCAAAGGGGCAAAGATTGAGACCCATAACGGCCTTCTCAAGCCACTGAACGGTTTCGATGATAACAGTCTCGACCGCGACTGTTGGGGCGATGACAGTCTCAGCGGTGATGATTTCCGGAGTGATTTTTAGAGCATCTAGCGTCGGCATATGAGTCCAAATAGGAGCGGATGTAAACAACGAAAATGAAGGAGCAGTGTGTAGAAAGTCTGAATTATAAAGGCGCTCCCGATCAGACACATCGTAATCGGATTCGACTTAGGCTGTCATAGACAGTAAAATCATGGGCTCACACTTGATTGTTTGATTGCGTACCCATGTCTACCGATTTCTCCCGCCCCGCCGTTTCGTCGGCTGCACCCGAAACCATTGCCGAAGCCAGCAACGAAACCGCACGTGATATCGCCAACATCACGAAAGAAGTGGCACGCCGTCGCACCTTCGGCATCATCTCGCACCCTGATGCGGGTAAAACCACGCTGACTGAAAAGCTGCTGCTGTTTTCCGGCGCGATTCAGCAGGCGGGTACGGTGAAGGCGCGAAAAAGTTCGCGTCATGCGACTTCGGATTGGATGGAAATCGAGAAGCAGCGCGGCATTTCGGTGGCCAGCTCGGTGATGCAGTTTGAATACCAGGATCACGTCGTCAATCTGCTGGACACCCCGGGCCACCAGGATTTCTCGGAAGATACGTATCGTGTGTTGACGGCGGTGGATTCGGCGCTGATGGTGATCGACGCCGCCAAAGGTGTGGAAACCCAAACGATCAAGCTGCTGAATGTATGCCGCATGCGCGCCACGCCGATCATTACTTTCATGAACAAAATGGATCGCGAGACGCGCGACCCGCTGGAATTGCTGGACGAGGTGGAATCGGTGCTGAAGATTGAATGCGCGCCGGTGACTTGGCCGATTGGCATGGGCAAGACTTTCCGCGGCGTTTATCATTTGTTGCGTGATGAAATTATGCTGTTCGAAGCGGGCGAGGATCGCAATACCGGTGAGTTTGAAATCATCAAGGGCATTGATAATCCGCGCCTGGCCGCGATGTTCCCGATGGAAATTGAAGAGCTGAAAATGCAGGTGGAATTAGTTAAGGGAGCGTCGCATCCTTACGATCTTGAGCAGTTTTTGGCGGGTAAACAAACGCCGGTTTTTTTTGGTTCAGCCATTAACAATTTTGGGGTGCGCGAGATTTTAAAAGCGCTGCTCGATTGGGCACCTGCACCGCGCCCGCGCGATGCGACGATTCGCACGGTTGGCCCGGCTGAAGCGCCGTTCGCAGGCTTTGTGTTTAAAATTCAGGCGAACATGGATCCCTCGCACCGCGACCGGATCGCCTTCCTGCGGGTATGCTCGGGCAAATTTGAACGCGGCATGAAGATCAATCATCTGCGCATCAATCGCGAGATTCGCGTCAGCAACGTCGTCACCTTTATGGCGGCTAGCCGAGAGCAGGTGGAAGTCGCTTATGCGGGCGATATTATTGGCCTGCCCAATCACGGCAATATGCAGATTGGCGATTCATTCTCCGAAGGCGAGCCTTTGCAATTCACCGGCATCCCCTACTTCGCGCCGGATTTTTTCCGCGCGGTGCGGATTCGTAATCCACTCAAGGTCAAACAGTTGCACAAGGGTTTGCAGCAGCTAGGCGAAGAAGGTGCCGTGCAGGTATTCAAGCCAGTCAGCGGCGGCGATTTGATATTGGGCGCGGTCGGTGTGCTGCAGTTTGAAGTCGTCGCCAGTCGATTGCAGAATGAGTACGGCGTCGACGCCGTGTTTGAAGGTACCGGCACAACCTGCGCGCGCTGGGTGACGGGCGACGACAAACGCTTGCTCGCAGATTTTGAAGATGCGCTTGCGCACAATGTTGCCTACGATGCTGCGCATAATCTAGCTTATCTTGCGCCGAATAATGTGAACCTGCAGCTCACCGAAGAACGCTGGCCGAAACTAAAATTTCACACCACCCGTGAGCATGCGGTGAAGCTGGGTACATGACGGTTGCCAGCCGCGTTTGCTGTTGTGATAGTGGCAAATTTTATGCGCCATGCTGTGGTCGTTTTATAGAAAATGATGAGCATGCACCCACCGCTGAAGCGCTGATGCGCTCGCGCTACAGTGCATATGTGTTGCGACATGAGGTTTATTTGCTTTCCACTTGGCATAAAAGTACGCGCCCCGCCAGCTTGCAGCTTGATCATGCAGCCACCACTCAATGGCTGGGGCTGGACATCAAGCGGCATGTGGTCAACGCAGCAGATAACGATAGTGCCATCGTTGAATTTGTTGCCCGCTTTAAAATCGGCGGCAGGCTTGGAAAACGCGCGGAACGCATGCATGAAGTCAGCCACTTTATTCGCGAACAAGGCTGCTGGTTTTATGTTGATGGTGAACATCCCTAATTTATTTGCTGCAATCACAATAATTACGTTTACGGAATCAAGGAACGCTCATGAACGATGTCGAGTATTACCTCACCGAAGAATATATTGAGCTAAATCATTTACTGAAGTTGGCCGGCTTTGCCGCAAGCGGCGGCGGCGGCTCGGCACTGGTGGTGCAGGGTTTAGTCACCGTGGATGGCAAACCTGAATCGCGCAAACGCAACAAGATTCGGGCGGGACAGGTCGTGCGCTATCAAGGCGCGAGGATTTTTGTGTTGGCGCCGAAGGGTAGTTAATAAGGAAATCAAGAAAATCTCATGGCGATTAAATCCACGATCTTTAAAGCCGAGCTGGCCGTCTCCGATATGGATCGCGGCTATTATGCGACGCATGAGCTGACCATAGCGCGGCATCCCTCCGAAACCGACGAGCGCATGATGGTGCGGGTGATTGCGTTTGCACTACATGCCGAGGAATATCTGGAATTCGCCAAAGGCATTTCCACCGATCATGAGCCCACCCTGTGGCGCAAAGATTTTACCGGTGCGATTCAGGATTGGATCGATGTCGGCCTGCCAGACGAGAAATGGTTACGCAAAGCCTGCGGACGCTCAACCGCGGTCACGCTCTACACCTACGGCGGCAGCGCTGCCGAGATGTGGTGGAAGCAAAACGAATCACTTGTCGCGAGATTGAATAATTTGACGGTGTACAACGTGCCGCAAGAAACCAGCAAAGCCCTCGCCAAATTAGCCGAACGCAATATGTCATTTAGCGCCAGCATTCAGGATGGCGCGATGATGTTTTCAAGCGATGCAGAAATGGTTTCGGTGGAGTTGGTTACTTACAAATCAGCGGTTTAAACAACCGTATTGGTGCGGCGTTTGGGCCAAAATGCCGCCATGAAGCCCACCAGTGCTAGAGTTTGTGCATTTGATTCGCGCGCAGGTCTGAGCGTGTTCTCTTCGTGGCCGTGACCGAAGGAAATCCCCGTTGGACAAGGGTTTGCTGTGCCGCGCTGCGCGCGCCCTTGACGGAATCGGTAGCTGAATAAAAATCCATCTCTCCTGCTATGCTTCACCTCATGCAATTGCAATCCGCATTTCCAAAAACCGCGTCTAGGCAAAAATCGCCGCGGTGCGCCTTCGCGTCGTGGTTCACTAAACGGGTCAGCAATAAACGGGGCAGGGCGCATAGTTTCGCAAAACAATTGACGTTGGCCCATTTCGCTAGTTGCAAATTTTGGAAGTATGTTGCCTGCTGCGACGTGGAATTATGCGGCGTTGGCAAATGACTTGCCATTTGGAGCTTTAAGTTGTAATAGATGTCGATATTGAGAGGTGGGGAAATTGAAACGAATTTGTATTGCGCACGGGGTCATATTGCGCACGGGGTGCAGCTATTTGGCTCCAGGACAGTTCAATAGCAACTCGAGTAAAAAAATGGGGTCATAAAAAAAGGAAAAAATGGAAAAGGAAAAAATGGGGTCAGACTCCATTAATTTTAAAAAAATGAAAAATGGGGTCAGACTCTGAGGTATCCCCTCGAATAGTCCTTATGAATCATGCGATTAGTTAACAAGTCTCACGTTAATAGTGCACATATAGAGGAAACCGCAGGGTCAGACTCCATTAATTTGATATAAATAGTTACCACTAATCATAGTCACAATCATCCCAACGACTTTTTATTCTTGTCAACAACGTACCCATGGCCCGTCTTCCACGTTTTGCTATCCCCGGCCAACCGCAGCATATTATTCAGCGCGGTAACAACCGACAGACCGTTTTCGCTCGTGAGGCGGACTATCAGTTCTTTCGCGATGCATTAGTCGAAGCAGCCGGGCGGTTTGGCCTGGCGATTCATGGTTATGTGTTGATGACTAATCACATTCACCTATTAGCAAGCCCACTGTATGCCGACAGCATCGGCAAAACGCTGCAATCGGTCGGGCGGCGCTATGTTCAATATTTTAACGACACCTATAAACGCACCGGCACCCTGTGGGAAGGCCGCTACCGCGCCACCGTGGTGGATAGCGAAAGTTACTTGTTGAAACTGATGCACTACATCGACATGAACCCGGTACGCGCCAACATGGTCGCGCACCCCCGTGCCTATGCGTGGTCGAGCTTTCGCCGTTATGCGGATGGAGACGCGGGCGCAAACAGCGTCTGGCTGGAACCGCATCAGCAGTATTTGGCGCTGGCGGCCACAGACGAAGACCGGCGTTTGGCTTACCGGCAACTGTTTAAGACGTTTAAGACCATCACGACGGAAGATGAACTGAAAACGATCCGCGATGCGACCAACAAGGGTTGGGCGCTGGGTAGCGACCGATTTGCAGCCGAGATTGAGGCATTGTCGGCGCGACGTGCAGTGTCGAAAGGGCGGGGGAGGCCGCGTGTGCATGAATTGAAGAGCGAAAAGAGGGAAAATGGAGTCTGACTTCATTTATTTCTGAAGACTTGCTTGGCCATCCCCATCCCATGACCCCCTCGGTTTTCGACTATACCCAGCAAGCCCAGCATGACTGGATGCTCAACACACCGCCGACATTTGTAGTCTATCTCGCCGGATTGACCTTCAAATGGCTCAAGCAACAAGGCGGTGTCGCCGCGATGGGTAAGATCAATGCGGCAAAAGCGGCGCTACTCTACCAAACAATCGATGGCTCGAACGGTTTTTATCATAACCACGTGGCTGTAACGGATCGATCCCAAATGAACGTCGTGTTTTTCCTGCGCAACGAGCAGCATAACGCTGCATTCTTGCAAGGCGCAGAAGTAGCCGGTCTGGTCGGTTTGAAGGGGCATAAGGCAGTTGGCGGAATGCGAGCCTCGATTTATAACGCGGTCTCGTTAGTCGCCGTTGAGACGTTGGTGGCTTATATGCGCGAGTTTGCAGCGAAACATCAATAACACCCATAACATCGATGGCTTGGTCTTTGCGCGTTCATGGATGCCAAGATGACGTATTGCCTAATCCGAAACAGATTTTAGTAAAACTGTCATATCTCGGCGCTAAGACTTTCATTACTGTTTTGTTCTTGTTTTGTTCTTGTTTTGTTTTTGTTTTGTTCTTGTTTTGTTCTTGTTTTGTTCTCAGTCATAAATGGGGTCACAGTCATAAATGGAGTCTGACCCCATTTTTTTCATTTTTTCTCGCACCTGTTAAAACTACCAGTTATACGGAAAGTTAACCAATGGTATGATCGGAGAGGAAAATATTGCCGACAGCTAATCCAAAACAGTCGTGATATGTGGAAGCTCGGCTCATGAACGATATCAATTTCACAACATGACTACTACAAAAGCTGCATCACCGAAACTAACCCCGAATAGTCTCTTGGATTTTGAGGCATGGCTATCTGGAAGACCTCAATGGTTACAAACAGCAGCCGCTAACCTGCTCCAAGATCAAAAGACACCCGATGATGCAGCTTTGAAAGTGCTGGTAGCACTTTGTACCAATGAGGCTTTGAAAACGCCTGGTACGGTCTTCAAGACGGTTCCACCTGGTTCATTTACCCAAACACCGACATCAGCAATGATGCGAATTGAACAGCTTGATAATGTCGTCGGTGTCAATGCAATCACTTCTGGTGCCAAGCTCCCTTTCGGCCAATCAAATTTGCATGTCGTGTATGGTGGTAACGGGTCAGGTAAATCTGGATATGCCCGATTATTGAAGCATGCATGTGGCTCGTTGATGAAATTGGACTTACAGCCGAATGTATTTTCATCCACCAACGTAAATCCATCTGTTGAAATCAAAATCTCGGTATCTGGTTCAATAAAAAATTTGCAGTGGTCATTACCATCAGGTGCCGTGCAAGAATTACGGCATGTGCATATTTTTGATAGCCATACAGCCGCTTCATATGTCAATGGCAAAAATGAAGCGAGTTATGAACCTCGTAGGATGCGATTCATTTCTGCGCTCGTTGCAATTTGTGATCGAGTTTCCGAGTCGTTAGGTGTCCAAAAAAATGCCCTCGTAAGTGCAATGCCAATATTGCCCGTTGAATTCGCATTAACCACTGTCAAGTCATTCATCAGTTCGTTAAGTCATGGAACATTGAAATTGGCAATTGATAAGGCATGTGTCATCACCCCTGAAGACGTTGAAGAAAAAGGTCGGCTTGAATTATTAATGCAGCAAACCGATGTTGCTGGCAAGCTCAAGGGATTTGTTCAAACCAAACAGCGAATTACCCAACTCAAAACCGAATTTACCACATTGAAAAATGGATTGGCTGACGACAAATTCAAACAGTTAATTGCACTTCGCAAGGATGCAAAGGATAAGCGAAAGGTTGCGACTGAGGACGCCAAAAAAATATTTGCCAATGCATCGCTATCAGGTGTTGGTGAAGATTCTTGGAAATTGATGTGGGAAGCGGCACGGAAATACTCGGACGAACTTGCTTATGCTGATGACCACTTTCCGGTAATTGGTGATGAAAGCCGATGTGTTCTGTGCCTTCAAGAACTTGATAAGCATGCGAAAGAACGGCTGACCGGATTTGAAAAATTTGTCAAAGGTTCGCTTGAGGCTTCAGCAATCAAAGCTGAAAATTTACTCAAGGAAGAAATCGAAGCCTTTCCATCTTTGATTAAAACGGAAGAATGGAATACCAAGATTGAATTATTGAAGGTGGACACTGCGATTGGTGAAGCCATGTTCAATGCCATCGTTGCTAGACATGGCTTAATTACTGGCATATCGGAAATCGGAAAATTGAATGTCATCGTTTGGGATGATCTTGAAAAATCAATCGCCAAATATGAAGAGCAAGTCATTATGGGAGAAAAGACACTCACCGAATTGCAGCAAGCCGACAAGCGAAAAGAAGCTGAAAAGAAATTAAACGAATGGAAAGCAAAAGAATGGCTGACTCAAAATAGAGCAGCTATTGAAAAGGAAATTCTTCGTAAGCAGTCAATCAAAAAAATTGAAGGTGCTGAAACCTTGTGCAAAACGAATGCCCTTACAACTAAAAAGAATGAACTGACCGACGAGGAATTATCGCTTGGATATCAGAAAAGATTTTCTGATGAACTTAAATATCTTGGTGGTGAGCGAATTCCAGTTGAACCGACTTCTGTTCTTGAAGGAAAAGGGAAAATCAAATTCGAATTGAAACTGGTCGGTGCAAAAAAAGCAGTTGCCACTAACCTTATATTGAGTGAAGGCGAAACCAGAATAGTATCCTTGGCTGCATTCCTTGCTGACATGATGGGTTCTGGACAACCAACACCATTTGTCTTTGATGATCCTATCTCGTCGCTCGATCAAGATTTCGAAGAAAAGGTTGTTGAACGGTTGATTGAACTTTCCAAAACACGACAAGTGATTGTATTCACTCATCGGCTTTCATTGCTGACGTTGCTAGATGATGCCGTACAACGGTATGCAAAGGCTGCTGATGCAAAAAGTCAACCTCCGATATCAATAACCTTAACGGGGCTGCATCGCATAGGTGCAAACATTGGAATCGTCAATGATTTGAAAATTCGTGAAAATAAATTGGAATCTGCAATCAACAAAATTCGTGATCACATTTTACCCAATCTCCGAAAATTCTACACCGATGGTGATGTAGATAGTTATGAAATTCATGCAAAGGCCACATGCAGTGATTTTCGGATTTTGATTGAAAGATGTGTTGAAAAAATCTTGCTGAATGATGTTGTATCGCGCTTTCGGCGTTCACTTCAGACATATGGAAAGCTAGGCGAATTATCAAAAATCACGACAAATGATTGCAATTTCATTGATACGCTGATGACTCGTTATTCCTGCTTTGAACACTCGCAATCCAATGAAACTCCAATCGTCTTACCGACACCAGACGAGTTGTCGGCAGACGTAATTGGCATGGCAAACTGGATTGCTGAATTTAAAGCTCGTGCCACTGCTTAATAATTATTTTTCAAGGATGTGCATAAATGGGGTCAGACTCCATTAATTTGATACGTAGCCTGACGATACTTCTTAAGCTGCGATACAACAGTGTTAGGCGAACGGTTACCAAGTATCATCAGCCCACGCATTAACGCATTAACAAAACGGTTGCCATCACAAAATGAATCCACAAACCCTAGCACCAGAGAGCGCTTTAAGGCATTTATGTCCAAAACGCCGCGCCAGTGCTAGGGTTTTGTAACTTAAACCAATGAAAAAACATCGTTTTTCAACCGCACAATGATGCCAGCATCTGCAAATCAGCACATCCGCGCACAGCGACCACATCGAGTTCCCATGAAGGACAGGGCGCTTGTGCGCTCAGCGACGATCCAAACCGCAGGCACCTGTACCATCCGCGCCAACCAACCCGGTAACGTCAACTACAACGCCGCCCCCGCCGTGAGCCAATCCTTCACCATCACCGTTGGCGGCACCATGAGCCAAACCATCACCGGCCTCACCAGCACCCCCGCAAGCCCGCTCACGTATGTGCAGCCCCCCAACAACACCGCCACCCTCAGCGCCACCAGCGGCGGCGCGGGCGGCACAAGCGGCAACG
>JANYDB010000057.1 GCA_025359985.1 Burkholderiales bacterium | reverse complement strand
ACGTGAAATCAAATTAGCCGTGATTGATTGGCGCAATTCAGCATCGTTTGGGCGCGTTTTAAAACGTGCTTCTTTCAACTGAATTTCCTTGTCCAGCAAATCTATAGCGCGGTTTTCGTCTTTCTCGAAACGGGCCTGAAGATGTTCGCTGTGCAGAAGCCTTATCGTGTATTGAAAAACAGTATCGGCATCGGGCAGTAGTTTCATCCAGGGTTCAAAATCAATTTTGGCATTATTCAAACTTGGCTGAGCAGTGCGCTTCAAGA
Organism: Burkholderiales bacterium; assembly: GCA_025359985.1. Classification (GTDB taxonomy): domain Bacteria; phylum Pseudomonadota; class Gammaproteobacteria; order Burkholderiales; family Usitatibacteraceae; genus UKL13-2. Next base: position 11,389 of record JANYDB010000057.1, on the reverse strand, counting down.
AAGTATTGGATTGCTGAGCGATGGAGCATTGGGCGTCAATCGTGACTTCGCGATATTTGAGATCCGCAGGAAATTTCGCCGAGAGCGCATGAAAGTGCTCGGTGATTTCCTGCAGCAGACTTACCGATTTTTCGTAATCCCCGCGGCCTTGGGCGCCAAGGGCTAGCACTTGCTGGGTTTCAAACCAAGCAATCTCAGCGGCGCGATCAATTTTTGCAGGTCCGGCAATCTTGGCATTGGTTTCTCGTACTGAAGTCACCAATGCAATGGCTTTAGCGTTTGCGGCGTCAAATGCTTTTGTGTCGCCTTGATTAGAATAATAAGGCGAGAACTGGGTGCTGGCCAGCGTGCGATATGCATTTGCCAACTCAAGTTTTAGCCCAAAATCATCTGGTTTGTCCTGTGCCAACGTGTTCAACATGGCGACCGCATCGTCAGCCATTTTTTTACTGAGTGGTGTGCCACCTGGTAGCTTAGTAATAGCCAAGTTGTAGTCCGACACCATGTGACCAGCAAGTTCACGAATTTGACTATACCGCGCATCTGCCTTAACACGTTCGGCCTCAGCCCGATTTTTTTGTACCACCGTTCCAACCACCCCGGCAATGATGGCGGTTGACGCCAGTGTGATCATGCCGGTGGCGAAGCGATGACGGTTGACCAGTTTAAAAAACGTGTAAGCCCAGGTTTGGGGCCGTGCCAAAATGGGCTTGCCGGTCAGCCAGCGGGCGAGGTCATCGTCTAACTGGGCAACGGTTTGATAACGCTCTGCTGGGAGTTTGGCGCAGGCTTTGAGCAGGATGGTATCGAGCTCACCTTCGAGCTGTTTCGGATTTCGATCAAACCTTGTGGTGCCCGGTACGCTGCGCACGCTATCTGCATTGAGTCCTGCGGATGTGCTGCCACCATGAATGATCTTGCGTGCCACTTCACTGGCGCGGCGCGGCGCATCCTGCATCACGGCCACCATCGCTTCGGCGGCGCTGCCTGAAATTGACGAGGCGATCCGCTCATAGGGGCTCGCACCCGCCAGCAATTCATATAGCAGTAAACCGAGGCCGTAGACATCGGTGGCAACGGTCACCGCCTGGCCGCGTACCTGTTCAGGGCTTGCATAGCGTGGGGTAAACAGCAGAGCCGTGGCGTGGGTGACATCTTGCGGCTGGCTGGCCCCTTCGGTGCTGGCTTCCAGCAGCCGCGCAATCCCGAAATCGAGCAGCTTGGGTGTACCTTCGCGGGTAACTAAAATATTGGAGGGCTTGATGTCGCGATGAATCAACAAGCGCTGATGTGCGCTTTGTACTGCTGCACACACACCGCGCACCAGGGCCACGCGTTCGCGAAGGTCGAGCTGCTCATGCTCGCAATATTTATCAATGGCTTCACCGTCGATGAATTCCATTACCAAATAGGGTGCGGCGTCAGGGGTAGTGCCGCCATCGAGCAGGCGCGCAATGTGGGGGTGATCGAGCTGCGCAAGCGCTTGCCGCTCGCGTGCCATGCGGCGGGCGTCTTGCTCGCTGTTGCCGCTGCCTCCCATGCTGCCAATACCGCCGCCGCGCAGTAACTTGATCGCGACTTTTTGTTGATATGCGCCATCAGCGCGCTCGGCCGCATAGACCACGCCCATGCCGCCGCTGCCAACTTGGGCGCCCAGCCGGTAGGCACCGATGGTCTGTCCGGTCAGCGAGAAAGAGGTGTTAGCATCGTCGCCATCATTCAGCGCTGCGCTGTCCGGCAGCGCGGCGGGGATTTCAATATAGGCGTCAATGCCGTCAAGCTGCGCCAGCAATGACTGAACTTCGGCCAGCAGTACCGCGTGATCACCACATTGCTCAATCACGAAGGCATTGCGCTCAGCCGGCGGTAATTCAGCCGCGTCGGCAACGATTTGTTTGGCGATCTGCCAGGTATTTTGTCCCGCTGAAAATTGACTCATCTATCCAGTTTTCGTTTCAAATAAAGTTTAGCCACCAGCCATTCGCGTTTGATGGTGGCTGGTGAGAGATTCAGCGTGACCGCTGTGTCTTCAATAGAAAGACCGCCGAAGTAACGCAGCTCCACGATTTTGGCCTGGCGCGGGTCGCGCTGCTCAAGCTCCGATAACGCATCATTGAGACTGATAATATCCACCGCATCTGCTGTATCAACGCCATCGCGATGCGCGCCAGGCTGGCCCTCGATCTCAGGCATGGCCGAAGTTAGTGTGAGCTTAAGCCAATCGCCACCGCGTTTTTCCGCACGATGCGCACGCGCATGATCCACCAGCACCTGACGCATGGCATTCGCTGCGATTCCGAAAAAATGACTGCGTGATTCCCATTGCGGGCTCGATTCAGCCAATCGTAAGTAGGCTTCATGAACCAGTCCCGTCGCCGACAAAGTATGATCCACACGCTCGCGGCGAATGTGCGAGCCGGCCAGCCGCTTAAGCTCGCTATAAACCACTTCAACTTCATGGCTGATGGGGCTTGGGCCGACGGGTGGGCTGGGTGGAAGGGTGCTCAAACAAACTCGCAATCAAGTCAGCGGAAGGAACGCAACAGGAACACAACAAGGATGCAACAGTGAAGCAACAAGCGATGCAGATTCTTAATATAGCATTGCGTTTGTGTACTTGATAGCCGCAAAAAGCGCTACATTGACGACACAAGTAAGGGCCAATTTTTACGTTTTTTCTGTTAGTACCGATCCCACGCAGCGCCTTTGCCAAACCCGAACATAGTCCGCCATTTCATCAACATCATTAGCATCGTAGGCTTGCCCAATGGAAACAAGGGCAGGTTCGGGTTTTGTATATCAGCTATCTGACGCGGTTTCTTAAGCCACGCCACAACCGCAAAGCAATAATCGGAGATAAAAACTCGTTTATTGGTGGGATTCTCGAAGCACTTTTGGCTTGAAACATCCGTCAATGCTAGAGTTTAATTAAAATTTTCATTAAGTACGAAGCGTATGATGTAAAAAACCGTCATTTACTATCCATGAATATTTTGTCTCGCATGATACGATGCGGCATCAAAATCAGGAGCGTTCTATGAACACCAATCAAGACCTCGTCAATTACAACGTTGCGACGCGTATGCGCAATGTTTCCTCTTCTGCGATTCGCGATCTACTCAAGCATGCCAGCGAGCCCGGCATGATTTCACTGGCCGGCGGGTTGCCAGCACCTGATCTGTTCGATTTGGAAGGTCTGAGCCAAGCTAGTGCTGAGGTGATGCGCGATATTCCAGTATCGGCGCTGCAATACGGCGTCACGGCGGGCTCACCTGAATTAAGAAAATCACTGGTAACACTCATGCATACGCGCGGCGCGTCAGTTGATGCAGACGATATGGTCGTCACCACCGGCTCGCAGCAGGGAATCGATTTGATGGCGCGCGTGTTGCTGGATGCAGGCGATATTGTTTGCGTGGAGCGGCCATCGTATCTGGCAGCCATTCAAACGTTCGCATTGGCGCAAGCTAAATTTGTCGGCGTTGAGGTTGATGATCACGGCATGGATGTGGACGCGCTCGAAATCATGCTCGATACCTGTGCGGTCAAACCCAAAATGATTTATACGGTCGCCACTTTTGCAAATCCGTCGGGCGCCACGATGTCACTTGAGCGCCGCAAAAAATTATTGCAGCTCGCGGTCAAGCATCAAGTGTTCGTGGTTGAGGATGACCCCTATGGCGAGCTGCGTTCAAGTGGTCACACACTGCCACCCCTGATTGCGATTGCCAAAGACATCCCCGGTGCCGAAGCGTGGTGTGGCTATCTTTCCACGCTCTCAAAAATTCTCGCTCCCGGATTTCGTATTGGCTGGATGATTCTGCCGCCCGCGTTACGCAACTACGCCGAAATTGCCAAGCAAGGCATGGATTTGCATACCTCCACATTTACCCAGGCGGTCGCAGCGCGCTATCTCGATTCAGGGCGTTTATATGAGCGCTTGCCCAGCATTCGTGCGAGCTACAAAGAGCGTAATGAAGCACTGACCAACGCGCTGCAACGTCATCTTGCGGGCGCGCTGGACTATGTGCAGCCAGATGGCGGCATGTTCCTGTGGGCCAAGTGGACGGATGCTTCGATCAATTCCGCCGCATTGCTGAAATACGCGCTGCCGGAAAAAATGATTTTCGTGCCCGGCGAACATTTTTACGCTGACGCGCCGGTACGCCATGCGATTCGCCTCAGCTTCGCAACCCCCACACCGAAGCAACTCGATGAAGGTATCTGGCGGCTTGCGGTGGCGGTGGATAAGATGCGCGCTGCATCAGCATCAGCATCGTTATCTTCATCAACGCCGCAGATTGCACGTGCCGCTTAGATGAAGTGCGCTTATTTGAGCGCGGGTACTTAAAACTCCAGCCGAAACCGGCAGCCGAAAGCTGCATTGAAATCTGTTATAAAACCTATCGCCATTTTTCGTTTTTCGCCTGGCTGCGGCCCCGGTTATTTCACCGCCTTCCTGGATGCCCGCGCGATTCCCTGGACGCTATTCGCGGTCGATGAAGGCATTACAGCACCTACCGATTTGAGCTTGTACAGCGGTTTCGCTTTTATGGGCGGGCCGATGAGCGTGAATGATGATCTGCCGTGGATTCCGCCGGTGCTGCAATTGATTCGGCAAGCGATTGCACACGATGCGCCTTGTCTGGGCCACTGTCTCGGCGGGCAGCTCATTTCCAAAGCACTCGGTGGTGCGGTGACGACGAATACCGTCAAAGAAATAGGTTGGCATCCGGTGTGCGTGGAATCCTCGCCAACCGCACGCGATTGGTTCGGAGCTGATTGGCATCGCTGGACGACTTTTCAGTGGCATCAGGAAACATTCGCTATTCCTGTCGGAGCAGAGCGCATTCTCACGGGCGATGCGTGCCACAACCAGGCTTATGTGATCGGTAAATCATTGAGCATGCAATGTCATATCGAAATGACGCCGGCGATGATCGTGGATTGGTGCCAGGACTGGGAAAAAGAGAACGCCAGTTTAGGGTCGCCCACGATCCAAAAGCCCGAACAGATGCTGAGCGAGATGCCGGAGAATTTGCTCACGCTAAACCGTGTTGCCGATCAGCTTTATACGAAATGGCTTGAAGGCATGCTCGTCTGAGCCAGTACGAATTGCGGGATACCCTGCATGATTTACCGCGCTGCTTTAATTTAAATGCGCTGCAGATGCACATTCAAATGCATATGCTATTACTTGCCTTCAACAAATTTCTGGTTGCCTTCAACGGCCTTTTTAGCCATCCCATCAATCACGTCAGGCGCAATCAGTTTCAGCCATTGACCGAGCTTGCCTTTGAGCGTCATCACTTCTTCGCGCTTGCGATTTTTGAGCGCCTGCACTATGAGCGCAGTGCATTCAGCCACACTCATCACGCCTGCCTGATCCACCGGATCAATCAATGACGGCTTGCCATCAGCGCCGGTCGCGTTCTCGCGAATGCCGGTGGCGACGAAGCCGGGGTAAATCATCGTCACGCTGACCCCTGCGTCTGCCAATTCAATCCGCAGCGAATCAAAAAATCCGCGCATTGCATGCTTGCTGGCCGCATAGCCGGTACGAGTAGGCACGCCCAAAAGACCGGTTAAACTCGCCACACCGACAATGCGCCCCTTGCTCGCTTTTAAATGCGGCAACGCAAAATAGGTGCAATACACGCTACCCATATAGTTCACCTGCATGATGCGCGCCAGCATGTCGACATCCTGAATATCTTCAAACTTAGCCCACATTGTCATGCCTGCATTGTTGACCAGCGTATCGATGCGGCCAAATTCAGCAATGGCGGTATCAATTATTTTTTTGCAGTCCGCTTGTACCGCCACATCAGCGCTGACGACAATGACTTTCGTACCTTTCGTACCTTTCGTACCCTTCGCGGCCGCCCTCGCGGCTATTTTTTTGGCAACGCGTTCAAGCTCAGCCACACGCCGTGCCGTTAGCACCAGATGCGCGCCCTGATCGGCCAACTGATACGCCAGTTCTTCACCGATGCCGGTTGATGCACCGGTGATGATAGTGACATTATTTTTAAGAGACATAGTTTTAATGAATACCGATTTAAGAAACACTTTGATAGTAAGGCGAGGTTAAAATTATTTTTCAAATGATTCTAACCTTGTGATTTTAATTTCCCGAATTTAATTTTCTGAATTTAATTTTCCGAATTTAGCGCTCTGTCTCCACATCCGGAATATGGTTAAACGCAATAGCCATCTTGCCGTGATCAATTGCACGATGCGCGCCGCCGAAGTAAGCGGCGCGTTTGCCGTATTTGAGCGTGACCGCATCAATAGCGGAATTGAGCTGTTTTTTATCGCTGTCCGTCTCGAATAAAGACGCGGTGTGATGGCCTGCAGGCGCAAGCTCCAGTAACGTGATGGCAACTTGAAGTGGTGTGGCGTTCCGGCGCTGGGGATATTTTTTCCACATTGCTTCCAACGCATGCAGCAGCGAAAGCGTGTCCTGGGTTTGCATCAGGCGGGTGTCGATTTCCCAAGAAGGTGCATTCAGGAATTTCACTTTTAACGCGAGCCGACTGGCGAAGTAATCCACCTTGCGCAGTCGCATCGCAGCTTTTTGCGTCAGGCGATCCAGCACCGCGTAGGCATCATCTTTATTGCGCAGGTTTGGCGGCAATACGTGTGAATGCCCAATCGAGCACATCTCGGTTTCATCTACATGAATCTCGACCCCGCGCAGCTTGGCGTGGAATCGCTCACCACCCACGCCGCCCCATACTGTGCGCAATTGTTCCGCAGTCTGCGCATAGAGTTGGGCAATGGTGTCGATGCCGTAATGGTTTAGCCGCACCTCCATATTTTTGCCAATACCATTGAGCGCACGCAGTGGTAGGTGCTCAATTTTGGCGGGCACATCATATGCCTGCAAAATCACTAAGCCATCTGGTTTTTGCATGTTGGACGCCAGCTTGGCTAAAAATGTATTAGGTGCAAGGCCGATCGAAACCTTTAAATATTCACCCACTTTCGCCGCAAGATTACGCTTGATATCGTTCGCTAATTCCATAGCGCGCGCCACCGTTTTATAGCCCGCCGGCAAATCGCACACCATTTCATCAATCGACAACACCTGCCGCACGGGCGCGATTTCATCAACCGCCTTTACCGCCTGGTGATGAAAATCGATATAGATTTCATGGCGCGCTACAACCAGCTGAATATCCGGGATGAGTCGCTTGGCTTCACCTACATTCGTGAGTGTTTTGACGCCATACTTTTTGGCCTCATAGCTCGCCGCAATCAGGCAAGTTGAATCCGCCAGCATCGGCACCACACCCACCGGCTTGCCACGCAATTCCGGCCGCATCTGCTGCTCGCACGATGCGAAATAAGAATTAAAATCGACCAGCAAGGCAGATAGTGGGAGTGTGGGCGTAGCCGCGGAAGAAGACATAGCCCTGAAATTTTACGCCGAATTACGCAAGGCTGTAAAAAAATACAGCAATGCTTGAAGAGCGCCTATTGGCGGGGGTTTTGAGGGTTTTGCCAAGCGGTGAGGTAACATTCAACGATGAGGGCGTGATGCATACGATAACGGGGGACGCTTGCGATCCAGTTCATGGCGCGCTATTACCGAGTGGCTACTTCATGCACCGGAACGTACGAGACGGGCCTGAATTTTCCCAAAAAAGAAGGTGCAATAGATCACCAACTAAAATCCGTCGAGGCTAACAAAGTCGCCGCCATTGTTTCCAAACCCACTCGATCCTCTTCATCAAACCGGGCGAGCTTCGGGCTATCAATATCGAGCACGCCAATTACCTGGTTATTCACGATAAGTGGGATTACGATTTCAGAATTTGAGGCCGAGTCGCAGGCGATGTGACCGGGGAATTCATGCACATCCGCCACTACAAAAGTTTTGCGGTGGAATGCAGCATTGCCACATACCCCGCGAGGGGTGGGATTGACGGAGATGCGCACGCAGGCGGGCTTGCCTTGAAACGAGCCGAGGACGAGATCGTCGCCGCGCAAAAAGTAAAACCCGGCCCAGTTCAGATCGGCCAGCATCAGATAAATCAGCGACGAAAAATTGGCGGTATTAGCTATCACATCGCGCTCACCCGCCAATAATCCGGCGAGCTGTTTATTCAAGTCGCGATAAAAATCGCTTTTTGAGGATGTAGCAGACATGGCAACGGCCTTGGCTTCAAACATGGGTTACTCCAAACGGACTATAAATATTTGACTTTGAGTGTAGCAATAGCCGTCGCAAATAAAAAGCCCGGCATTCATGATGAATGACCGGGCAAGGGAGGAGACGTGTAATCCGTATTACGGTGCAGGTGGTGTGGTTGATGAGGCTGGCTTTACCTGCGCATCATGCTTTTGGCGTTTGATCGCACGGCTGTCTTTGTTTTCCATGTGTTTCAGCTTGGTGCGCTCTTTTTGGGTCACATTGCCATCGGCCTTGGCGGCTGCTTCGGCATTAGTGAGGCGGGTTTCACGATTTTGTAAACGTGCGGCCTCTTTGTTGGTTAACGCGCCACTTGCCTGGCCTTGTGCAATGCGCTTTTCCTGATTGGCATGGCGGGCGTCAATTTTGGGTGTGTTGGTGCCGGGAATAGAAGGGGCTGTTTGAGCGAAGGCAGATGCACTAATGGCGGTAACAAATAATGAGGCGATGAGCGTCTTGGTATTCATGACTATTCCTTTGGAGTAATTAACTATGGATTGACTGAGCGTCGGTTGCAGCATGTTTTGCTCATGGATTAATTAACGCCTGGTCGATATGGGGGTTTACGCTAATTTGGTTAGCGTGAGTCAAGATTTGTATCAAAGCGTTACAGCAAGGGCGAGGCGAATCAAGCACGCGCTGAATTAAAATCTCGCTTTCAGCCTTGGGGCGGCAGAGCGGGAGGTCTATAATCAATCGCTTAACTATTTAGGAGGTTGCATGTCGATTCGATTTTTACCGGTTGCTGCGCTAATGGCTGCGTGTTCTACTTTCGTGTTCGCGCAAACGCCCGCCTCGCCTGCAGTCCCATCTGCCACTCCATCTGCAACTCCATCTGCCACTTCATCTATCACCCTCGCGCCCATGCCACCGACCGCCAAGAAAATACCTAAAACATTCGAAAATTTTGGCGACAAGCGCGTCGATGATTATTTTTGGCTGCGTGAAAAATCGAATCCTGAAGTCGTTGATTATCTAAAGGCCGAAAATACATACACGCAAACTGTGCTTGGTCCGATGAAAGATTTTCAGGAGCAGCTATATAAAGACATGCTCTCCCGTATCAAAGAAACAGATGAAAATGTGCCCTATAAAAAAGGCGACTATTTTTATTACTCCCGCACCGAGACTGGCAAGCAGTACAGCATTTATGCCCGCAAGAAAGGCAGTCTTGATGCAAACGAAGAGATTACGCTTGACCTTAACGAGCTCGCGCAAGGCAAACCTTTTTTCGCCATTGGCAGCATGGATATCAGCCCGGACGGAAAGTGGGCCGCTTATTCAACCGATGTGACCGGCTTTCGTCAATACACGCTTAACTTCAAAAATTTGGAGACGGGCAAGACATTGGACGACAAAATTGAGCGCGTAACGTCTGTCGCATGGGCCAATGACAATAAAACCGTTTTTTATGTTACTGAAGACGCGACCACCAAGCGCTCAGATAGATTTTTTCGTCACCGGTTGGGTGATAAAAAAGACGACATGCTGTTTGAGGAAAAAGATGAGCTGTACGGGATAGGGGTTGAGGCGACCCGTAGCAAGGGCTACATTATCCTGACCTCAGCCAGTTCGGAAACCACCGAGCAGCGCTTGCTGGACGCGAACAAACCCGATGGTCAATTTGCGCTTTATATGAAACGCAAAGGCAACATCAAATATTCGATTGATCATCACGGCAAAGATTTTTATATCGTCACTGATGACAAAGGCCGTAATTCCCGCCTCGTCAAAGCACCTGCGGGCAAAGCAGATCAAAGCAAATGGGTTGAAATAATCCCTCATCGAAAAGACGTGAAGCTGGATGGCGTTGATATGTTCAATCAGTTTTTTGTAGCGCTCGAAAAATCAGGCGGTCTGCCAAAGCTGCGGGTGTTTGATATTCAAACCTCTAAGCCGCATGACATTACTTTTCCCGAAGCCGCTTATGAGGCATCAGCCGGGCAAAACGCGGAGTTTGATGCCGTAATCTATCGCTTTAATTACACCTCGTTGGTCACACCGAATTCCGTGTTTGATTACGATATTGCCAAGCGCACTCGCGTCCTGAAAAAACAGCTCGAAGTATTGGGCGGCTACAAACCGGAAGACTATCAAGCCGAGCGCATCATGGTGAAGGCGGGAGACGGTGCGATGGTGCCGGTGTCGCTAGTCTATAAAAAATCTTTGAAGCGTGCAGGCCCACAACCGTTGCTCCTTTACGGTTATGGCTCATACGGTATTTCGATGCCGCTGGGTTTTCGTTCATCACGGCTGGCGCTGATTGATCGCGGCATGATTTACGCGATTGCGCACATTCGCGGCGGCGGCGAGATGGGCAAGGCCTGGCACGATGACGGCAAGATGATGAAGAAGAAAAACACCTTCACCGATTTCGTCAATGTGGCCGAATATCTGGTGGCCAATAAATATACCGAACCACAGCAACTGGCGATTCAGGGTGGCAGTGCGGGGGGTTTATTGATGGGGGCGGTCACTAATCTGCGCCCTGATTTATTCAGGGCAGTGGTGTCGCAAGTACCGTTTGTGGATGTGATGAATACGATGCTGGATGCTACGCTGCCATTAACGGTGGGCGAATATCTGGAGTGGGGCAACCCGAATGAGAAAGCTGCGTATCAATACATGCGCTCTTATTCGCCTTACGATAATTTGGTGAGAGGCGCATACCCTGCCATGCTGGTGGAAACCTCGCTCAATGACAGTCAGGTGATGTATTGGGAGCCGGCAAAATATGTGGCCAAGCTGCGCACGCTCAAGACCGACAGCAACCTGCTGGTATTAAAAACCAACATGGATGCGGGCCATGGCGGTGCATCCGGCCGCTACGATTACTTGAAAGAAATTGCCATTACTTATTCATTTGTGTTGTCGCAGATGGGCATCCAAAAATAACGGCATGTGTTAGCCGCTGCGTGATTAAAGCGATCATTATTCCCGCTGCGGCGGGAATAATTTTTTATTGGTTCGGCTTTACACTAGACCAAAATCCATTGCTTAAAAAATGAAACACTGATGCCTCACTCCACCCTGAAACTCTTTTCAATATGCGTCCTGATCTGGGGTTCTACCTGGTTGGCCATAACCTATCAGCTTGGTCATGTGGCGCCTGAAATGTCGGTAGGCTATCGATTCATATTGGCTGCTGCGGTGCTGTTTGTGTTTTGTTATTGGCGCAAATTACCGCTC
>JANYDB010000089.1 GCA_025359985.1 Burkholderiales bacterium | reverse complement strand
AATTTACGCACAAACATATCGCGAAAACTCCGGGCGTCTGCCAGCCCCAGACGCTCCAGATATTCATGCGGCGCTTCCTTGCCTTCCCATAAACTCTTGACGGCCATCTGCACCAGTTCGATTGGATGGCCAGCCGCGTGCTGCAATCGCTTTAGCGCATCAACGATGTGCAACTCATCTTCGGTCAGATCGGTGCCAAACGGAAATGCTGGCAGCAAAGCGGGCAGCAGCGCTGCCGCGCTCCACGGCCGCAATTTGTCCTCCAGCGCCTGCGGCAAATTAGCGCGGTATCGATCCGGGATTTCATAGTCTACTTCAAGCTTGCCGTGGGCTTTGGCCTGGTTGACGAGCGCTGGCTGAAAGCGTGAATCGGCAATCGCGAGCAGGCGTTTAATCACTTCTCGGTCAGCTTGCCCGCGCAGCTCCGCGATGCCGTATTCGGTAATCACCACATCGCGCAAATGACGCGGAATAGTTTCATTGCCATAAGAAAAAACAATACTGCTGCTGAGGCCCGGTGCTTCGTGATGAGTTTGTGCATTCGCGTGTTCGTGGGTCGAGCGCAGCATCATTAACAAGCGTGCATCCGGCAGGGCATGCGACATCGCGACAAAGTTGTATTGCCCACCCACTCCACTCACCACCTGCCCCGATTCAAGCGCATCACTGACAGCGGCTCCCAACAACGTCACCATCATGGTGGTATTCATGAAGCGGGCTTTTTTACGCTGCGCACGCTTTAATTGTTCATCACCATAAAGCTGATTGATAAAATTAACCCGCGTCATGTCGATCTTCGCTAGCCGAGGCAGCGCCATGGTGCGCAGGGCCTGATAAAAATCGCGGGGGCCCAGAAAGAACCCACCACTCATGAAGATGCCGCCGATGAGTTCATCGCCCAGCATGGTGGCAGCAACGCGGTCAAACACTGCGGTGTCGCCCAAATCATTATGAATGCGCGTCCCCTGCATCACCAATTCTTTACCTTCGCCCTCAATTGAAACTGCCGCCCGCAAAATTCCAAAGCGTTTCAGGAAGGCCAGATCAGCGCCACTGAGCTGATATTGAACACGCCCTGCTACCAGCAAGGCACGCAGGGTGTCGGGCGTAACCGCAACGCGACTGATGCGGCACTCGTTAAGCAGGCTTTGCAGTACCGCATCTCCATATACTTCGCGGCGAATAATGCCCGCTTCAATTAATTTAAGAAATCCGTTAACGAACATTTCCGAGCAGCCGTACAAACCCTGCTCGAAGCGGCCGGACTCACGACCCTCAAGGCCATCTGTGCAGATCGAATCGAGCATGCGTCGGTAATCTTGGTTGTGACGCTCACGCACGATTAAGGTTTGTGCAATCGCATCACCCAGCGCACCGATCCCGATTTGCAGCGTACCGCCATCGAGCACCAAGCTCGACGCATGTAGACCAATGGCGTAATCGGTGATGTTGATTTTGCCGTTAGGCGGCGCGAACAGGGCATGAGTTGCAACCGGATCGTGTATGAGCACATCAAAAAAATTCGGCGCGACTTCAGCCGTATTGGGCATGAACGGCATCTGCTGATTGATCACGCCGATCATTATCAAGGGCGTGCCTGTAGCACGGGCATTTTCGACCACTTCAAGAGTTAAATCCGAATTGCTCGATAGCGATAGCGCAAGTTCATCGCCCTCCCCTTTAGACCCAATTGCCTGCGCTAAGACGTTAACGCCCTGCACCGCCATATCGCGCGCCACTAAAGTGTAGTTGGTCGAAATATAGGCTTGTTGTGCACGGTTATTCGTCTCGCTGCTTCCGACATAATCGCCCGTTTTCATGAAAAATTCATGCACTTCGATATGCTCAGGCAACAATCCCGCATGCAGGTCGGACACATAATCCAGGTCAGAATAATCCCCAAATACTCGCGCCACTAAGGGCTCCAGAAAATGCCGCTCCAGCTCACTTTTGCCGGCAGGCTTTACCAGCGATAGCGCGGTGATGATGCGTAAACGACGGGCCGGATTCACCTTGATACGGCGATATAAACAATTAACAAACGGGTTAGGTTTGCCGATGCCGAGCGGGATAGCCAACACAATATCGCCCGTTATCGTATGAAGCAAATAATCGACTGCGAGTTCAATCGAGGCAATGTGTAATGGCGTTTTCATGCGCATTTGGCGGCCAAAAATAAGTAAATGTATGGTCACTCAAAGTGACCCAATCTTCCAACCATCGCGCTTGCATTCCATTGCGGCAACAAAAAAGTTGGCAGCGATAAACTATCATAAATAAAACAAAAACTCCCATTTTTACGGGCATCTTTAGCCGCTTGAAAATGCCCGTGGATAGGTGAGCTTGGCCGAGCGCGTCTATCAAGCGGATGCAGATTCCAACCCGTCATTGATACTTATCCGGTCGCTGATCGTCAGCCGGAACACAAAAGTGCCGAACACTCCGCATTGCTTGGCTTTTGCAGTAAACGTAGTATTCGTTTAAGCTGCAAAAAAACATTTGTTATTTGTCGCCAATGGGAGAGCCAACATGAATGTTATTGAACAAAGCGAGCCGAACGAGTTAAAGAAAGCGCGCACGAAGGCGCGCACGCGCGCGGCAGCATGCCCAATCTCATCACGCCTTGCCCGTCAAATTCTAATGTTATTACTGTCGCTGCTGTCGCTTGTTGCGGCGACATCAGTGAATGCAGCTGGTAACCACGGCCCATCCGGCACAGAAGCCATTACCAGGGCAGTGCCAACGATCGCAGCAGGGGGCTATCACAGTTGCGGCATCAAATCCGACAGCACACTAGTCTGCTGGGGGTACAATAATGCTGGGCAAATCAACGCGCCCAGTGGCACCTTTACTGAAGTCGCAGGAGGTGGCTACCACAGCTGTGCACTCAAGACGGATGGGACGCTTGCATGCTGGGGGGACAGCAGCTTTGGCCAAACTAGTGCACCGACCGGCACGTTCGCCCAATTCGCTACTGGCGGCGTCCATAATTGTGGCCTCAGGACGGACAGTACTCTCGCATGCTGGGGGCGGAATGTTGTTGGTGAAAGCACCCCGCCCGGTGGTACCTTTACGCAAGTTGCGGTGGGCGGCGTACACAGTTGTGGGCGCAGGACCGATGGCACTCTGGCGTGCTGGGGTTACGACGCATCCGGTCAGAGCACTCCACCTGCTGGCTCATTTACCCAAGTCTCGACGGGTGAAAGTCACAGTTGCGCTCTCAGCTCTAACGGTACGCTGGCTTGCTGGGGCGACAACGCATATGGCCAAGTAACGGCGCCTAGCGGGAGCTTCACGCAGCTAGTGACTTACTCCAACCATAACTGCGCCATCAAAAGTGACAGCACGTTGGTGTGCTGGGGTCAGAATGGCAATGGCCAGGCCACGCCACCCACGGGCACCTTTACACAAATTGTAGTGGGGGACCTTCACAGTTGTGCGCTCAAAGCAGATAGCATGCTGGCGTGTTGGGGTAGTAACACCAGTGGTCAAGCCACGCCGCCTATCGGCAGCTTCGGCCAACGCCAAGTCACTGCGGGTGACTCATACACATGCGGCCTCAAGACCGATGGCACGATCAATTGCTGGGGGAAAAACAGTATTGGTCAAGCCACACCGCCCGCCGGCAGCTTCACCCAAGTCACGGCGGGTGGCTTCCACACCTGCGGCCTCAAGACCGATGGCACGATCAATTGCTGGGGTTATAACGTTGATGGTCAAGCCACACCGCCCGCCGGCAGCTTCACCCAAGTCACGGCGGGTTACGCACACACCTGCGGCCTCAAGGCCGATGGCACGATCAATTGCTGGGGTTATAACTTTTATGGTCAAGCCGCACCGCCCCCCGGCAGCTTCACCCAAGTCACGGCAGGTCGCTTCCACACCTGCGGCCTCAAGATCGATGGCACGGTCAGTTGCTGGGGGGATAACTCTTTTGGTCAAACTAACGTTATCGCCAGCTTGATTGCTGTCTTGGGTACGCCACAATCCACCGTCGGTGGCACTGGCTTCGCCACCTCGCTCACTGCGCGCGCGGTTGATCGACTTGGTGGCAACCCCCCAGGCGTGAGCATCGCCTTCAGCGCACCGGGGGCAGGTGCCAGCGCCACACTTGGCACGAGCCCGGTTCTAACCAATAGTGCGGGCGACGCCATCATCAGTGCCACCGCCAATCTGATTGTCGGCACCTACAACGTGACGGCTTCTACCGCCGGTGCCACCAGCGTCACGTTTGCCCTGACCAATACCGTCATCCCACAAACGGTCACCGGCTTTGCGCCGAGTTCTCCCGTCGTCATTGGAACTGCAACCGCCACACTCAGCGCCAGTGGTGGTGGTTCTGGTAACGCAATCGTCTTTGCCACTACGAGTGCCAACCTTATTTGCACCGTCACCGGCAATCAAGTCACCTTCGTAGGTGTGGGCACCTGCAACCTCACCGCCAACCAAGCGGGCAACGCCAATTACGCCGCCGCTGGCCAAGTCACCGCTAGCATCGTCATTAACCAAGGAACACAATCAATCACCTTCGGCGCGCAAGCCGCACAGGTGTACAGCGCGGGTGGCAGCTTCGCGTTAAACCCACTATCCAGTAGCACCTCTGGTTTGACACCGACATACACCTCTACTACCTCGACGGTTTGCTCAATAACGGGCACGATGGTATCCATACTCACTGCGGGCACTTGCAC
>JANYDB010000085.1 GCA_025359985.1 Burkholderiales bacterium | reverse complement strand
ACCGCCTCCCGCGTCAATTTTGGCGCCAGCAGCTCAATCAACTCATAGGTATAACCACGCAAAAACGCACCGCGCTTCAACGCAAGCTTGGTCACACTTTCGGCGAATAAGTGTTTGGCGGAGATGACGCCGAGTGCGCTGTCCTGCTTGGCGTTATAGGCCATCTCAGCCAACAGGCCGATGCCGATGCCTAATTCAACGTAGGTCTTGATGACGTCGGCATCCATCGCCGAGATCACGAAATTAGGCATGATGCCCTGCTCCACGAAAGCCCGATTCACCGCGCCGCGTCCGGTCATCGAAATATCGTAGGACACCAGCGGATAAGCTGCGATGTCGGCCAGCGTGAGCTTGCGTTTGCTTAAAATGGGGTGGCCTTTTTGCGCCACTACCACGCGGTTCCACGCATAAAGCGGCATCGTCACCAGCTCGGCAACACCGTCCAGATATTCCGTGGCGATACCGATATCAGCGCGACCCGAGGCGACTTCTGCGGCCACCTGCATCGGATTGCCCTGATGAATAAACAGCGAAACTTTTGGGAAGCGCTTCAAAAATATCGGGATCACTTTGGGTAACAGGTAGCGCGCTTGAGTGTGGGTGGTGGCGATGACCATTTCGCCGACGCTCTCATCCTGCAAATCACGTGCGGCACGTTTGAGATTACCCGCATTGGCCAATACCGTTTCCGCCATTGCTACGAGCCGTTTTCCAGCGGGCGTCATTTCGGTCAGCCGTTTGCCACGACGTACAAACACCTGCACGCCCAGCTCGTCCTCCAGCGCGAGGATTTGCTTGCTGATGCCAGGCTGCGAAGTATGGAGTGCGGTTGCGGCATCTGAAACCGAAAGATTGCGGCGCGCAACTTCACAAAGATAGCGGAGCTGTTGAAGGGTCATGATTTACTTCCTATATGCAATTTAGCTATTTAATATTAACTTAATATTCCTTTTGCGTCTATGCAACAAGCACTACCATCACACCTCATGATAAAAAGATAATTTATGGATTTTGCTTATTCAATTGCAGGTTTAGGAGTGGGTTTGGTCGTCGGGCTGACTGGCGTCGGCGGCGGCTCACTCATGACGCCCCTGCTGGTCTTGCTATTCGGCATCACGCCAGCCACAGCCGTGGGTACTGATCTGCTCTACGCTTCCATCACCAAAGCGGGCGGGGTGGCCGTGCACGGCTTCAAAAAAACGATTGACTGGAAGATTGTCGGCTTGCTGGCAGCAGGCAGTGTGCCAGCGAGCTTGCTGGTGGTTTGGTATCTAGCTACTCGTCGTAGTGAAGCCGCCGTCGTGGGCGCAGGTTTCTCTTCGCTGTTTTCATTTTCCCTAGGCATCATGCTGTTGCTGACGGCGCTGGCATTGGTTTTTCGTAAACGCCTGCAGCAGTGGGCGGAACATCGCAGCCCGGAGCCCGTTGCCGTATCAAGAAAGCCCCTGTATACAGTGCTGCTTGGCGCATTTATAGGTGCGGCCGTATCGCTTTCATCGGTTGGCGCAGGTGCGGTGGGCGTTACTGCGCTGATTTTGCTGTACCCGAAATTGCCCATCGTCCGCATCGTCGGTACCGATATCGCTCACGCTGTACCGCTCACACTGATCGCGGGATTGGGGCACGCATCGCTGGGTCATGTTGACTTGAATTTGCTCGGCTCATTATTGATAGGTTCGCTGCCGGGCGTTGCAATTGGCAGCCTGCTTGCCACACGCTTGCCAGAAATTTTTGTGCGCCACTCGCTAGTAGTGTTGCTGCTGATCACCGGTGGCCGCCTGGTTTTTTTAAGGTAAGTATTTTATGTACAAATATGATTCCATTGATCAACAAATCGTCGATGAGCGCGTGGCGCAATTTCGCGGCCAGACTGAACGGTTTATCAGCGGTGAATTAGGCGAGGATGAATTTCGCCCGCTGCGTCTGCAAAACGGTCTATATATACAAAAGCACGCTCCGATGCTGCGTGTGGCGATTCCTTATGGCCAACTCTCCAGCACGCAGGTGCGCATGCTGGCGCATATTGCGCGCAAATATGATCGTGGCTATGGGCACTTTACGACCCGTCAAAATATTCAGTTCAACTGGCCCAAATTAAAACGGGTGCCGGATATTTTGGCTGATCTAGCAACCGTTGAAATGCACGCCATCCAAACTTCGGGCAACTGTATTCGCAACACCACGTCCGACCAATTTGCCGGGGTCGCGCATGATGAGCTGATTGATCCACGGCCGTATGCGGAATTGATTCGTCAATGGTCAACATTCCATCCCGAGTTTGCTTACCTGCCGCGTAAATTCAAGATCGCCGTAAATGGCGCCATTGAAGATCGCGCGGGCACACTGTTTCACGATATTGGCATTCATACGGTTAACGATGTTGCGGGTAATGTAGCGTTCCGCATTTTGGTCGGCGGCGGTTTGGGGCGCACGCCGATCCTGGGCCATGTGGTTCGCGAGGCGCTGCCGAAGCAACATTTGTTCACCTATCTTGATGCGATTTTGCGCGTCTATAACCGTTTTGGCCGTCGCGACAATATGTACAAGGCGCGGATCAAAATTCTGGTAAAAGAACTCGGTCTTGAAAAATTCCGTGCCGAAGTCGACGCCGAATGGGCGCATCTAAAAGATGGCCCTGCAACCCTGACACAGGCCGAAATTGATCGTGTTGCCGCCTATTTTGTTGATCCCGATTATGCTGTTCTACCGACTATTGATGCGGGGTTTGAGCGTCATCTTGTCGATCACAAAGCGTTTGCGCGCTGGGTTGAACGCAATGTATTTGGCCATAAAAAATCCGGCTATGCTGCGGTCACGCTATCGCTGAAAAAAACTGGCGTAGCACCGGGTGATGCAACCGATGCACAACTGGATGCGGTAGCCGATCTGGCCGATGAATTTAGCTATGGTGAAATTCGTGTCTCGCATGAACAAAACCTTATCTTGGCGGATGTTAAAAAACGCGATTTATTCGCGGTCTGGCAGCGTGCAAAAACCATCGGTTTTGCGACTCCCAATATCGGACTTCTTACCGACATCATCGCCTGCCCTGGCGGCGATTTCTGTTCCCTCGCCAATGCCAAATCCATCCCGGTGGCCGAGGCGATACAGCGGCGTTTTGATGACTTGGATTATTTATTTGATATTGGCGATATTGCGATTAATATTTCGGGATGCATGAACGCTTGCGGGCATCATCATGTGGGCCATATCGGTATTCTGGGCGTGGACAAGCATGGCGCGGAGTTCTATCAGGTCACTATCGGCGGCAGCCAAGGTCTTCAGGCGGCACTGGGCAAAGTGATCGGCCCCGCATTCGCACAGGATGAAATGGCGGATGTGGTAGAAAAGCTGATCAAGACCTATGTGGCCTTGCGCCATGAAGATGAACATTTTTTGGATACCGCCAAACGCGTTGGTATGGAGCCTTTCAAGGCCAGTGTTTACGATAAAAAAGCCGGTCGCCGTGAAGCCGAGGTCGCGCATGTCTGATACAAAAATTATTCGCGATGGCGTGATTGTGGCGGACGATTGGGTTCTGTTGCCAACCGGTTACGACGCTGCTTTTCCGAGCGGCAAGCTGATCGTGCCGCTCAACATTTTTGTTTCGCGCCAGGCTGAACTAACTGCGCGCACCGAATGTACTGGTGTATGGATGGAAGGTCATGACGATCTCACGCCCATTTCGAATTTAATCGAAGGGCTTCCGCTAATTGCCATCCATTTCCCAAAATTCACTGATGGGCGCGGCTATTCCACCGCAGTACTATTACGCACCCGCTATAGTTTCAAGGGCGAGCTTCGCGCAACGGGGGAGGTGTTACGCGATCAACTTTTTTACCTGCGGCGCGTGGGCTTTAACGCCTTTGCAGTACGTGCGGACAAAGATATAGTTGATGCATTAAAAGCGCTGACCGATTTTTCTGAAAGCTATCAGGCTTCAACTGATCAGCCGGCGCCTTTGTTTCGACGCCGCGCAACACATGCACCAGGGAGCGCTGCATGAACGCATTGCCTGAATTAAAAATAGCACCGCATAGGGAATCAAAAATCACTGCGCTTAAAACCCTGCTCGCCGATATTGAACAAAACTTTGCGCCCGCCGCGTTCGCCTCCAGCTTCGGGGCTGAAGATATGGTGCTGCTGGATCTGATCGCGCGTCATTTCAAAGGTATCGAGATTTTTACGCTTGACACCGGCCGTCTGCCGCCTGAAACACTAACGCTTATGCAGCGCACACAAACCCGATATCGTATCAATGTGACGGCCTACACGCCTGCACCTGAAGCAGTGCAAAACTATATTAGTAGCGCCGGACTCAACGGATTTTATGAGAGCATGGCAAAGCGCCAAGGCTGCTGCCAAATTCGTAAAATTGAGCCGCTTGCCCGCGCACTGGCGGACAAGCGTGCATGGCTAACCGGGCTACGCCGCGAGCAAGCGCCGACGCGGGCTGATTTGGCTGAGTCAGAGTTTGATGCAGTACATGCTCTGACAAAATTCAATCCGTTGATTGATTGGACGAATGATGATGTATGGGACTATATTCGTGCGCATGATGTACCGTACAACACCTTACATGATCGTGGCTACCCGAGCATCGGCTGTGAGCCCTGTACACGCGCGGTGAAGCCGGGTGAAGATGCACGTGCAGGGCGCTGGTGGTGGGAGTCAACGGCGGATCAAAAAGAATGCGGGTTGCATACCGCCGCATCAGACTTCAATGCTCAAGCTACATCCAGCATCACAAAATATGCATCTGTAGCGATTAAAATTATCGATAAAGATATTGAAAAAGTAATTGAGAAAAATATTGAGAAAGTGCGGGTATGAGTTTGATTGATTCCATTATTCCAGCGCGCGCCGTTGAGGCCAATAACGCGCTGCGTGCGCCGCTTAGCAAACATTTGCGCTGGCTTGAATCAGAAGCGATTCACATCATGCGCGAGACGGTGGCCGAAACCCGTAATCCGGCGCTGCTGTTTTCGGGTGGCAAAGATTCGATTGTGATGCTGCGCATTGCCGAGAAAGCATTTCGTCCGGATCGGTTTCCGTTTCCTCTGGTGCATATTGACACCGAACATAACTTTCCTGAAGTAATCGCCTTTCGCGACCAGAAGGTCGCCGAGCTTAACGAAAAACTGATCGTGCGCTCGGTCGGTGATGGCATTCGCAGCGGCCGTATCATGTTGCGACGCGCAGATGAAAGCCGCAATGTGCATCAGACGACCACGCTGCTCGATACGATAAAAGAATTTGAATTTGATGCGCTGTTTGGCGGCGCACGTCGTGATGAAGAAAAAGCCCGCGCGAAAGAGCGAATTATTTCCCACCGCGATGAATGGGGCCAATGGGATCCCAAAAATCAGCGGCCCGAGCTATGGAGTTTGTACAACCTACGCATTCATCCGGGCGAGCATGTGCGGGTGTTTCCGCTTTCAAATTGGACTGAGCTCGATATCTGGCAATACATTGCGCATGAAAATCTAGCTGTGCCTTCAATCTATTTTTCGCATCGGCGCGAAATCGTTGAGCGCAAGGGCATGCTCGTACCCGTTACTGAATTGACGCCATCCAAAGCCGGTGAGACCGTATTGACCCAAGCGGTGCGATTCCGCACGGTAGGCGATATTACCTGTACTGCGCCAGTGGCATCTGACGCTGTTACGGTAGATGAAATTATTGAAGAAACACTGCTCTCCCGCTTGACCGAACGCGGTGCCACGCGGCTTGATGATCAAACCTCAGATGCGTCGATGGAACAACGCAAAAAAGAGGGGTATTTCTGATGAGTCGTTTGAACCTTGCCAGCGCCCAAACTGAAGCCGCCATTGATACGCTGCGCTTCACCACGGCAGGCTCCGTTGATGATGGTAAAAGCACGCTGATCGGGCGCTTGCTCTATGACTCGAAATCAATTCTTGAAGATCAGATTGCCGCGATTGCGCGCACTACCCACAAGCGCGGCCAGGAAGGGCTCGATTTATCACTGCTCACCGATGGCTTGAGTGCTGAGCGTGAACAAGGCATCACCATTGATGTGGCTTACCGTTATTTCGCCACGCCTCATCGTCGCTTCATCATTGCCGACACCCCGGGCCATGAGCAGTACACGCGCAACATGGTTACCGGCGCGTCCACCGCCGATGTAGCGATTGTGCTAATAGATGCCGCCAAAGGAATCCAGCCACAATCGCGTCGCCACGCGGCGTTAGCCGTTCTACTCGATTTGCCACAGGTAGTGGTAGCGGTTAACAAGATGGATTTAGTGGGATATAAAAAAGAAATATTCCAAAAAATAAAAAGCGAATTTACCGCGATTGCGCGTGAGCTCGGCGTGCGCGAAATTTCATTTATTCCGGTATCGGCACTGTTGGGTGATATGGTCGTTAATCGCGAGGTGGTTAACCATAAAGCAGTTAACAAAGAAACCGTTAACACCAACAATATGCCTTGGTACGCAGGCCCGACGCTGCTGGAATTTCTGGAAACGGTGCGGGTCGGCAAAACCGTTGCGCCCGCGTTTCGCTTCCCGGTACAACTGGTGTCGCGGGTTCGCTTTGGCGCGCAGCAAGACAGCCGTGGCTACCTTGGCCGGGTCGAATCTGGCAGCATCAACGTCGGCGATCATGTCGTGGTGCTACCTTCTGGGGAGACAGCACGCATTGCCGAAATTATTACCCTGGAAGGCAATGCCGCATCTGCCGCGGCGCTTGATTCTGTAACCATCACCTTGGATCGTCAGCTCGATATTTCACGCGGCGATGTGATTGCCGAACGCTTCAAGCCGCCCCGCGTGACCGAGCATTTTCGGGCGAACGTATGCTGGTTGGGCAATGAGCCGCTCACCACCGCGAGACGCTATTTACTTAAGCACGGCACGCGCACCGTGCCGGCCAAAATCTCATCGGTTAATTCACGCTACGATATTCTCACGCTGCAGCCTGAAGCGGCGACAACGCTCAACACCAACGATATTGGCGAGCTGTCGATTCAAGTTGCACAACCGATCATGGTCGATGCCTATTGGGCAAATCACGCGGGCGGCAGTTTTATTTTGCTCGATGAAGCCAGCAATGCAACCGTGGCTGCGGGCACGATTTTATCGGAGCCTAGTGATGTCTAACCTAGTGATGTGTAATCCATTGATGTCTAACCCGCTAATGTCTAAGCACACAGCATCAACGGTCTATTTGGTCGGCGCAGGCCCCGGTGCGCCCGACTTGCTCACACTGCGAGCGGCACGTTTACTAGAACGCGCTGATATCGTTTTTCATGATGCGTTAGTGCATCCTGACACCATCGCGCTCGCCGTAAATGCCCAGAAAGTAGCCGTCGGTAAACGCGCTGGACAAGTCTCAACCGATCAACGTTTTATCAATCGCAGTCTAGTGGAAGCCGCCGCGCGTTACACCACCGTGGTGCGATTAAAAGGCGGCGACCCGATGATGTTTGGCCGCGCCCAAGAAGAAATTGCGGCACTGGTCAGCGCGGGCGTTGCCTATGAAGTGATCCCCGGCATCACCGCCGCGCTCGCCGCCAGCGCGCAGCTGGGCGTCTCTCTCACCCAGCGCGGCATCGCCCGCAGCGTCACCTTCGCCACCCCGCGCATCGGCCCTGATGCCAGCACGAGCGATTGGGCAAAAAGCGCAGTGGCCGCCGATACCATTGTGCTATATATGGCCGTCGGTCAAGCCCCACAAATTGCCGCCGCACTCATTGCAGAAGGTAAATCAGCGGATACTGCCGTCGCAATTGTTGAGAGCGCGACCCTGCCGGAAGAGCAACGCATTTTCACCACACTCGCCGGCCTCACCGCGTCGTCACTGACGTTACGCGGCCCGGCTGTGCTGTGTATTGGCGCGGTGTTTGGTATGGGATCGGGCGCGATTATAAATGCTGCGCGTCGCAAAATCAGGGGAAAAAACACTAGCACTGGCGCGGCGTTTGAGCTCATTATGGCTGTTGACGCCCGTGGATACTAGAGTTTAAATTTCGCAAACACTTAGACTACCTCGATATAAGCGCCGACATCACATAGCTTCGCAACGTGACCTACCACTGCACATCGCGAGCGAGCGTCTCGGATGAATAATGCACGAATGACTAGCCAACGAAATCGCTCCCCTACGGCATCTTTACCCAAGTCAGTTCCAGCCAGGCATCTGGCCGATGTACCACGGAAACGCCGGATTTTGCAGCCCACGGGGTCACTTGCAAATGCAGCGGGATATGCAGCACCTCATCGTGATGAATCTGCATCGCTTTGATGATCATTTCCTGGCGTTTTTTCATTTCCGTTTCGCCTTCAATATTATCGATCAATTGATCGAGCTCGGCATTTTTATAATTGCCCCAGTTGAATTCGCCCACACCTTTGTCATTGCGGCTATGCAGCACCGGATTCAAAGTAAATATCGCGTCCGTAGTGGATCCGCCCCAGCCGAGCATGTACATGCTGTTATCAAGCTTGCGCTGCTTGGGAAAATAATTTGCTTTGGGAATTGACGCCACTTTTATATTGACGCCGATCTTGGACCACATGCCCGCCAGCGCAACGCAGATACGCTCATCGTTGATATAGCGATCATTCGGGCAATCCAGCGTGACGCTAAAACCTTTCGGGTAGCCTGCATCAGCGAGCATTTTTTTGGCCGCGTCAGCACTGATCATCGGGTGACGTTTTTCCATTGAATCGGGAATGCCTGCTTCGACGCGTGACGGTAAATTAATCGCGGTGGGAATGGCCATACCACGCATGACGGTACGTTTGATGGCTTCTATATCGACCGTTTGATACAGGGCCATGCGCACCCGCTTATCCTTGAACGGATTTTTACCTTTTACATCGGAATAGAGTAATTGATCACGCGCCTGATCCATGCCGATAAAAATAATCCGGTTCTCGCGACCTTCGTAAATTTTAATTTTTTTGTCTTGCTGCAGCTTGGCAATATCCTGCAGCGGCGGATCGAGAATAAAATCGAGCTCGCCCGAAATCAGCGCCGCCACCCTGGTCGCGGGCGAGCGGATGGGCGTGAAAATAACATCGGTGACATTGCCTTCAAAACGGCCTTCCTTGATGCCCCACCAGTTCGGGTTTTTCTTTAACACCGTCTTCACATCCGGCTCGCGCGACACCAGCATAAAGGGCCCGGTGCCCATCGCGTTACGCACACCAAAGGTCTCTTCCTTGTTGGTGAAATCCTGCGGTTTTTCGATTTTATTTTTGATCGCCCAGGCCTTTGACATGATAAATATCACGCTGCTACCCAGCATATCGGGCAGCACCAGATTTGGCACTGGTGTGGTCAGCTCTACCGTGAAGTCATCAACTTTGCGCGGCTTGCCCAACGCCATGCTGTACACCCGATAGTTTGAGGTCGGCTGCTGGGCGCGCACAATTGAGAACACCACATCGTCTGCCGTAAACGCCGAGCCATCATGCCATTTCACGCCTTTGCGCAACGTCATGAGCCAGGTCGTAGGTGCCGTTTGTTTTACCGACGTGGCCAAGGTCGGAATCAACTTCATGTTTTTATCGCGCGACAGTAATTGCTCGTAGATCTGGCCGTTGAACTGATTATTGAACGATTCATTTTGCGCATGCGGATCATGCGTGGCGATGTCACCCTGGTTAGACCAGCGTAGTGTTTTGGCGTTGATGCTTGCTGTTGCCGATAGCGTTAATACAGCGCACCCTATACCGATAGTTTTTATAAAATTATTCATGCCGCTTCGACCTGTAAACGCGTTAAAAACAGAATTCTTATCATAATCGAAAGTGCTGACTATAATAAGTGCTTTTATAAGCACTTTTATAAACGCTTCGATAACATTTTCGCGCTGCTAAATTTCACGCAAAAAACACCACTAACAATACTCAATCCATGTCACCTATTCATTACACGATCGCCCCCAAGCATCTCGCCGCGCATTTGTTTGAAGTCACCGTCAGCATGGATCAGCCTGACCCGTCCGGCCAACGCTTCATGCTGCCGACGTGGATTCCGGGCAGCTACATGATTCGCGAATTCGCGCGCCATATCATTACCCTTACCGCGACCTGCGGCGGCGCGCCGGTAGCAATACATAAAATGGATAAAACCACTTGGCTGTGCGCGCCCTGCGCGGCTAATGCTGGGCCACTCATACTGTGCTACGAAGTCTATGCATGGGACTTGAGCGTGCGGGCGGCCCACCTTGATGAAACGCATGGTTTCTTCAATGGCACCAGCGTCTTTCTGCTGCCCGAAGGAGTCGGCAATCGAGAAACGCCATGCACCATCACCATTTCCGCTCCAGCGGCGTGGCGTATCGCCACATCATTGAGTAAAACACCAGAATTGGCGGGCATTCCAGAGCATTTTGCCTTGAAGGCGCCCGCCCGGAGCGGATCTCAAAAATCAAGTCATCATTATTTTTACGCCAGTAACTACGATGAGCTGATCGATCATCCGGTCGAAATGGGCACTTTCACCCACGCCACTTTTGAAGCCTGTGGCATTACCCATCACATCGCCATCACTGGCAAGCATCGCGCCGATATGACGCGGCTCTGCGCAGACTACAGGCGCATTTGTGAAGCGCAGATTCGCCTGTTTGAGCCTACCTCACACTTGGCCCCGTTTCGTGAATACTGGTTTCTGATCATGGTGGTTAGTGACGGCTTTGGCGGTCTGGAGCATCGCTCATCAACGGCGTTGCTTGTAGGCCGCGATGATTTACCCTTCGCCCATGTACCGAGCATGACCAGCGGCTACCGCAAAGTGTTATCGCTAACCTCGCATGAATATTTTCATAGCTGGAATGTCAAGCGCATCAAGCCTGCGGGTTTTATTCACTACGATTTATTGAACGAAAATTACACCCGCCAGTTGTGGTTTTTTGAAGGCTTTACTGACTACTACGATGATCTGATGCTGGTTCGCGCCGGCCTCATCACGCCGTTAGAATATCTGGAAGTGGAAGCCGAAAATATGGGCCGGGTGCTGTCGCAAAGCGCGCGCTTAAAACAAAGCGTGGCGGATTCTTCGTTCGACACCTGGATTAAATATTATCGCCAGGATGAAAACGCGCCCAATGCCATCGTCAGCTATTACCAAAAAGGCGCGATGGTCGGCATGGCCTTTGATCTCACCATTCGGCAACGTACTGACGGCGCAAAATCATTGGACGATGTGATGCGCGCACTGTGGAATGCGTATGGCAAAGTTAATATCGGTGTGCCTGAGTTTGCCATTGAAACGATTGTCGAGACCGTTACCGGCCTTGACCTCAAAGCCTTCTTCGCTGAAGCCGTTTATGGCACCCGTGATATTGCGTTCGCACCGTTATTTAGCTACGTTGGTATTGATATGAGCATGCGTGTGCCCGGCATGGGGACAGGAACAGGCGCAATAGTAGGCACGAGCAAAACCACCGATCCCTTCCCGCCCAGCCTTGGCGCACGCATCGGCGCTGACGCCAACGGCGATGCAAAATTAACTCAGGTATTCGACGGCGGCGCGGCCCAAGAGGCCGGCTTATCAGCGGGCGATACGATTATTGCGATTGATGGGCTACGCGTTACCGGCCACACTATTGACCGGCGTATTAAATCGTACACCGCCGATTCGACTATTGAATTTATCGCCTTCCGCCGCGACGAAATGATGCGCTTCAACGTGACCCTGCAAGCGCAACCCGCCAGCGTCTGCGTACTCACCACCCGTGACACACCACCCGAAGCGAAACTGCAACGCGATAAATGGTTGGGGTTCTAACGCTAATTTACCCAGCTATTGAATTACATATCTCCTCTGTATTTTTTGAAACCTTAAGGAATTCCCATGAACGCCCCGCATGATTTATCGTCCGCCATAAAACCCCTACCGCTGAAAGACCCTTCCCTGTTTCGCACCCAAAGCTATATCGATGGCATTTGGGTAGAGGCTGATTCGGGCCAGCGTTTTGATGTGGATAATCCGGCGACTGGCGTCATCATTGCAAGCGTGCCGGATTGTGGTGCGGCTGAAACCAGACGCGCCATTGATGCCGCGAACACAGCGCTGCCAGCGTGGCGGGCGCTGACCGCCAAAGCGCGCAGTAATCTGTTGCGCAAGTGGTTTGATTTGATGCTGGCGCATGCGGATGATCTGGCGCTGATTCTCACCAGTGAGCAAGGCAAGCCGTTGGCCGAAGCGCGCGGTGAGGTGCTGTATGGCGCTTCGTTTATTGAATGGTTTGCCGAAGAAGGCAAACGTATTTATGGCGATGTCATTCCGCCGCACATGGCGGACAAACGTCTGATCGTGATGAAGCAGCCGATTGGTGTGACCGCAGCCATTACTCCGTGGAATTTTCCCAACGCGATGATCACGCGCAAAGCCGCACCCGCGTTAGCCGCAGGCTGCACGATGGTATTAAAGCCCGCCGAGCAAACACCGCTGTCGGCGCTAGCGATGGCCGAGCTGGCGCACCGTGCGGGAATTCCCAAAGGCGTATTCAATGTCGTAACCGGTGATGCGCCCGCGATTGGCGGCGAGCTGTGCGCGAACCCGATTGTGCGCAAGCTCAGTTTCACCGGCTCGACTGAAATCGGTCGTTTGTTGATGCGCCAATGCGCGCCCACGATTAAAAAACTATCGTTGGAGTTAGGCGGCAATGCGCCTTTCATCGTCTTTGATGACGCTGATCTTGAGGTCGCGGCGGACAGTTTGATGGCGTCAAAATATCGCAATGCTGGCCAAACTTGCGTGTCGGCTAATCGCGTCTATGTGCAAGCCGGCGTGTATGAAAAGTTTGCCGAAAAAGTAAAAGCGAAAATGGCGTCGCTAAAAATGGGGGTGGGAACCGAGGTTAGCGTTACGATCGGGCCGCTGATCGACGCGCAGGCGTTGGCCAAAGTGGAGGCGCATGTAGCCGACGCAATTGCCAAAGGCGCGACGGTGATGGCGGGCGGAAAAAGAAGCGCGCTCGGCGGATTATTTTACGAGCCGACTTTGCTCACCCAGGTGCCGATCACGGCGCTGGCCTCGAAAGAAGAAACCTTTGGCCCGGTCGCGCCGCTGATTCAATTTGAAACCGAAGCAGATGCGATTCGACTAGCGAATGATTCCGAGTTCGGGCTGGCATCCTACTTTTTTTCGCGTGATGTAAGCCGCGTATTCCGGGTCAGCGAGGCGCTGGAGTCCGGCATGGTCGGCGTCAACACGGGCATGTTCTCGAATGAGGTCGCGCCGTTTGGCGGCGTTAAGCAATCGGGCCTGGGGCGCGAGGGTTCAAAGTATGGCATTGAGGATTATCTGGAAATAAAATATCTGTGTATCGGGATTTGATCTAATGAAGATTGAAGCAAAAAACTCTAGCATTGGCGGCAATCTTGAGGCATTTGTTGCTCAAAACGCCCGCCTCGCCTGGTGTTTGATTTTTATATTGCTGTTGGGTCATGGGGGTACTGATGCCTTTGCGCAAGCAGCCGTTGGCTCAGAAATAGCGCCGACCGTCATCCGCCAGCCGACTCGCGATGCGCTCGAACTTGCGACCGGCTTCAACCAGAAACCGGTTGCCTATGCCAAACATTCCATGGTGGCGGCGGCGCATCCGCTGGCCGTTGAGGCGGGTTTAAAAATGCTGGATCAGGGTGGTGCGGCCATTGACGCGGCGATTGCCGTACAGATGGTTTTAAACCTGGTTGAGGCGCATGCGTCCGGCATTGGCGGTGGCGCTTTTGTGCTGCATTTTGATGCAAAGAAAAATGCCACCGTTGCCTACGATGGCCGCGAAGATGCACCGATGGCGGCCACCCCCGAACTTTTTCTCGGTAAAGATGGCAAGCCGATGAAATTTATTGATGCGGTGATTGGCGGCAAATCAGTTGGCGTACCCGGCCTGCTGCGCGTGCTCGAGATGGCCCATGCGCGACATGGCAAACTGGCGTGGGCAGCATTATTTGCGCCCGCCATTGAGCTTGCTGAAAACGGTTATCCGCTCACGTTGCGCCTGCAAAAGCATTTGGATAACGACACACTGCTACGTAACAACGCTGAAGCTAAAGCCATCTTTTATAACGATGACGGTTCCGCCAAAGCACTCGGCACGCTGGTCAAAAATCCGGCAATTGCGGCGACGTTCAGACGAATTGCAAAAGAGGGGCCGGATGCTTTTTACAAAGGCGAAATAGCCCGCGATATCGTCGCGGCAGTGCGCGGTCATCCGAGTAATCCGGGCGGGCTGACCGAAAGTGATTTGGCAAATTATCAAGCGCGTGCGCTGGCGCCGGTTTGCGGGCTCTATCGCGTGTATCGAGTCTGCGGCATGCCACCGCCCTCCAGTGGCGGGATTGCAGTGCTGCAGATATTGGAAACCCTGGAGCGTTTCGACATGAAAGCAGTGCGACCTGATTCAGCCGAGGCCATCCATTTATTTTCTGAAGCGGGCCGCTTGGCCTATGCCGACCGCGAGCGTTACGCAGGCGATGACCGGTTCGTCAGTGTGCCGGTGGCAGGCTTGATTGATCCCGCCTACAACCACACCCGCAGTCTGTTGATTACGCGCGAAAAATCGATGGGCAAAGCAGCGGCTGGTTTGCCATCCGGGATTAAAACCGCGATGGCTGATGGCGACACACTTGAGTTTCCATCCACTTCGCATATTTCAATTGTGGACAAAAACGGCAACGCCGTCAGTATGACTACCACCATCGAATCTTTTTTCGGCAGCCGATTGTTTGTGCATGGCTTTCCGCTGAATAATCAGTTGACAGATTTTTCCATGACGCCTACCGAGAATGGTCGCCCGGTTGCGAATGCCGTCGGACCTGGCAAGCGACCGCGTAGTGCGATGTCGCCGACGCTGGTTTTTGATCAGCAGGGAAAGCTGCTGATGGTGATTGGCTCACCGGGCGGCAGCGTGATTATTAATTACGTCGCCAAGACACTGGTGGGGGTGCTGGATTGGGGGCTCGATATTCAGGCCGCCATTTCTCTGCCCAATGTCGGTAGTCGCAACGGCGCGACCGAAATCGAAAGTGGTAGCACCGCCGAAAATTTAATCGGCACACTGCGCGCCATGGGCCACGAGATTCGCAGCTTTGATCTGAGCAGCGGATTGCACGGGATAGTCCGCACCGCCAACGGCTGGCAGGGTGGCGCCGACCCGCGACGTGAGGGTATCGCCAAAGGCCGCTAATTATTTTTTCAATCCCTCTATTTCAAACCTGCTACAAATATTCCAAACGACCGCAACTTACTACCGCCCACCACAACCTGTTTATGAAAACTGTATCGGAGAATCAGATGATGCCAATTCCACTAACAATTTCACTAACCAGCCCACGAGCAAACGCGCTGCTAAATACACCTACCCGATTTAAAATTTTTACGACAACGCTGGCTTGGTGCGCATTAGGCTCATTGAGCGCATGCGCTACCGCTTCCGTAACGACTACCCCGGCATCCGTCGCTGCCGCCAAGCCCGTCATCGCGCGTGAACCGGTGGCCGTGGGCCCGTTATCAGCGAACGCGCCGGCGCCGGTCGATGTGATGCCTGCCGTCGTCACGGATTTAATCATTCGCGATAGCGCAATCGGCAAAGGCGATGCGGCCACACCGGGTGCCATCATGTCGGTGCATTACACCGGCTGGTTGTACGACCCTAAAATGCCGCGCGGAAAGGGCCAAAAGTTTGACTCTTCGCTGGATCGCAATGAGCGTTTCAATATCACGCTCGGCGTCAGTCGCGTGATTCAGGGCTGGACGCGTGGGCTCGCTGGCATGAAAGTCGGCACGAAACGTACATTGATTATTCCGCCCAGCCTGGGTTACGGCGAGCGTGGGGCAGGCGGCGTTATTCCACCCCATGCCACCCTGCTGTTTGAGATTGAGCTATTCACCATGACGCCCGGCCCTGCACCGGTGCTAGCACCTGCCGTTACACCCCCACCAGCAGCCACCAAGCCCGTGCCCGAAGCCAGCTCGTCCGGCAAGTAATCGGTGGAGATTGATTTTTCCTGGGCGTTTGCCACGCTTTGCGCATTCGCGTTTATCGCGGGATTTATAGATTCTGTGATCGGCGGCGGTGGACTGATTCAGGTACCAGCACTGCTGGTGATGTTACCGGGTGTACCGGTTGCAACCATTTTCGGCACTAATAAAATCGTTTCTGTCACCGGCACCTCGGTCGCGTTAGCGCAGATCGCGCGCAAAGTAACGGTGCCCTGGCGCATGCTGTTGGGTGCGGCCATCGTCGCGGGTATTTTTGCTTTTATGGGCGCACGTGCAGTCACGCTGATCGATCCAAAATTGCTGAAGCCGGTTATTTTATTGCTGCTGATCGCGGTGGCCATTTATACATTTATGCGCAAGGATTTCGGTCGGCTGCATACCCCTAAATGGCCCGAATCCACACAGCGCTGGATCGCCATGGGCGTGGGCGCGGTACTGGGATTTTATGAAGGTTTTTTTGGCCCCGGTACCGGCAGCTTTCTTATTTTTGCATTTGTCGGCCTGTTGGGATTCAATTTTCTGACGGCATCCGCGTCGGCCAAAGTGATCAATATCACGACCAATATAGCCGCGACAGCATGGTTTGCCTGGAGCGGCAATATACTTTATAAGCTGGCTATTCCGATGGCGATTTTTAATGTAGCCGGTGCACTGATCGGTGCGCGGCTGGCAATCAATAAAGGTAGCGGATTTTTGCGCGTGTTTTTTTTAATCATCATGATTACGCTGATACTGCGCTACGCTTACGATATTTTTTTTAAAAATATTTAGCCCGGTTTAGCTGTATCAAACACTTTGTTTTCAGGAACACAGCATGGAAAATCTTCACATAAAGACCTTCGGCGCATTCATTATCGGCGACGAAATTTTGTCTGGCAAACGCTTGGATAAACACCTCGCAAAAACTATTGAAACCCTTGCGACGCGCGGACTTTCATTAAGTTATGCGCATTATTTGGGTGATGAGCCCGTGCACATTATCGCGGCATTTAAGCAATCATTTGCAACCGATCATATTGTGTTCAGTTTTGGCGGCATCGGCGCGACCCCGGATGACTACACCCGTCAATGCGCGGCGACAGCGCTCGGCGTGGCACTCAAGCAGCATCCCGACGCGGTGGCCACGATGGCCGCTAAAACCGATTTTGAACTGACGCCCAATCGTTTGAAAATGGCGGAATTTCCGCTCGGCGCAAGCATCATTCCTAATCCGTACAATAACATCGCCGCATTTTCGTATGGCGATCATCACTTCTTGCCCGGCTTTCCGGAAATGGCATGGCCGATGATGGCCTGGGTGCTCGATAAAAAATACGCCACGCTATTTAACCAAACCCCGTTTGCCGAAGAAATTATTGTCATCGAACGTGCGGGAGAGAGCAATTTAATTGATGCCATGGAGCGCATTGTGGCTCACTACCCCACCATTAAACTATCCAGCCTTCCGCAATTTCTGGCAAGCCCTACGAGTTTATCGGCTGCCGAAAACAATCAAGCCAGCCATCGCATTATCGAGCTTTCAATTCGTGGCGACCCCGCGGCTGTACCGTTAGCCATGCGCGAAATGCAGCAAGAAATTCTCAATCTTGGCTTCAAGTTTAGCGAAAAGTAATTTGTCGCGGTCATGCATTGCGCAAACTAAATAAGTGAATTTACTGCAACGTCAGCCGATATTTCGGACGGACTCGCACAAATACTGCCGCAATTAATTAACCACATCACGCGAGACGGCCACGTGCCGGGCGATCACAGCATGAGTCAAGGCGCATTAAGCATGCTGCTGAAACACTAGTCATTGCGCCAATGGGCTCGTTGAGGGCGCTTTGATCTCGTCGGTTTTTTTTGTTTCAGACTTGGTTTCTGATTTTGTCTCTGTAGCAGCTTCAATCACGGCCGGATAAGCGACCAGTTCGACAATAATTTTCACCTCGTCGCTGACCGATGCGGACCACGCCTTCATACCAAATTCGGAACGATTGACTTTCAAAAATGCTTCGGCTGTGCAGCGCGCACGCTTAACCGTGTTGGAAGGAGTGCAACCCGATTTTTGTACGATTAAGGTCACTGGTCTGGTCATATCAAGCAGGGTAAGCGTGCCGTCAATACCGGTCAGACGGTCGCTATTCCACAGGAAGCGTGATGATTTAAAGATAATCGATGGAAATTTTTCGACATTAAAAAACTCCGGCCCTCGCAGCACTTTATTGGTCGCATTCGCATTCACCACATTCGCGCTAAGGGTGGTGCTGTCAATAATGGCGGTGATGGCGTCATTGGTGCGGCCCTGCTCATCAATGCGTGCCGGATCGTGATGCAGCGTGCCAGTGGTTCGTTCAAATTTGCCACGCACCCGCATAAAACCTAAAAACATCACCTCAAAACGGGAGTGGGTTTCCAGAGAGTCAATGATGTAAAGCGGCGGGTTTAATAGTCCGACTGAAGGTCCGATAAAAGGTCCAGCCGCCGAGGCCGGTGGCGCAACCGCGGGCTGTGCACCGGCAGCTGTCACCGTCAACAGCGGTGGTATTAACATTAACAGCACGGAAATAACGCCGACTGACAGCGCCGACACCGCGCTGGTGAATTGCCCAATACGCCTGTTGCTATTCATCATCGCGCACCGTTCGCGCGTGACTCTCACCATCACCTGCATAACGCTCGAATTTTTGTATGGCGCGTCGATCCTGCTTGGTCGGTCGGCCTTTGAACAACGGCGGCGGGAGATCACGCTGCTCGCGTACCAGCTGTTCACGGGAGGCGATGCTTTGCGTTGTTTCTTCGTATAATCCGCGCGCGATCAGCGCTGAGCCACGTTTTTCGACCAGGCTTTTTACCAGCAGATGGAATACGTAGGGTGGTTTTCTCAGCAGCAGTACATCGCCTATTTTGATCGTCCTGGCAGGTTTGGCGCGCTCGTTATTAATATCCAACCGACCCGCATTGATCGCATCAATAGCGAGCTGCCGGGTTTTGAAAAAACGTGCTGCCCAAAGCCATCTGTCCAGCCGTATTGGTAATGCAACCGGATTGCCCCTCAGGTTTTCAACGTGCTTTGGCATTCAATTTCACGCTCGCTAAATTCATCGGCAAACCCGTACCGGTGTCGTATTCTGCGCCGGCTATTACGCCCATGCGGGCAATTTCTTCGGCGGCTTTACGGCCTTTATGCAAGTCATAAACCGCATACATCGCACCGAGGGCAAAATCACGGCCGGAACCGATCGACCAGAACCGCTCAAACTCAAATACCTCGCGCATGGAATACACCCCGAAAATGCCGCTGGCATTAACCACCAAAGCCGTTAGCTGTGATGATTCATAGGCATCGTCTTCCTCTTCTTTGGTGTTGAGGAAGGCTTCGTCTTTTAGCAGCGGATGAATTTTACGAAAACTCTCGTAGATTTCCTCTCGGCCATGAAACGTAAATTCCGGATGGCGCTTGAGCAAGCTTTCCAGCACCAGTTGATGTGCGGCAGAGCCCGCAATACCAAAATAAGTGTCGCCACGCTTTAATAGTTTTTCCGGTGCCGCATCATGCACGCTGCCCAGCCGCGTTGAACCGAAGGTGGTGAGGGTGTCGCCGGCGATGACAACCATGCCGTCTTTTTTTACCACTACGATCGTTGTCATCGGAAGGCCCTTTCAAATGTTTTTAGTCGGCTTGCAGGGTGGTTATGGGTTGTTTACGCGGTGTTTATGCGTTGGTTTACACGCTATTTGCGTACCGTTTGTTTGCTTATGACCTTTAGCGTAGCCCAAAACGACTCAGCTCCGCAGCCGTTCCCCAAAATTGACCAGTAACACGCCCGCCACAATTAGCACCGCGCCGAGCATTCGTGGAGTTGTCAATTCACGCTCGACAAGCCCCAATATGCCAAAGCGATCAAACACCAGTGACGCCAAAATTTGCCCCGCAATAATCAGGCTGAGCATGGTCGCCACACCAATCCGTGGCGCTAACAAAGTGGTGCCAAATACAAACAGCGCGCCCAGTAGCCCACCGGCCAGTTGCCAGGGTGCTACCGTGGCAACTTTAAGTACGCCAGGCACGCTACTCCACTTTTCGCCGGACGCAACACACACCACCGCCAATACTAGGGTACCCACCACAAAATTCATAAACGCCGCAAACACCGCACCACTGCCGACACTGACCCGCAGCGTATGGTTAATAAGGGCCTGCAATGGAATCATGCAGCCAATAAAAAAGGCAAATATCAATAAATACACGTTCATGAATATCTCATTTTAAATATTTGGGCCTGAATGCTGCGGCGAAAGCCAGCAACGCAGAGTTGCACCACTATAACAAACGCCTAATCTGATGTGCTTGCCGGTTGTTGTTCGTTGTTGACGCTTCCTGAAGGTTTCGCCCGGGATGGCCATTCATGGCTTTGTTTTCACAATCAGGCAGCGTGTGTAGCGACGTTGACTTCGGTCACTTGCTTGGGCAAACTCGTAAGCTAGCAGCCTGTCAGACTTAAAAAATCGATGCGAAAATTGAGCTGGGCGAGGGCAGATTTTTCCGCTTTTCAAGCCAATGGTTGTTCCCTTGGCGCGGAAAAGCGGGGAAATATGCACCGTACAGATCATTTTGCAGCCGATTCTCTTTAAGTCCGACAGGCTGCTTGGCGGCAAGCAATTTAGCTGCGGGTTTATCCGCTTCATAAATGCCTTAAGCTGTATCAGCAAAAACACTGCCCGCCCTCCGGAGTTACCATGAATTTTGCATCACCTTTCAAAAGCGGCTCGCAACGGCGGCTGATCAAAATGCTGGCTTCAGTCTGCGCACTCTCATTGGCGGTGATGGCTTTCGGGGCAGAGGCCAAAACGCTGCGCTGGGCCAGCAAGGGCGATGTATTTACGATGGATCCGCATTCGCAAAACAATGGCCTCACCAACGATATGTCTGACCATATTTACGAGCCTCTGGTAACGCGCGGCAAGACCATGGCGGTTGAAGCGGCGCTGGCGACAGCCTGGACGCAGATTAACCCGACCACGATGCGCTTCAAATTGCGCGAAAACGTCGTTTTCCACGACGGCGCGGCATTCACGGCGGACGATGTGGTTTTTTCTATTGGTCGCGCGCTGGAAAAAACTTCGGATTTTTCAGCCTACATGCAGGGCATTAAAGGAGCGCGGAAAATCGATGCCCTCACGGTCGATATCATCACCGATGGCCCCACACCCACGCTGCTGGATCAATTGACCGAGGTGCGATTAATGAATAAAGCCTGGGCTCTGAAATTTAAAGCCCAGCGCCCGCAGGACTATAAAAATAAGGAAGAAACCTATACCGCCCGGCATGCGAATGGTACCGGGCCATTTGCCCTGAAAGCCCGCGAGCCTGATGTCAAAACAGT
Organism: Burkholderiales bacterium; assembly: GCA_025359985.1. Classification (GTDB taxonomy): domain Bacteria; phylum Pseudomonadota; class Gammaproteobacteria; order Burkholderiales; family Usitatibacteraceae; genus UKL13-2. The sequence continues at coordinate 50,757 of JANYDB010000085.1, read as the reverse complement.
GCTGGTTGCTAACCCGCGCTGGTGGGGCAAACTTGATCCTTCCATTACCGAAGTGGTGTACACCCCAATTAAATCAGACGCTACCCGAATCGCCGCACTGATTTCAGGCGAGATCGATTTAGTCCTGGACCCGCCCGTGCAAGACCTTTCAAAATTAAAAGAAAACAAGGCGATCAAAATTCTGGAAGGCAATGAAAACCGCACCATTTTTCTGAATGTAGATCAGGGGCGCAATGAATTGCTCTACGGTACTAAAGGAAAAAACCCCTTTAAAGATCTGCGGGTAAGACAGGCCATGCTGCTGGCCATTGATGTGAATGCGATCAACAAAACGGTGATGCGTGGCTTATCGCTGCCCACCATGTCTCTGATCGCGCCGCAAATTCGTGGCTACACCAAAGATATTGAGCAGCGTCCTGCGCCAGATTTGGTGAAAGCAAAAAAACTCATGGTGGCGGCGGGTCTTGCAAATGGCTTTGACGTCACTTTTGATTGCCCAAATGATCGATATATAAATGATATTCAAATATGCACCGCGATTGCCGGCATGCTTGCCAAGATCGACATCCGTGCAAAATTAAACGCGATGCCGGTGACGCTTTATTTGCCGAAGCTGCAAAAAGGTGACACCAGTATGTATCTACTCGGCTGGGGAGTGCCTACTTTTGATGCGTTGTATACCCTGCAATCGATTCTGCGCACCCACACCAACGGTAGCGATGGCAACTGGAATTTTTCTGGCTACTCCAATCCAAAAGTAGATGCGATCATCGAAAAACTTAAAACCGAAACTGATTTTAGCAAGCGCGCAGAGCTCACACGGGAAGCTTTATTGATTGATCAGGCAGATGTCGGCCATATACCGTTGCATCATCAAGTAATCCCATGGGCCATGCGCAGCAACATTACAGTCGTTCACCGCGCTGATAATCGCATGCATGCCAAGTGGGCGATTATAGGTGGCGTGTAATGACGGGCTTGTTACTATGTCGCTGGCAGTAATGGCAATCTTTATACTTACCGCTATTTTTTTTGCCTCGATTTTTGGACAACGCAGATATAGGTGCAGCGATGATAAATTTTAGGAAACTACTTTCAGCTTCAGTTTTACTGGCCACCCTGCTTCTCTCATCTGCTGCCACTGTTTCAACCGCTGCCGCTCCCGCCAACACTAAAATACTTCGTTATGCCAGTCAGGATGATCCGCAAACACTCGATCCGCATTCAGCCAATCTGACGCCTACCAATCGCGTCATCTCGCAGGTTTATGAATCGCTGGTAGCACGTGATAAAGATTTCAAAATTATTCCCGGGCTGGCGTTGTGGTGGAGCAACCCCGACGCCAAAACCTGGCGTTTCAAGCTGCGTCCGAATGTAAAATTTCATGATGGCTCACCCTTCACGGCTGATGATGTGGTGTTTTCGCTTGAGCGTACGCTGCATCCGCTGTCACAATTAAAATCCTCCGTTCAGGGCGTGGCAAGTGCCCGGAAAATTGATGACTTGACCGTCGATTTCGTGATGAAAGAACCGAACCCGGTGCTGCTGAATCATCTTTACCAGTTCCGCATCATGTCGAAAATCTGGGCGAGCAAAAACAACGCGCTGACACCGCAAAATTACAAATCAAATGAGGATACTTTTGCCTCACGCAACACCAATGGCACCGGGCCATTCAGCGTAAAACTGCGCCAGCCTGATGTTAAAACGGTGCTGGTTGCTAATGCCGACTGGTGGAACAATGCCAGTAAAGAAAAAGGCAATGTTACGCAAGTTGAAATGCTGCCCATTAAATCAAACGCAACGCGCATGGCCGCATTGTTGTCAGGCGAAATTGATTTTGTGCTCGATCCGCCGCAGCAGGATGTGGCCCGTTTGAAAGCGGATCCGAATATCCGGATTGCGGAAGGTCATGAAGCACGCATTCAATATTTTGCATTCGATCAATTCCGCGATGAGTTGTTATATAGCAGCGTCAAAGGCAAAAATCCACTTAGAGATTTACGGGTTCGCCAGGCGATGGGGTATGCAATTGATGTTAATGCGATCCGCCAAGTGGTGATGCGTGGCCTGTCAACACCCACCGGCAGTATCGTGCCGCCTGGCACCCAGGGTTACAGCAAAGAAGCGGACAAGCGCCTGCCGTTTGATCGTGAAAAAGCCAAGGCACTATTGACTGAAGCGGGCTATCCAACGGGCTTTTCAATTACGCTTGACTGCGGTGCCAACCAGCCGCCTGCCGATATTTGCCAGGCGGTGGCGGCCATGCTGACGCAAATCGGAATTCGCACCACGCCGAATATCGTGCCGCTTGCCAACTATTTTTCCAAGCTTCAGAAGTTTGATACCAGTTTTTATTTACTGAGCTGGGGTGCAACGACGTTTGATTCATTTTATACGCTGCAAGCACTGCTGAACACCAATTCAGGTGAGCAATCATCTAATGGCGATTCCAATTATGGCCGCTATTCCAATCCCAAAATGGATGAGCTCATCGGTAAAATAAAATCCGAGTTCGACATGAAAAAGCGCGATGGCTGGATCGGCGAAGCATTGCTGCTGAACCAGCGTGACATCGCCACACTCCCGCTGCATCAACCCGTGATACCGTGGGCTATGCGTAAAAATATTGAGGCTAATTTTGCGCCGAATAACATCGCGTATTTTTTCCGATTCAAAAAGAATTAAATCGCGTCCGGCCCAACCGTAACTTTAATCAACGCCGCCTCACTTTCATTAACTTTCACTCACCTACATCCCACTATCGCCTATGCTTGCCTTCGCTATTCGTCGTTTGTTACAAAGTGTTCTTGTGATGCTGGCGGTTGGCTTTATCGCATTCTCGCTATTTAATTTTACGGGTGACCCGGTCGCTTTAATGCTGCCGCCGGAAGCAACTCAGGCTGATCGCGATGAGGTGCGCAAATCGCTGGGCCTGGATGAGCCGTCCTATGTGCAGTTTGCGATATTCGTCAAAAATGGATTGCAGGGTAATTTTGGTATTTCGTTGCGCCTGGGTCGCCCGGTATCGCAACTGCTGATAGAACGCCTGCCTGCCACGCTGGAGCTGGCCATGACGGCTGCGCTGCTGGGGCTGTTGATTGGTATTCCCATGGGTATATTTACGGCGTTAAAGCGCGATAGCTGGACCTCCAAAGTATTTCTCACTGGCTCACTGATTGGCGTATCGCTGCCTAATTTTTTGATCGGTATTTTTTTGATTTTGATCTTTGCGGTTTGGCTGGGGTGGCTGCCTTCATTCGGGCGCGGAGATGTGACCCAAATCGGCTATTGGTCTACCGGCTTTTTAACGCAGTCAGGGTTGAAGGCGCTGGTACTGCCGGCAATTACACTGGGCTTTTATCCGGTCACGTTGATCATGCGTCTGGTGCGTGCGGAAATGCTGGAAGTGCTGCGCACCGACTATATCAAATTTGCCCGCGCCCGCGGCCTGACCAACCATGCGGTGCATTTTGGCCATGCGCTCAAAAATACTTTGGTGCCGGTCATTACCATTACTGGCTTGCAGCTTGGCGGCTTGATCGCGTTTGCGATTATTACCGAAACCGTATTTCAGTGGCCCGGCATGGGCCTGCTGTTTATTCAGGCCGTTCAGTTCGCCGACATACCGGTCATGGCGGCTTACCTGTGTTTAATCGGTTTTATTTTTGTGAGCATTAATTTGATGGTTGATATGCTTTACTACGTGGTTGATCCACGCCTGCGTGTTGACCGCGCCACTTTAGGGGGGCACTGAGATGGTCGATTTAATGCGACGTTTTTTTGATAGCGATATCTGGCATAGCTTCAAGCGCAATCCACTAGTGATTGCGGCCACAATAGCGGCGCTCATTTGTCTGTTCGCCGCGAGCCTTGCACCGTGGATTGCGCCACACAATCCGTTTGATCTCAAAACGCTTAATCTGCTGGACGCCTTTTCGCCGCCCGCCTGGATAGCAGCTGGCAAATCAGAATTTCTGCTGGGCACGGATGATCAAGGTCGCGATGTGCTTTCAACCATCATGCATGGTTCGCGGGTCTCGTTGGTGGTCGGCATCTGCGCGGTATTTTTGTCGATGGTGATCGGTATTACGCTGGGACTGATCAGCGGTTATGTGGGCGGCGCGCTGGATGCTTTTATCATGCGGGTAGCCGATATCCAATTATCGTTTCCAGCGATTTTAATTGCCCTGCTTATTGATGGGGTGGCGCGTGCGGTCATTGCCAAGGAAAATCATGACCAAGTGGCAGTCTATGTGCTGATCTTCGCCATCGCCGCATCCGGCTGGGTGCAATACGCGCGCACCGTGCGCGGCTCTACGCTCGTGGAACGCAACAAGGAATATGTACAAGCCGCCCGCGTGATTGGTCGGCGTTCGCTGGCGATCATGTTCTCGCACGTATTGCCTAATGTGATGGGTCCGGTGATGGTGCTGGCGACGCTGCATGTGGGTACGGCGATTATTACTGAAGCGACCCTGTCGTTCCTTGGTGTGGGCGTCCCACCGACCCAGCCATCACTGGGCACCCTGATTCGCGTCGGTAATGATTTCCTGTTTTCGGGCGAATGGTGGATTACCGTTTTCCCCGGATTGGCGCTGGTCATTTTGGTGCTGTCTATTAATATCATTGGGGATTGGCTGCGTGATGCGCTCAATCCTAAACTTCGTTAAGCAGATATCACCATGACCACACCTTCAGTACCGTTACTGCAAGTTAAAAATCTGCGCATCGAATTCCCCACTCGTCGCGGCATTCTGGTAGCGGTGGACGATATTAGTTTTGAGATCGCCGCGGGTGAAGTACTCGGCGTGGTTGGCGAATCCGGCGCGGGCAAATCGCTCACCGGTGCGGCCGTCATTGGTTTACTGGAACCGCCAGGGCGAATCGCAGGCGGCGAAATTATTTTCAACGGCAAGCGCATCGATAATTTGGGGTTTGAAGACATTCGTAAAATTCGTGGCCGCGAAATCGGCGCAATTTTTCAGGATCCGCTCACTTCGTTAAATCCGCTTTACACCATCGGGCGGCAACTCACCGAAACCATCGAGACCCATCTCGCGCTGACGCACACCCAGGCCCGCACCAGAGCCATTGAGTTGCTGGAAGAAGTGGGCATTCCAGCGGCCGCTAAACGGATCGATCATTACCCGCACCAGTTCTCAGGCGGCATGCGACAGCGTGTGGTGATTTCGTTAGCCTTGGCGGCGAATCCTAAACTCATTATTGCGGATGAGCCGACCACGGCACTTGATGTTTCAATCCAGGCGCAAATTATTACGCTGCTTAAAAAGCTCGGTCGCGAACACGGTACCGCGGTCATGCTCATCACCCACGATATGGGCGTGATTGCTGAAACCGCTGATCGGGTCGCGGTAATGTACGCCGGCCGTATTGCCGAAATTGGCCCGGTCGCCGAGGTGATTCATCATCCGCAACATCCTTATACAATCGGTCTAATGGGCGCGATTCCGAGCGTGGGCGATAACCATGAACGTCTTTCGCAAATTGACGGTTCGATGCCACGTCTGACCGCGATTCCCGCCGGCTGCGCATTTAACCCACGCTGCACTCGCGTTAACGATGTAGCAAACCATCGCTGCACGATCGAGCGCCCGAGCTTATTGCCCGCGGGTAAAACTAGGGCGGCCTGCTGGTTGCATGATCGTCTGGGCCAGCAATCTACTGCTATTAATCAGCACACGGTGACCGTATGAGCTCCGCAAAAACCCTGCTCGAAGTATGCGATGTGGCCAAAGAGTTTGATGTCTCAAGGCCATGGCTTAACCGCGTGCTGGAAGGTCAAGACAAACAAATTCTCAAGGCCGTTGACGGCGTGAGCTTCACCATCAATCGTGGTGAGACACTGGCGCTGGTCGGCGAATCCGGTTGCGGAAAATCGACAGTGGCGCGTCTGGTGTGCGGTCTTTATACCCCCTCTCGCGGCTCAATCGTGTTTGATGGTGTTGATATGGCCAAGGTTGCCAGCGACGAGCTGCGTGGCCTGCGTAAACGCTTTCAAATGATTTTTCAGGACCCGTATGCGAGCTTAAATCCACGCTGGCGCGTTGGCAAAATTATTGCAGAACCGATCGTCTCGCACGGGCTTGCCACGACGCGTGCTGAGCTTAAAGCACGCGTGGGCCAATTACTAACGCAGGTAGGCTTGTCGCCGCTCGATGCAGATAAATTTCCGCATGAATTTTCCGGCGGACAGCGTCAGCGCATCTCAATTGCCCGCGCCCTCTCGAGCAACCCGGAATTTCTGGTGTGTGATGAACCTACCTCGGCACTGGATGTTTCAGTGCAGGCGCAGATTTTAAATTTGATGAAAGATTTACAGCGCGAATTCGGGCTGACCTATTTATTCATCTCGCATAATCTGGCCGTGGTCTCACATATAGCAACCCGTGTGGGCGTGATGTATCTGGGCCGCCTGGTGGAAATCGCCGATACTCGGCGTATTTTTACGCGTCCGCTGCATCCGTATACCCAGATGCTGCAATCGGCCATTCCCGATTTAAAAATGACCGGTAAACAACGCACGCCAGTCGCCGGCGAAGTGCCCAATCCGCTCAACCCGCCAACCGGCTGTGCGTTTCACCCGCGCTGCCCGCATGCGAACGAGCGCTGCAGACGCGAACGGCCCAACATGATCGAACATCCCGAAAGTGGCCAAGTGGCCTGCCACGCTGTTGAAGAAGGACGTATCGATATAAAGATAGCCGCATAAAGTTAGCCACTTAGAGTTAACCGCATAAAATGTAGTGGGCAGCATCGCTAACGGCATCCATATGCCGCAGGCCCGGTAAAAATAAAGAACAAGCGCAGGGAGGTCAATTGAGAGTTTTTTTTGCTATTTGGCTGGACGCTGATACGCTCACCGCGGTCGAGGCCGTGCAATCGCGATTGCTCGATCTCAAGGGCGGGCGACTGATCGTGCCTGAAACTATTCACCTCACCCTTTCGTTTGTGGGCGACATCATGCCTGAACAAATTGGGGAGCTGGTGGCGATCGGGAACCAGATTCGCCGAGCGCCCTTTCAGTTTTGTATCAACAAAATCAGCTGCTCTGAAACCTCAAAGGTCGCGTGGGCCAGTTCAAAACAATCATGTGAGGCGCTGATGAATTTGCAGTCGACTCTCGACAGTCTGGTCGTCAAGGCCGGGTTCCCACTTGACCTTCGACCCTTTCGCCCACACATCACGCTCGTCCGCCATCTTCCGCAGCCATTTACAACCATGTCCACTCAGGATTTCATCTGGCCGATCAACGCGTTCTCGCTGGTAGAGGCGCGCAAAAACAAGAGCGGTGCACCGTATGAAATACTGCATGTGTGGCCGCTGCACGGCTAAGCTTCCACGGTGAGCTTATAAAAACCCGCTCCCCCAACGAGCAAACTCGTTTATCCATGCGGCGTTTGGAGCAAAAATGGCCTGAGAAGCCCTTAAAATGGCGATCTAGCTCAGGCGCCAACTATTTCTTTTGTTCAGGCGCTGCCACACCAGCGCGCACAATCTTTGGCTTGAGTTGTTCAAGCCAGGCCGTCCAATCAATGGGGCCATCATCAAAACGCTTTTTCAGATTCTTTAGTACGTTCGGCCAGGCTTTCGAAAAATAATCGAACGCTTTATCCCACTCGCCGCCCTCGCCCCAGCCGATATGATAAATCGACACATCCGTTAACGCATCGCCGCGCGCGGTCAAACGCACAATCACTATGGTGCGCTGCTTACGCGCTTCCGGCAATGAGGGTGGTGCATTCCAGGTAAACGACAGCATTTTTTTATCCTGGAAACCAATGATGCGCATCTCATCGGCACCTTTCATGCCGGGAGCCGCAAGCGGGTTGATATAAATCTGGAAGGGGCCATCGACACGCAGCTCGACTTTGGCATCGGGTGCAAAAAAGGTTTTAATGCCGTCGCTGGTTGTCCAGGCATTCCAGACTTCATCCACGCTTGCTTTGACGGTGATGCTGTCATGAATGGCGCGCTCGGGCGCGGCTGGCGGCTGGCTACAGGCCGCCAAAAAAACTGTTGCCGTCCAAAAAATAAACAAACGAATTTTTATCATGAATGACTTCACAGCAGAACGCGCGCGATCCGCTCAACGGCTTCCTGCAAACGCGCAATAGGGTTAGTGTAGGCAATACGAATATAGCGCTCTGGATGGTTCAGGCCGAAATCCTTGCCGGGTGTAATTGCGACATGCGCTTCCTGCAGAATGCGCCGCGACAACGCAAAACTGTCATCCGTTATTTTTGAACAGTCGGCATAAATATAGAACGAACCTTCAGGCTCAACCTCAATTACAAAACACAACTTGCGCAGTGCCGGCAATAAAAAATCACGTCGCGCCTGAAATTCGCGACGACGCGCTTCCAGAATTGCGATGGTTTCCGGCAGAAACGCGGCAAGCGCTGCGTGCTGCGCCGGTGCAGACGGTGAAATAAATAAATTCTGCGCAAGCTTCTCAACCTCACGCACATACGCTGGCGGCACCACCACCCAACCAAGACGCCAACCGGTCATCTGAAAATATTTGCTGAAGCTGTTAATCACAAATAAATTGTGCGACGCGTCTTCTGCACATGAAAGTGCAGTCGATGGCTCGACGCCGTAAGTGAGGCCCTGATAAATTTCATCCACGATCAGCGTGCCGCCGCGCGCCGTCACCGCGGCATGAATAGCCCGAAGCCCAGCCGGGTGAACCAGCGTACCTGTTGGGTTAGATGGCGTGGCCACCAGTGCGGCCACACTGCGCGGGCCCCAGTGTGCTTCGATATGTTGGGCCGTTAATTGAAAACCATCACTCGCGCCTGCCAGAATCGTTTTCGGCACGCCTTCCATCGCGCGCACAAAGTGGCGGTTACAAGGGTAGCCAGGGTCGGCCATCAATACCTCGTCGCCCTGATTGAGCAGCACGCCCATCGTCAGCAATAGCGCGGCGCTGGAACCTGCGGTCACGACGATGCGACTCGCGTCAACGTTAGCACCATATTGGCTGCGATAAAATTCTGCGATCGCTTCGCGTAACTGCGGCAACCCCAGCGCTGAAGTATAGAACATAGATTTTTCGTTGAGCGCACGAATGGCGGCATCAATAATCGGCTGCGGGGTCGTGAAATCCGGCTCGCCAATTTCCATGTGGATAACATCATGGCCTTCTCGCTCCAGCACGCGCGCTGCGGTTTGAATTTCCATCACCTCGAACGGCGCGATGTGAGACATGCGGACCGCCAGGCGGTCAGCCACGCGGTGCGTTTTTTGCTGCATGGGTTCCATTTCTGGCTCCATTAATGATTCCATTGCTAATTCCATGCTCAATGGTGCGTTCATGATTGCATTTCATCCCAAACTTTACCGACGCGCTTCACGCTCACCGGATATGGCGTACGCAGCTCCTGCGCAAACAGACTGACACGCAGCTCTTCAACTAACCAGCGATAGTCGCGAATAGCCGGCTCCAGTTGATGCTTCACACCTAACCAATTTTGCCATAGCGGGCGAATCGATTTGTACTGTTCCAGATCGCGCTCCATCGCGCCTAGCTTGGCTTTATTGATGCGCATCGCAATACCTTTCAGATAACGCGGGTAATGCAGCAATTGGGCGCCACGGTTTTCGCGCAAAAATTCTTTGCTGAACAAATTCTGCAGCTGATCTTCTACATCGGGCCCAATATGCTCCCAGCCCTTGACGTAACGCTCGCCGAGCAGCTTCCTGATATCGGCCACCACCGCCAACGATTCATCGATAGCCGCGCTGATCAATTGCGTATTCGCAATCACTTTTGATTTCATCGCGTCACGAGTGCTGGCATATAGCACCGCATCGCGAATCATCGGCTTGTCCGCGTTTGCAAACCCGTTTGCCATGCCCTCCGCAGTATCCACAAACGTCATCGCAAAAGCGGCGTAAACCACTTCAGCTTTTAACGCGTCCTGCGCGTGGTTTTTCGCTGCCGGGAAAAAATTCGCATATTGAAACGCGGCCACCGGCGAGACCTTGATAGCGCGCTCTCCAAACTTAGCCTGTTCAGCCAGCTCCAACATGAACAGCCGGATCAAGCCGCGCCGGTGGTTGAGTTTGGCCAACAGCGGCTCATCCAAAATACGAATCGCCACATCGACCTCATTATCCATTAGCGCCGGATAGCCGTCATATCGAATATGGGCTTTTTCAAAATTAATCGTCTCGGCAATTTCGCCAATGTCGGGCGGCCAGCGGGTCAGGCCATCTTGCTCCATTCGGTTGCTGTGGAGAGTAGAAAATACGGTGCGCGATGCATCCGCAAATTGCGTCTTAAGTGCACCAAAATCACGCGACATAGCCAGCTCTTTACCATCGGCATCCACAATCCGGAAGTTCATATTGAGGTGTGGTGCAATGCGCGATAAATCCCACGCATCTTTCGGCGGCTCAATATTTCGGGCCCGCTTAAGAAACCCGGTGATAGCGTCCGTCAGCGGGGCTTCGGCAGCCGATAAATCGCGCATATCATCATTGTTCATGATGTGCTCAATGAATTCACTCACCGTATCCGGCACCGGCACCAGAGGACTGCGCAGACGCTGCGGCAGGGTCTTGATCACCGCGGCCACTTTCTCGCGCAGCATGCCCATCACCAGCCATTCAAAGCGTGCCGGTGGCACCTGATTTAGCACGGCAACCGGCAAGGTGATGGTCACACCATCCATCGGATGCGTAGGCTCGAATCGGTAGGTTAGCGGATACGTCGCACCGCGCGTCTTGAGCAGCTTCGGGAAAAGATCGAAGGTAATTTCGGACGCCATGCGGCGCATTAACTGCTCGCGCGAAAATTCAAGCACCTTCGGATTATTGCGTTCGGCCTCTTTGCGCCAGCGCTCAAAGCCCGCCATGTTGACGATATCTGCCGGCATAATCGCGTCATACAGCGCGACCATTTCCTCTTCATCAATCAACACATCCTGACGGCGCGCTTTGGATTCGATGTCTTCAATCTCGCCGACGAGCTGTAAATTGTGGCGCAGAAATTTGCCCTGCGTATCGACCTCACCCGCGACCAGACCCTGACGAATAAAAATTTCGCGCGATTCAATCGGTTTGATCGCGCCGTAGTGAACGCGGCGGCGCGGGTTCACCACCAGCCCATAAAGTGCCACCTGCTCGAACGCCACAACCTGCCCGCTTTTACGTTCCCAATGCGGATCAAAATGGGTGCGCGTCACCAGATGTGCGGCGAGTTGCTCGATCCATTCCGGCTCAATGCTGGCCACCGTACGGGCGTATACGCGTGAAGTTTCGGTCAATTCAGCGGCCATCACCCATTTCATGCGCGTCGCTTTTTGGCCCGCGTGCTGCTGTGCCGCACGCGGCAATTGAAATTTGAGCGCGCGCGTACCCAGATAATGATCGCCTTCCAGAGCCTTGGTGCCAATGTTGGCCAAGAGGCCCGTGAGCAGGGCGCGATGCACATTTTCAAAACGTGCCGGGGCTGCGTTTAACAGCAGCCCAAGGGAGGTCACCATTTCTGATAATTGCGAATGCACATCGCGCCACTCGCGCATGCGCAGCGGTGATAAAAAATTTTCGATCAGCAATTGATCAAATTTTCGGTTGGATTTTTTATGCTTGAGCGCCTCTTCGTAAAACGCCCACATTTTTACGAACGATAAAAATTCTGACTGCGAATCCGCAAATTTTTCGTGCGCCAGTTGTGATTCCTGCTGCTTGTCGTGCGGACGATTACGCGGGTCCTGCACCGATAGCGCTGCGGCAATAATCAACACCTCGGCCAAGGCGGATTCTTTGGCGGCGGCGACCAGCATTCGCGCCAGCGCCGGATCAACCGGAAATTTCGCCAGCGTGGCCCCGAGTGGCGTCAGCGCTTTGGACTCATCGACTGCGCCCAGCTCAAACAACTGCCGATAGCCGTCTTCGATCATGCGCGATGAGGGCGGCTCGATAAATGGAAAATCAACAATATCTCCCAGGTCAAGCGCCTTCATGCGCAAAATAACCGCCGCCAGTGAAGTACGCAAAATTTCCGGCGTAGTGAAGGCTGGCCGCGCATCATGATCTTCCTCGCTGTACAAACGGATCGCGATGCCGTCCGCCACCCGCCCGCAGCGGCCCGCCCGCTGTTGGGCTGAGGCTTGTGAAATCGGCTCAATCAGGAGCTGATTAATTTTTGAGCGCGGCGAATAGCGATTGATACGGGCGAGGCCCGCATCAATCACGTAGCGAATACCCGGCACCGTAAGCGAGGTCTCGGCCACATTGGTCGCGAGCACAATACGGCGCCGACCGCTGAGCTGAAACACCCGATCCTGTTCAGCATTCGACAGGCGTGAATAGAGCGGTAAAATTTCCAGGTGGGACGAGTTTTGCAATCTTGCTCCAGCGCCAGGCGCATTCACCGTGTGCTTGCGCAATGCTTCTGCGCAATCACGAATCTCGCGCTCGCCCGGCAGAAAAATTAGCACATCGCCTTGATGCGATTCAGCCAACAGTTCATCCACCGCACGCACCACGGCGTCTTCGATATCCACGGCGTCTTCCGCCTCGTCCAGAAAATGTTCGGGACGATAACGAACCTCAACCGGAAAGGTGCGGCCAGACACCTCGATAATAGGTGCCAGCACGGCATCTATGCCTGAGCCGTTGGAGAAGTGCTGCGCGAATTTTTGCGGGTCAATCGTAGCCGAAGTGATGATGACTTTTAAATCAGGCCGCCGCACCGTCAAGCGCTTCACATAGCCAAGCAGAAAATCAATATTCAATGAGCGCTCGTGCGCCTCATCAATAATCAGCGTGTCGTATTTTCGGAGCGACGCATCGCTATGGGTCTCGGCGAGCAAAATACCGTCGGTCATCACCTTCACAAAGGTTGAATCATCAGTGCGGTCGTTAAAGCGAATTTTATACGCCACCGTATGGCCACCGGTCTGCCTCAATTCCTGCGCGAGCCGCGTGGCCAGACTCCGTGCTGCGATCCGTCGCGGTTGGGTGCAACCAATCATGCCGTTCATGCCACGGCCCAGCTCCAGACAAATTTTAGGTAGCTGCGTCGTTTTGCCGGAACCGGTTTCGCCGCACAAAATCACCACCTGGTGCTGACGTATCAAGGCCGCGATCTCGTGACGACGCGCAGCGATAGGCAAGGCATCATCAAACACCGGTCCGGTCGGCCCCAGGATCAAGGCGTGGCGCGCCTTTCGGGCCTGATACCGGGCCTGCGCTGCGACTAGTTCAGCCGCAAATTTTTGCTCAAGCTGATCATGCGGTTTGCCCTGCTTGATGAAATCACGGCGTTTGCGATCCAGCGTAATGAGCCTGCCGCGATCAATGAGCAGGAGATCATCAGGGACACGATGTACATGCGGGTTCGCGTGCAGGTTTGCGTTTGCAAGAGTTGGCGCGGGAGTTGGCACAGCAGTTGGCACAGATGCAGCCGAAGAAGTGGCGGGAGATAATGGGGCAGATGACATAGAGAGCGCATTTTACGCTTGGCGCGCAGGTGTTGCGTATATTGTTGCGGGGGTTGAATACGAATTTCTGACGGGACCAAGCCTTTATTTTTATCCCGGCAGGTCACGCGGCGAAGTTACGTGACCTCGTCATCATCGAGTGCTAGCCATCAATTTTAATGCCCTCAACCTCGAACACCCGTTTCACCGTGGGCCGTGACGCGACCCGCAGCGCGTGTTTGGTCCAATTAGGGAATTGGGTTTTCATGTCAAGACTGAGGCGATAGCCCCATCGATAAAACACCAGCAGATAGGGATCACACACGGTGTATTGCCCGCCCATGGCGAAGGTTTTGCCGGCGAGCATTTTCTCTATTTCGGCGAAGTATTTCAGCAGCGTGATTAGGCTTTGCGCTTTGACCGTTTCTTTGGCGGCGGCATCGGCAGTATAGCGCTCAGGGCGGGCGATACCGGCGAAAGTGATGTGCACGCTGGAGGCCAGCCAGGAGATCAACGACAGCGCTTCGGCCTGCTTCCAGGTTTCTTTGGGCCACAGCCCGCGGCTTAAATAGCCGCCGCCCAGATAGGTCAGGATCGCGACGTTCTCGGTGAGCAGCTTGCCGTCCACCACTAGCGCAGGCACTCTAGCTTTGGGGTTCACGCGGAGGAAATCAGCTTTAAGTTGTTCACCGTCTTTGAGTGAGACCAATACCGGCTCGAACGCGATGCCGAGCTCTTCGAGCACGATATGCGGGGCTAATGAGCAGGCGCCGGGGGAGTAGTAGAGTTTGATCACGTCGAGCTTCCAGTTGTGGTGCAGTTGTTAAGGTAAATAAGCATAAGGCTTCTATAGTCTAGTAATGAGGGAGGATGTGTCAAACCGGCTTCCGCCTGAAGCTTGCACGTCCGCATAAAACTGATCGATTTGCGCAGTAATGGGCAGCTTGGCACCGTTACGTTCGGCTTCGTCAATAACGATCCTCAAATCCTTGCGTATCCAGTCGACCGCGAAGCCGAAATTAAATTCGCGCTTTAACATCGTCTTGCCACGATTCTCCATTTGCCAGGATTGCGCCGCCCCTTTGGAGATCACGTCCAGTACCAAATTGCCATCGAGACCCGCCTTTTCGGCGAAGGCCAGCCCTTCTGATAGCGCCTGCACCAGGCCAGCAATGCAAATCTGGTTGACCATTTTTGTAAGCTGCCCAGCACCCGATGGGCCGAGCAGCGTGGTGGCTTTGGCGTAGGCATCCATCACCGGCTTGGCGAGATCGAAAGCGGCTTGATCGCCACCGCACATGACGGTGAGCTGGCCTTTTTCGGCGCCCATCTGTCCGCCGGAGACTGGGGCATCAATGAATGCGACGCCTTGGGCCATAGCCTGCGCGTAAAGCTTACGGGCAGCATCGGCGGAGGCGGTAGTATGGTCAACGAGCACTGCGCCCTTTTTAATGCCCTTGAGCGCTGCGGCGGCGACTTCCAGCAGGTCTTTATCGTTACCCACACACATCATCACAAAGTCGGCATCAACGACGGCTTCAGCGGGCGTGGCTTTATAAGTACCGCCATACTGCGCCACCCAGGCTTTGGCTTTAGCTTCGGTGCGGTTATAAACCGTGACCTCAAAACCCTTGGCTTTAAGATGCCCCGCCATCGGGTAACCCATCACGCCCAAACCCAAAAATGCGACTTTCATGACAATTCCTTGCTTCAGATTAAATAATTAAACACTAGCGTTGGCGGCAATCTTCAAGGATAAATGCTTCAAAATGCCCTGGGATACTGGTGTTTAGTGGGCAAATATAGGCATTGAACAATTTACCCAATTCGGCGGCGATTCACCTGTTAACACCGCTCGCAGATTGGTTGCCGCCAGCATCGCCATGGCTAACCGGGTGACGCGAGTGGCGCTGCCGATATGCGGCGTCATCACCAGATTCTTCAATGCCAAAAACTCGGGATTCAGCGCGGGTTCGTTTTCAAATACATCAAGGCCTGCTCCCGCAATACTATTTTGTTTCAGCGCGCGAATCAACGCTTCGTCATCGACCACGCCACCGCGAGCGGTATTGATCAGAATCGCATGGGGTTTCATCAGCGCGATTTCTGGTGCGCCAATTAAATGATGCGTGGCCGATGAGTACGGCACCATCACCACCACGAAATCACTTTCACGCAGCAACGCTTCCAGCGAACGATAGCTCACGTTTAAGGTGGCCTCGGTCGCGGCATCTAGGCGGGTGCGATTACAGTAGCGCACCGTCATATCAAAACCTGCCGCGCGCTTTGCCACCGCCTGGCCGATGCGGCCCATGCCGACAATGCCGAGGCTGGCGTGATGAATATCGGTACCTAACATTTGTTGTACGGCAAAACTTTTTTCCCATTTGCCGCTTCGCAACCATGCTTCCGATTCGGTCACTCTGCGCGCCGCCGCCATCAGCAACGCGAACGTGAGATCAGCGGTGGTGTCGTCTAAAACGCCCGGCGTGTTGGTCACGATCACGCCACGTTGGGTGCATGCCGTAACATCGATATTGTTATAGCCCACGGCAATGTTGCTGACGACCTTCAACTGCCTGCAGTGATCGATAAAATCTGCATCAATTTTTTCAGTCAAGCAGCACATAACGCCGGCCACATCGCGCGCACGCTTACGTAATACGCCGGGCGTAAACACTTCATCGACCGCGTTGTAATCCATCTCGGCATGCGCCGATAGAAAGTCGATGACCTCAGGAAAAACCTGTCGGGTGATGAGAATTTTGGGCTTCAGAATTTTTCCATTTGTAACGCTCGGACACCACGATACATCGCCATACATTGCAATACATCGCGATCAATGCTTATTCGCGCCGCCCAAATACGCCTCATATACCGCTGGATCATTCTTGAGTTTATCCGGCACTCCATGCACCGAGATGCGACCATTTTCCATCACATAGCCATAGTCGGCCACGTTCAACGCGGCGGCGGCAAACTGTTCGACCAATAACATGGTGACGCCGTCAGTCTTCAGGCGTTGAATAATGCGGAACACTTCTTCCACCAGAATCGGCGCCAGCCCCATGGAAGGCTCGTCGAGCAAAATCACCTCGGGATTCATCATCAGCGCACGCGCCATCGCCAGCATTTGCTGTTCACCGCCAGACAACGTTCCGGCCAATTGAAGCTGCCGTTCTTTCAGACGCGGGAATAATTCAAGCGCACGCTCCAGATCCGCTTTGATGTCGCCTTTAGGACGCGCCCCAGTCAAACGCGGGAAGGCGCCAAGGGTCAGGTTATCGAGCACGCTCATGGTGGAAAAAACCCGTCGGCCCTCTGGCGAATGCGCAAGTCCCGCACGGGCGATGCGATGTGAATCCAGTCCGGCCACATTTTTCCCGTTCAGCGACACGTCGCCGGATTGGGGTTTGATCATGCCGCAAATCGCCCGCATGGTGGTGGTTTTGCCCGCGCCGTTGGACCCGATCAAGGTAACAACTTTGCCTTTGGGCACGTCCAGCGAAATCCCGTGGAGCACTTCAACTTTGCCGTAGCCTGCGTAGAGATTGTTGATCGTTAGCATATCGAATCCTCAAGTCGTAGAAGGTTGCATCGCGGCTGACTGGCTATCAACACTGCCCATATCGTCAGCTGCACCACCGCCCAGATAAGCTTCAATGACTTTTGGATTTGACTGCACCTCGGCCGGTTTTCCTTCAGCAATTTTTTGGCCAAAATCGAGCACTGTCACCGTATCTGAAATCGACATCACCACATCCATATGATGCTCGATCAAAATAAGCGTAATGCCGTGTTCACGGATCTTGCGAATAATCGCCACCAGCTCTTTGATGTCCGGAGCTGTCAAGCCGGCCGCCGGCTCATCCAACAATAGCAGGCTGGGGCTCAGGCCCAATGCGCGACCAATTTCCAGCAGACGCTGCTTACCGTAAGGCAGATTGCGCGCTTCTTCGTTCGCCAGATCAGCCAGGCCGACAAACTGCAGAATACTGGCGGCGCGAATGCGCGCATGATGCTCTTCAGCTCGATAGCGTTTGGTATTCAGCATCACATCCAGCACATTGCTCTTGAAGGTGTGGTGCAGACCAACCAGCACATTTTCAGTCGCCGTCATTTCACCGAATAGCTGCACATTCTGGAACGTACGCGCAATGCCGCCGAGCGCAATCGCAGACGGGGTTAAGCCCGAGATCACGCGGCCCTTGAATTCGACTGCGCCTGCGGTTGGTTTATAAATGCCGGTGAGCACATTCATCATGGTGCTTTTGCCGGAACCATTGGGGCCGATCAGGCCGTGGATACTGCCTTTGGTGATTTTCAGATCAACTTCGTTAAGCGCTTTCAAACCGCCAAACTGCATCAACACCTGATTCGCATGGAGCAAATCCCCGCCGGTGTTTTCGCTATGGTTTGCTTTCTCCCATGCCAGCGTTTCATCGGCCCGATCGTGATATTCATCATGCTTGTGAAACGCATTGGGCCAAATTCTCTCCAGCAAATTGCGCAGAAAACCAATCACACCATCCTGCAAATAATAAACCACGAACAAGGTCATCAAACCAAAAATGGTCAGCCGCCAGTCAATAATATTTTCAAGCTTGTACGAAAACGCAGCCATCGCCACGGTCGCGCTTAAAGGCACGGCGATTTCGCGCAGGCTCATGCGCTTCTTGGCTAACAGCCAGACAGAGGCGATGATGCCGATCGTGGCGGCGGTATAAGCAATTTTGCGAAACAGCTCGATATCGGACAGCAAGCTAGGCAGCATCACCACAATCGCCGCACCCAAAATCGGTCCGCTGCGGGTTTTACGACCGCCCATTATCACCGCCAGCAAAAACAGAATCGTCAGTTCAAAATTATAAGTATTCGGTGAAATATACTCTTCCGAATAGGTGTACAGACTGCCCGCCAGCCCGGCCAATCCGGCACTGAATACAAACGCAAACACTTTGTATCGGTACACTGAAACACCCATGCAATCACACGCGACTGGGCTGGCGCGCAAGGCTTGAAAGGCGCGGCCATAATGAGATTTCAATAATCGATTAACCACAATCAGTGCGATCACCATCAATGCCGCGACCATATAAAAATATTCAACCTCGTTCAGCTTGTGGCCAAAGAATGATGGCTTGGGCACTTTGATACCGAGCGGGCCTTCGGTGAGAAACGTCATCTCATTAATCAGGATTTGAATAATGGTTCCAAAGGCCAGCGTGACCATCGCCAGATATGGCCCGGTCACGCGCAGCGCAGGTAATGCCAGCAGTGCGCCAAACGCGGCCGTGACCACTATGCTTGCGGGCACCGCCAGCGCAAACGGCACGCTCAGCTTGAAGAATAGGGCGCCTGCTGTATACGAGCCGATCCCAAACAATCCGGCGTGGCCGAGCGAGACTTCACCGGTATAGCCGACAACAATATCAAGACCAAACAATAAAATGGCGTAAATTAAAATCGTTTCGGCCAGGTGAATGTAATAAGGATTTTTAACGACGAGTGGAAACGCAATCAGTGCGACCAACGCCACCACGCCCAAAATAAGAGTGTTCCGTTTCATCGCCTTAAACTTTCTTGATCGTGGTTTTGCCAAATAAGCCGGATGGTTTGATGGCGAGTACAAGCAATAACAACAGTAAGCCCGGCACCTCTTTATAGCCGGTCGAAATATAGTAGCCCGTCAGGGTTTCAGCGACGCCGAGAATCAGCCCGCCGACAATCGCACCGACACCCGAGGTCAAGCCGCCGATAATCGCGACCGCAAACGCCTTTAAGCCCAGCGCCGTGCCCATAGTGGCACCGGTCAGTGTTAGCGGTGCCACCAAGACCCCAGCAAAGGCAGCCGTAGCCGACGAAAGCGCATATGAAAACGTCACAACCTGCCCGGTATTGATGCCCATTAGCCCAGCCGCATCGGAATCGTTTGCAGTCGCGACCACGGCTTTGCCGTAAATGGATTTACGATTAAACATCTCAACGGCCAACATCATGGCGAGTGCGCCTAGCACCACGATCACCTGCATGATTTGTACGTTCGCCCCAAAGATCTGGAAAGGTGTTGCCGAGACCGGCGAGGGGAAGGTGAGATCATCTTTACCCCAGATGTTTTCAGCGACATTTTTGAAAATAATCGCCAACGCAATCGTTGACATGATCCAGCCAAATTCATTCTTGGTTTTGATCGATGGCCGCACGCCAATGCGTTCAACTACCACCCCCTGCAGCGCGCCAAACAGCATCACCAGCGGAATCATCAACCAGTAATTAATATACGGCCCCCCCATCACGCTGCCTGCCAAACTCAAGCCGACTAACGCCCCCAGCATCAGCGCTTCGCCCTGGCCAAAATTAAGGGTGCCCGAGGTGGCAAAGGTAAGCTGATAACCAAACGCGATCACCGCATAAATCATGCCGAGCGCTATGCCGCTAAATGTGAGTTGCAGGAAGATATCCATATGGGGTGGCCTCTTGAGATTTTTTTACAGGGCAGCTTAAGACAGTCAGCATCGGCTCAAATTGCCTCAGCATGCGCACCGAAGATCAAAATAAACGCGGGGGACAAACATCCCCCGCGTGGTTTCTTTATGCGTCACCAGCCTGTAGGTGATGATCTACCGCTAGCGCTGGCGACGCCCGATGCGAAGGCTATTTTGCAACCACCACGCGACCGTCGACCACTTGTCCCATCACAGGCATGCCCATCTTGATGGCTTCATGGTCATCCTTGCTGAAAGGCTTGTCGTACATCGCAACCACACCGTCCACTTTTTCTTTCAGGTTTTCAAGCGCATCGCGTACTTTGGGGCCATCGGTGGTACCGGCCTGCTTGATCGCAGCCGCCAGCAGGTAGACCGAGTCGTAGCCCTGTGCAGCCGATACGGGCGAAGGAATACGTCCATTCGGTGGGTTGTACGCTTTTACATAGGCGTCGATAAAGGCTTTACGTTTTGGCGTATTACCGTCCTGAATAAAGGTTTGCGGCATAGTCGCGCCGTTACCATTTTTACCGGCGTTGTCGATAAAATTGCCCATCGAAAGTGTCCATGAGCCGATCATCGGTACTGTCCAGCCGAGCTTTTCCATACCGTTGGCGATTTGCGCCAGTTCAGGGCCGATGGCGTAAGTCAGTATCGCTTGTGCACCCGCCTGTTTGGCTTTGAGCAATTGCGCGGTCATGTCGACATCTTTGATATTGAATTTTTCAACGGTAACCGCTTTAATTCCTTTTTTATCGAGCGCTTTTTCCAAATCCTCACGACCCAATTGGCCGTAGTTGGTGGAGTCAGCCAGGATCGCAACTTTGCTAAATTTACGTTTGACGACGGCTTCGTCCACAATCATCGCGGACTGAATGGTGTCATGAGCGGCGTTGCGGAAAATATAGTTATCCGCAAACTCGGGCCCGATAAATTGCTTGGTGACAGCAGAGCCCGTTGCTACGTTATTAAGAACGGGGATTTTAGCTTCTTGATAAAAACGCTGTGAAGCCAATGCGACACCGGTGTTGGCATAACCCAATGTGGCCACCACTTTTTCTTTATTGATCAGCTCTTGCGCAATTTGTACGCCGCGTTCGTTTTTGGCTTCATCATCGCGTTCAACAACCGCTATCGGGCGACCCATGACGCCACCTTTAGCGTTGATTTCCGACACCGCGAGCTTGACGCCATCACGCATCGACACACCCATCGGCGCGGAACCGCCGGTGAACGGGCCCGATACACCGACCTTTATCGGATCTGCTGCCCAAGTAGAAAATGAAACGATGGCAGCCAAGGCGGCCACTAAACCTGTTGACTTAATCTTCATTAAAATTTCTCCAGAAAAATCGAATTATTGATAGGGATTTTTGTTATCGTGACACGAAAGTGTCCTGCTATTTTTAGCTTGCAGCTTATATCGTAATCGTCCTGCGGTGCTCGCGCAATAGGAACCAGCATAGGCAGCGGTATAAAGGGTGTTAACTGGAATTAACAGCACCCATTGTTGCAACGCAACAACCATGCAACTGTAATCAGTTCCGGCATGTTTAAAGCACCCTTGTTTTTTAAATCTCGCTGGGGCGACCGGGCTTCAATGTTTCGTTCAGCCCGGCCTGCGCGGTCTGTTCACCTCGTTCACCCAGTGCTGCAAGTACCTGATCTGCATTCATCGACTGCTTTAACGCCGAAGCTTCGGCATCACGGCGGTTCGGGACGTTAGGTAAATCACGCCTCAATTCCTCGAGCAGATCGATCAATTTGGCCGCTTTTTGCTCGGTCAATAGCGTGATTTTCAAGTCGAGATGTTCGCGCTGCTCAGCGAGTTTGGCCAGCCGATTTTGTTTGATCAGCACCGCGGTCGCTGTTAGCAACGCACCCAAGCTAATAATGCCCTGTAGCCAGAAAAACGGTGGCGGATCAAAATCGACCACTCCGAGCTGGCGCAACCCGATACTGATGACGATCCACAACGCAACAAACGCCAGAATAAGCTCCAAAAAAACCGGGCGCCCGATAAAATCACTGATGCGCTCGAGCGCCCGTTGCGATGCGCTGATTTTTTGTTCCTCGCGCGCATGGAACGCCAAAACCGCCTGAATGTTCTGGTTGGTCGGGTCAGTTTCAGCGGAAAGTACCGCCTCAGCAGAGTCGGTTGCTGCTGTCGGAATTGGGGTCGGGGTTGGCATAGAAGTTAGAAGGGAGCAATAGCAAATTTCGTAATTAATGTTACTTCATTTGGCATTGAGCCTTAGGTCAGCACCGATTCCAAATGAGCCCTCTAGCCAACGGCCGCTATGAGACGAGCACCACATGGACTCGGTAGGGTCCATGCGCGCCGATCACAATCGTCTGCTCAATATCAGCGGTACGTGAAGGACCAGAAACAAAAAAAGTGGCGCGCGGCAGCTCACCGAGCTCATCGCGGCAAAGTTGAAAGGCATCCTCCATGGTGGCGACCATGCGTGATTTTTTAACGATGCAAATATGCGTTTCTGGTAATAGCGCGGTGACTTTAGGTGTGTTGTGCGCACCCAACAATAACAACGTACCGGTTTCGCCGATCGCGCAAAAACAACCCGTGATGCCAATCAGATCGCTGGCCGCAGCGGGACGATTTGCATAATCAATCTGCACACTCGACCAATCCAGCGGCGCAAATTCTGGCCAGCCCGCGATC
Organism: Burkholderiales bacterium; assembly: GCA_025359985.1. Classification (GTDB taxonomy): domain Bacteria; phylum Pseudomonadota; class Gammaproteobacteria; order Burkholderiales; family Usitatibacteraceae; genus UKL13-2. Next base: position 28,132 of record JANYDB010000085.1, on the reverse strand, counting down.
CTGACTTGTTGATTCGTCAAGCCGAGTACAACAGACAGGTAACGCGCCACTTCGCGCGGCACCTCAGTAAGAGAATCAACTTCGGCTAAGGTTGTTTTGAGGCGCGCGCATTCCTCAATAAAATGACACAGCGGGTCATGCTGGCCGAAGGTGGGCAGCGGTCCGCGCTCGCGCGCATTAATTACGTGGCGAGCCGCCGCAAGTTCAGCGGCAGTGGTGAGGCCCTGTTTGCCGGCATTGGCACGGATGCGAGCCAATATATGGTCACGTGCGCTCATTGTTTGTGTATTTGAGCTCATGTCTGATAAATCATTTGATTTGGCGCGCGGCATACAGCTCGCGGAAGGTTTTTCCTTCGGGAGCGGGCATATCGCGGCCGCTCGTCCAACCATCAATACCCGGTAGTGTATGGATCAGCCTATCGCGTCCACCGATCCAGGCGGCGAAGCGGGCGCCGATGCGCGCGGCCAAAGCATAGAGCGCGGGACGGCTGACAAAAAAGCCCCAGACTTTAATGGCCCAGCGTTCACTCGCTGGGCGCAACTTCATATCGAATTGCTGCTCGCGAAGTTTGCGCATGAGATCAGGTAACGGAATTTTGACCGGACACACCACCTGACATTCACCGCAAAAAGTCGACGCGTTAGGTAGATCGCCAGCGTCCTCAATCCCCTTATACACCGGTGTCAGCACCGAACCCATCGGGCCTGGGTAAACCCAGCCATAGGCATGACCGCCGACGTTTTGATAGACCGGGCAATGGTTCATGCAGGCGCCGCAGCGGATGCAGCGCAGCATCTCGCTCATCTCGCTGCCGACCAGTTTGGTGCGTCCCGCATCGACCAGCACAATATGCATTTGCTCAGGGCCTTCTTGCTCGTCCGCTGCTTTGATGCCGGTAGTCAGCGTCAGGTAGTTGGTAATTGATTGGCCAATGGCGGAGCGGGGGAGTAGACGCATCAGCGTCGCGAAATCATCGAGCGTGGGAATGACTTTTTCGATACCGGTGATGACACAATGAATGCGCGGAATCGTCGTCACCATATCTGCATTGCCTTCATTGGTGACGGTGAGCGTGGTGCCGGTTTCGGCAATCACAAAATTAGCACCGCTAATCCCCATATCCGCCGCTAGAAAATGGCTACGCAATACTTCTCGCGCTTCGCGTGTCATCGCGGCAATATCGGTAAGGCGTGGGGTGTGGTGGTGATCCACAAATAATTGGGCGACCTGCTCTTTGGATTTATGCACCGCCGGGGCCACGATATGCGAAGGCGGCTCCTTGGCAAGCTGCAAAATATATTCGCCCAGATCGGTTTCCAATACTGTCACACCGGCGGCTTCCAACGCATCGTTGAGGGCCACTTCTTCGCTCACCATAGATTTTGATTTAGTGACGGTTTTTACCGAATTGTCCCGAGCGATTTTAACAATAATGGCATTGGCTTCATCCGCCGTTTCAGCCCAGTGTACAACCGCGCCCCGGCTGACGGCCTTTTGTTCAAACTCGATCAGGTAAGCATCCAGACTATCGATCACGCGATCACGCAAGGCCGCCGCATGGGTGCGAATCGCTTCCCAATTATCGATGGTGGCCACACTGGCGGCGCGGCCATCAACAAACTTGCCTTTGGCGTTTTTCAGCGCTTTTTGCAGTACCGCATCGTTAAGCTTGACGCTCGCGGTTTGCTTGAAGAACATGGATTGAACTTGCATAATTATTTAGCCATGCCTGCAAGCACTTCAGCGAAATGATAAACCTGCGTCTTGGCATCGCCCGTGCGGCGCAGTCGGCCTTCAATATTCATCAAACAACCCAAGTCGCCACCGATGACGGCATCAGCGCCGGTAACGGCAATATTGACGCATTTATTGTCCGCCATGCGGGTCGATATTTCGCCAAGCTTGATGGAAAAAGTGCCGCCAAAACCACAGCATTTTTCAGCATCATTCATTTCAATCAAGTTGCAACCGCTGCGCGCGAGCAACTTGCGTGGCTGATGTTTAATGTTGATTTCGCGCAGACCTGCGCAAGAATCATGATAGGTAATGCTGCCTGGGAATGAAGCAGCAGCAAATTCACTGGACAACACGGTTAACTTCAGCACATTGACCAAAAAATCAGATAACTCAAACCACTTTGCAGAAAGTTTTTCGAATTCGATCCGTTCAGACTCAGCGGCATTGCGAAACAAATCCTGCACATAATGGATTTTTACCTGGCCCGAACAGGAGCCCGACGGCGCTACAACGTAATCGCAGTCTTTGAATTCTGCCAGCACCTTACGTGCAAGACGCTGCGAGATTTCACGCGCACCCGAGTTGTAACCGGGTTGACCGCAGCAGGTTTGGGTGGCAGGCACGATGACTTCACAGCCCGCATCTTCCAAAAGCTTCAGAGTGGCGAAGCCGATATTGGGACGGACCAAATCTACGAGACAAGTGACGAAGAGACCAACTTTCATGCATTGATGTTAACTCACAATGCGCTATCTGTCGCTCTAGACGCGTCAAATTCAACCGGATTGCATACGACATTTAACGCTATATCGCTTTTACCGGAAGTAATACAACCGCGCCGGGAAGAAGCGTTGGGCCAAGCCCCGCAGGCATGACAGGTGTTACCGATAGGGCCGCGGTAGCCTTACCGCTTTCGATCCATTTTTTGATCCGATTGGCGTCCCCGATACGGGTGAATTTTCCCAATGAATCCATCAGTACGATGACAACGGGTTTGGTGCCGATGATGGCCTGCATTACCAGACATTTACCGGCTTCATTGATAAAGCCGGTTTTGGAAAGGCCAATATTCCAGCCATCTGTTTTAACCAGTGAATTGGTATTATTGAAACCGATCTGGCGACCTGAATTCGGCAGTGTTACGTTCAGCGCAGGCGCTGTCGAGAAGTTACGAATCAAATCAAAGCTGGCAGCGGCTGACACCATTAGTGCCAAGTCTTGCGGGCTGGCGACGTTGCCGGGCGCCAAACCAGTGGGATCGACAAAACGCGTGTTGATGAGCCCCAATGATTTTGCCTTAGTGTTCATAGCTGCAACAAATGTGGCAGTACCGCCCGGATAAGTACGGCCCAGCGCAGCGGCCGCACGGTTGTCAGACGCCATCAACGCCAGACGCATTAAATCTTCACGCCGGAATACGGTTCCAACGGGAAGACGCGAGCGGGAATTTTTGATCGTATCGACATCCGCTTGCACAATCACAATCGGCTCATCCAGATTTTGTTTGCCTTCGAGCACTACCATTGAGGTCATCAATTTTGTGATCGATGCAATCGGCACTACGTTATCCGCATTTTTGGCGTAAATGGCACGGCCCGTGGCTTGATCAAACACCAGCGCAGCATGTGATAACAAATTAGGCCCGCCGTCGTGACCGAAGTCAGGTACGGCAACTTGCCTGGGCGCTTTTTTGCGATGTGCGGGCGCAGGCTTCTTAATGGCTTTGGCGTAGGCTACAGGCATAGTAAAACCCGCCAGCACCATCACGATAAAATAAACCAGCAGGTACTTAATGGTTTGAATTGAACGCTGCATAATTATGTCATTTTTGTGAATGAGGATATACCTTAGCAAATGGCGTCCAACATGGCAAGACTTTACGCAAACTCTTATATTTCACTTGCAACTATCTGAATCATCATTGAATCTATTTAAATTTATTTGAACGCACCTAAACTTATGTCAAAACCTCAATATCCGCATCTTGATACCCTCGCCATTCATGCTGGACAATCACCCGATAGCACGCATGGTGCGCGGGCTGTGCCGATTTACCAAACCGCAGCGTTTGTATTTCCGGACACCGAAACAGCGGCCTCGCTGTTTAACTTAGAACGTGCGGGCCATGTTTATTCGCGCATTTCCAACCCAACTGTGGCGGTGTTTGAAGAACGCATGGCGGCGCTGGAAGCCGCACCCGCAGCGATTGCGACCGCCAGCGGGCAAGCAGCACTGCATCTGGCGATTGCGACCCTGATGGGCGCGGGCGGCCACATCGTAGCCGCCAATGCGCTTTATGGGGGTTCGCACAATCTGCTGAGTTACACCATGCCGCGATTTGGTATTGAAACGACTTTTGTGGATAGCCGTGACCTCGATCAATGGGCCGCCGCGATTCAGCCCAACACCCGCCTGCTTTTTGGCGAGACCGTCGGCAATCCGGGTCTGGATGTACTCAATATTCCAGCGGTCGCAGCGATTGCTCATGCGGCGGGCCTGCCTTTGATGGTCGATGCGACGCTCACCACGCCGTATCTATCGCGCCCGCTTACACAAGGTGCCGATATCGTGATGCATTCCGCCACCAAATTTTTATCCGGGCACGGCGTAGTGATCGGCGGCGTGGTGGTGGATGGCGGCACTTTCGATTGGTCGGCAAGCGATAAATTTCCGACTTTGAATGAGGCTTATGCGGGCTTTCATCAGATGGTGATGACCGAAGAATCTTCGGTTGCCGCATTTGCTTTGAGGGCGCGCCGTGAAGGCTTGCGCGATTTCGGGGCAACGATGGCACCGATGAGTGCTTTTCAGATTTTACAGGGGCTTGAAACCCTGCATGTGCGGATGCCCCGGCACATCGAGAATGCTCGCAAGATTATAGAATTTTTAGGCAGCCACAAAGCAGTGGCTAAGGTTACACATCCTGAATTACCTTCGCATCCGGACTATGAATTGGCAAAAAAACTTTTGCCACACGGTGCCAGTGCAGTGATCAGCTTTGAAATAAAGCATGGCAAAAACGGCGGTGGAGCCGGGGGTACAAGCGCCAGAGAAGCCGGTAAAATTTTTATTGAAAAACTCAGCCTATTCTCGCATCTGGCCAATATCGGCGATGCAAAATCGCTGGTTATTCACCCTGCCAGCACCACCCATTTCCGCATGGATGCGCAGGCTCTAAAAGCCGCCGGCATTGCGGAAGGCTCGATCCGGCTTTCTATCGGGCTTGAACATGCCGATGATTTGATTGAAGATTTATCGCGCGCGCTGTCAGCCGCCGCTAAGGTTATCGGCTTATGAAATTTCTCGTCCAGCAACAGCCCGCCTTTGTATACACCGGCGGCAAACCGTTTGATCCTCTCAAACCGGGCATCGTATTCATTCACGGCGCCGCCAATGATCACAGCGTCTGGACGTTGCAGGCGCGCTACTTTTCACATCACGGCTTCAATGTTTTAGCGGTGGATTTGCCAGGACATGGCAAGAGTTTTGGCGAGGCCAAAACCACGATTGAGCAATATGCCGATTGGCTGATCAATTTGCTCGATAACGGTGCCATCAAAAACGCTGCTTTTGTGGGCCACAGCATGGGCTCGCTGATTGCACTCGATCTCGCCGCACGCTACCCGGCGCGGGTCACACGACTGGGATTGTTGGGGTGTTGCATGCCGATGCCAGTGTCAGAACTGCTGCTGGACGCGGCGCTTAATCGCCCTCAGGACGCGTTTGACATGCTCAATATCTGGGGCCACGCGCCGCAGACAAAATGCGGACAATCACCGGTTCCGGGTACCTCGTTGATGATGAGCTACAAGCGCTTGTTGGAGCGCAGCCGGCCCGGGGTGCTGGCGAAGGGTCTGGCGGCCTGTCAGGCGTTTTCAATGGATGAAAATGCGCTAAAAAATATCGCTGCGCCAACCTTAATGATCAGCGGCACACGCGACATGATGACGCCGCCCAAAACGAATTTTTCCTTGGCCAGCCTCATTGCCAACGCCCACCTTGTGACGCTCGAAAATAGCGGCCATGCCATGATGCAGGAAGCGCCCGGCGAGGTACTGGACGCGTTAAAAAAATTTATTCAATTCTGAAAATCAAACCCTGGAATCGGCGTCGTTTCGAGCAAAAATGGCTCGAAACGACCACCGAATAAGGAGTTTACTATTTTTTAAACGCCTGCTAATTCAATTTGCTTCTTTCAATTTGCAGCTGTCAACTATGCTTAAAAATTAAACTTAACGCCTGCCATTAGCGCATCAACACCGGTACCGTCTCCGCTGGTGGAGCCGACTTTTTGATACTCCAGCGTACCTTTAATATTTTGGGCAAAGTTGTAGCCAAGGCCAACGCCATACACGGCTTCCGTCTTGCGGTCGCTTGACGACGCACCAAAACCACTCGCTTTACGCTCGGTGCTGGCTGCTCCTAGGCGGCCATAAACTGACCACTCATTGCCAATGGGTCCTGACAACAGCACGGAAAGCTGGGTAGATTTGGCGGTGCCATCTACGTTGAAATTTTTTGCTTTTGCTGTACCGTAATCGTTGTAGCCCAGCTCCAGTCCAACCATCGGATTAAAATTGTAACCAATGCCTACACCAGCAGCAGTAGCACGCTCTTTGCCAGATCCGCTGATGTCATAGCGGCTTGCCCCAACTTGTCCTGAGACAAAAAAACCGGCGTCCTGCGCCATAGCTTCAGTAGATGCAATCACACCCAACGCGCTCACGATGCCCAAACAGAGAAGGCCTTTTTTCACGGTATTTTTCAAAATAGCTCCAAGAGTTAATAAAAAGTATTCGCTTCGCGCACGATCCATTTATCCATCATGAACGCGATACAAATCAGAACGCTAAGTCGCGTTTCTAACTCATTAGTCAATAACTAATACAGCAAGTTCCGTGCAGTCCGCATTGGTGCCTATGTTCGAATGTGCGTTTGCAGATGACGCATTGGCGTTTAGTTTAGACGAGGACTGCATCGGGCAGATCATCCAACTGAACGGCCGCTTTGGCTTTCTGCACTTCTTCTTGCTGCTGCAGACGCCACATTTGTGCAAAGCGATTATTTTGCGCCAGCAACTCACGAAAAGTTCCGCGTTCAACAATATGGCCCTGATCAAGCACCAAAATTTGATCGGCATCGATAATCGTGGAAAGCCGATGCGCGATCACCAGTGTCGTGCGATCCTTGGCAATTTCACGCAGCTCGGCCTGAATGGCTTTTTCAGTAGCGGAATCGAGCGCCGAGGTCGCTTCATCAAAAATCATAATGGCCGGATTTTTGAGCAGCGTGCGGGCAATCGCCACCCGTTGTTTTTCGCCGCCCGATAATTTTAATCCACGCTCGCCCACCATACTTTCCCAGCCATCAGGCAGGCGCTCAATAAATTCCAACACATGCGCGCGCCGCGCCGCGTCCTGAATATCGGCATCACTCGCGCCTGGACGGCCATACGCAATGTTATAGCGAATGGTGTCGTTAAACAGCACGGTATCCTGAGGCACAATGCCCAGATTGGCGCGCACGCTCGACTGCGTAACATCACGAATATCCTGGCCATCTATAAGAATACGTCCGCTCGGCATCCCGCTGTTTTTGCCACTGCCACTGCCGCTGCTACTGCCAATATCGCTACCGGCGCCGACATCATAAAAACGAAACATTAATCGCGACAGCGTGGATTTTCCCGCACCACTGGATCCCACCACTGCCACGGTTTTACCAGCAGGCACATCAAAACTGACATCGTGCAAAATCTGCCGCTTGGGGTCGTAGCCAAAATTCACATTTTCAAATCTGATCGCAGCACCATTCAACTTCAACGGCCGGGCATCGACAGCGTCTTGAATCTCCTTGTTCTCGCCGAGTAGGCGGAACATTTTTTCCATGTCTGTCAGTGCCTGGCGAATCTCGCGATACATAGCACCTAAAAAATTAAGCGGTATATAAAGTTGAATCAGCAGCGCATTTACCATCACCAAATCGCCAAGGGTCAACTTATGCGTGACGATACCTTCCGAAGCTCGCCACATTAACAACGTAACCGCAGTGGCAATAATGATGCTTTGAGCCGCATTCAGCATGCCGAGCGAAGTCTCACTCTTGGTCGCGGCTACTTCATATTTCTGCAGATTTTTATCGTAACGACCAGCTTCAAATTCTTCATTGCCGAAATATTTAACCGTCTCATAATTGAGCAGCGAATCAATAGCCTTGGTATTGGCTTTGGAATCCATGTCATTCATCTGCCGACGATGCTGGGTGCGCCACTCGGTTATCGCAATGGTGGTGCCGATATAAAACGCAATTGCACACAGCGTAATCACTACAAAAGTCCAATCAAACTTGATCGCCAATAGCACCGTCACCATCGTGATTTCAAGAATGATCGGTATCACCGAAAACAGCATGTACGACAGCAGTGTGGAGATGCCGCGTGTACCGCGCTCGATATCCCGGGTGACGCCGCCGGTTTGCCGCTCAAGATGGAAACGCAGCGATAACGCATGCAAATGGCGAAACACCTTAAGCGCAATGTTGCGCATCGCACGCTGGGTTACTTTCACAAATACAATATCACGCAGCTCGGCAAACAGCGTGCTGGACAGGCGCAGCAGGCCATACGCAATTAGCAACATAAACGGCACCGCAATGACGGCACTGGATTGATCGAGCGAATCAACAATCTGCTTCATCACCAGCGGTACACCAATATTGGCGACCTTGGCCATCACCAAAAATCCGATGGCCAGCGCCACACGCCAGCGAAAATCCCATAAATAAGGAATTAAAGAAGCGAGCACGCGCCGGTCAGCGTCGGCTAATGAGGGCTGTTTTGATGGCTGTTTCGGCCCCCCCTTATTTACGGGATCAAGTGGGTCTGGATGAGCGGGCGTACCGGTGTGAAATGATGCCGACATAAAATTTTCTACTTATTTTTAGAGGGTTGGTATTTGAATTAGGGATCAAGCCATCACGCTCCAACGCATTTCTCTTCAAGTTGGAAAAGAAAACAGCTGCGAATGATCGCGCAATTAAGCTGATACTGAGCAGGTCATACTGAGCGATGATCAGTAGGCTAACTCTACATAACACCGTCTACACGATACAGCATCACGCTCTCGCTACGGCCTGCTACGGTCGTGCGTTCCAACGGCGTAACAAATGTGGGCACCAGACCCTGCTGTATCGCGAGCTGAACCGACCTTTCAGAACACAAGGTATGGGTGCCGTAACGTTTATTCAAGGGCTCAATGCGCGCCGCCAGATTGACCGCATCACCATACACGGTATAGCCTTGCCGCTCTGCGGAACCAATCGAGCCTGCACAGACCGAGCCGGTATTGATGCCGATGCGGGTCGGCAACGTTACGCAGCGCCCATTGGGCAGAGTAAAACGGTCTACGGCTAATGCCTGCTGTATCGCCAAGGCTGCTTTAATCGCCGCATACGCATGGCTTGTGTTCGGCGTCGGCACATTGAATATGGCCACTACTGCATCGCCCACAAAATTATTTACCGTGCCGCCTTCACGGTGGATGATCGCATTCAGCAGCGAAAAATAAGCGTTGAGTAAATCGACTGTCTCCTGCGGGCTCAAGGTTTCTGACAGCGTCGTAAAGCCCTCGATATCGGTAAACATGACCGTTGCTTCCACCGACTTTGACTCGATCAAGCCGCCTGAGGCAATTAGCTCGTTGGCGACAGTCGGGCTCAGATAACGATGCAGCGCCGACTTTATTAAATCGCGCTCGCGAAGCGCACCCACCATCATGTTGAACCGGTCCGTAACTTCGCCCAATTCATCATTGGTAAGTACCGCCGCTGTGTAATTCAAATTGCCTGACCGTACCGCTTCCTGTGCGTCGAATAATTCGCGCGTGGGGGCCAGCAGGCTACGACTGACAAACACCAACGAGGCCAAAATCACATAAAGCGATGCGATCAGATCAAGCGCAATAACGTTTCCGATGGTAAGCCCCTGCACCGCACGGATCGGGGCGAAAAAAGTTAAATCCAGACCCAGCAATAAGGCAGGTAGCACCCCGATCACAAGGAATATAGCCGCTAGCTTGCGCGCCAGACCGCCTTTGCCTTGACCTTCGCTCAATGGAACATCGTTCCAACGCACATTTTGCTGGCGCGCAATCGGTACAAATGACAATAGCTCGCGCAATTCACGGCGCATTCTGATCGTCAAATCATTGACGAAAAAATAAATAAAGTAGCTATAAAACGAGGCAAAAATACCCGCATAAAAAAGCATGGCCAGGACAATCAGCTGCTGCGGAATCGCCGTGAGGATTGCGTCTGCAGGCGCGTATACACCTAATGCAGACGCGGTCAGACTGTAAGTCAGCACCAGACATCCCGCCGCCCACGCGCTATAACGCGGCAATTGCTGAATGCGTTGCGCAGCGGCTTCGCCGCCCGTGCCCAGCACTTCAAAATGTGCAATCGGGCGGTACATCCACCAAGCGGCAACACAACCCGCAACCCCCAGCAACAATAGATTTGCCAGCGCGATGCCGAGCACATCAAACCGTTTGGTGATGAGTATAAAAATGCCAGTCACACCCCAATCCAGCAGAGGTAGTGCCAGCATGCGCACTAAATAAGCGCGACGATAGTTTGCGGGTTTAGCCGCGACAAACTGCCCCGCGCCAGACCCTGCCGGTTTAACCGGATGGCGTTTTTCGGCACGCTCGCTCATGACATACCCCGCTCTGTTTGTGGCATTTGCGCGGCGGCTAGCTGATTGACTAATGGCTTCAATGATTGATTCATAACATAGGCTCCTACATCACAAAAGCACAATTGGATGCAGATCAATGAGCATAAATTTCTACCTGAATTGAACCATGAATTCCAACATAAAATTCAACACAAGCTAACGCACTTTGCGAGAGGTGCGTCGCCCAGGTTCGTTTTTACCTGACAGCCTATCGCCGTTAGCCGCTGTCATCGCCACCTGTTCAATCCGTGCGATGGTAGGCATAAGCTTCAAGCCTGTGGCTTTATATACCCTCTCAGCTTCTATTCTCAACCCTTGCGAATCCACTGTAATCGCCTCGCCAACCGCCGCGAATACAATCGCATTGCCACCATCGACTGGCGGCAGTGCCAACACCCGATTATCAAAGGCTACACGCAGATTGTCGATCTGACCACGATAGCCATGGGTACGCCCAAATAAGTTGAGCACCAGTAAACCTCGCCTGCTTAAACGTGCACGGCAATCGCGATAAAACGCCTCAGTGCCCAGCGCCCCAAAGCGGGCGTTTTGATCATAGCCGTCCACCATGATGCAGTCGAATTTATGGCTGTCTTTTTTACCCTGCCGGGCATCTTGAGCCGCTTTCATCCAGGCCACGCCATCGGCAATCTGAATATCAATTCTGGCCTCATCGCGTGGCAGCTTGAATGATTGGTATGCCATCGCCACCACCGCCGGGTTAATTTCAACAATCGTCTGCAGCGTATTCGGAAAATAGCGATGCCAGAATTTAGTCAGCGAGGCCGCACCCATGCCAACCTGCAATATTTTTTTGGGCCAGTCGCTCTCAGCCCGCAGCAGTAAACAACCCATCATCTCGCGGGTATATTCCAGTTCCAGCGCATAAGGTCGCGCAATCCGCATGGCGCCTTGAACCCACTCGGAGCCAAAATGCAGGAATCGCACACCGGCTTCTTCAGAGGCTTCAATGCTGTGAGAATTTTTGGCCATAATAAGGTGATGGAATCGTTGCCAGCGCGCGGCGGCTAGCTAAAAAAATTGAGCAACAACGAAGCAATGTTAAGCAAGATTTATCTGAAAATCCCGCACGCCAGATAATATGATTTTTATGGCGAGCGTGACGCAAAGCTTCAATTTAACGAATCGGTAAAAAACCACTTGCATCATCATTGCGCCCAAAAAAATACCGCCAGTTGGCTCAAACGCCTCACCAGTGCTAGAGTTTGGCATTATTGGCCTGCTAAAAACAGGTCGTGCGATCATTCTGGAAATAGTTCGCAACAGCAGATAAAAAATCAAACATCCAACAACTGGCACAATGCGCATTCCGCTTTTAGAAAACCCGCAAAATCATGCTCAGCAATATCTTTAAGAAAACCGAAACACCCGCTGCCACCAAGGCTAGCGAAACCGCCAAATTAGCTGAGGCTAAAAAAGAGGCGGCCCTACAAGCCACGCAGGCTGCCGCACAGGCCTCTGCACAAATTGCCGAAACATGGCAGCCCAAATTGGCCGCCGCGATGGGTGATGATGCGGCGCTGTTGTCGGTCGCAAAAGATGCCCCTTCAGTCGATCTTAAGCTTGCCGCCGTCATGGCGCTGACGGGTGAAGAATCACTGAAGTTAGCGGAACGGGAATTTCGCACTCACGACCGGCGTGTGCACCGCGCCGCCAAGCAGCGCTATGAGGCCATGGTGTCACAACGCGAAGCCCGCGAGGCCGCCGCCAAATTAATCGAAGCCGCAGCGACACTGGTGAACGAAGCCAAGATTCCGGCCAATCGTTTAGTCGAGCTGGACCGCGCATGGCTGGCCCTGGATTTGGCGTTGGTACATCCGGCGCAGCGCGACGAGTTCGCCGCGCTAGCCGCAGATCTGACCACCCTTACCCGCGAACGCGGCGAGCATCAGCTGCATTTGAACAGATGGACTGCCGAAACTCGACAAGTGCTATTGCATCTGAACGTAACCGCAGGCGATGTTGCCGCAGGCATTAAAGATAAAAGCCTTTTGGAGCCGCCGCGTAGCGCTGCGGCAGCACTACTTAAAACAATTCCTGAAGGTGCTGCCAGCGCGCAGCTGGCAGAGTCTTTGCAATCCAGTTTGCAAACATCGGCCCAGCTTGAAATCCGATTGGCGCTACTCGATGAATTGATGCCGGCCGCATTAGTTACTGCTACAGCTGAGGCTACTGTCGAATCTACTGCCGAACCCGTTGCCGCCATTGAGGCTGGGGCTGAAATTCAAACTGAAACTAAAACTGACACAGAAACTGTGACTGTGCTAACGCCAACGCTAGTGCAATCACCTGCGATACCACCTGCGATAGCCGATCCCAGCGCGCGCTGGCACGCCCTGCCGCCGATTGCAGACACGCAGATTGCACGTTTGCTGAATGCACGCTTTGATCAATGGCAGAACACTCAAACCGATGCGCGCAAGGCACATCATGCTGAAAAACGCAATCAGGTAGCCGAACACAAAAAAGCCGTCAAGCACGAGCGTAATTTAGCGTTGGCTGAATTACTGCAGGTAGCCGAAACCGCATTGGCTGACGGACATTTAGCGGAAATGAACAAGCATCTGGTCGCGATCGACAATGCGTTGGAAAATGGTGCGCCCGCAGGCGCATTGCGGGGACGCATTGACGCGCTGCAAGCCGAGTTTGCGCGCCTCAAAGGCTGGCAACATTGGGGCGGCGGACGCGTCCGCGATGACCTCGTGCTGGAAGCCGAAGTATTGGCCAAGACTGTAGCGGTCGAAATTGAAACAGCTAGTGAAACAGCAGTGACAGAAAACGCAGTACCTGACACCACCGAAATAGCTGAAATACCTTTGCAACCAGCGCCGGATGCGCCTGCAGAATCGATGCTTAATGCGGCTGCTGAAGCGGGTACCGAAGCAGCTCCCGAGGCGACCAACGAGGCTACTGCCGGGGTAGCCACCAGCCTCGCAATCGAAACACCCCTACCAGCGGCTACGGCTATTGAGCCTGCCACTCCCAAAGCGCCCGGCAAATTCGAGCGCAAGGAGCGTAAAGCAGGCCCTCCGAAAACCCAGGCCAAACTGCCACCGAAGTTTTCCATCAAGCAGCATGCAGATGCGATTGAAAAGCTACGTGAACGCTGGAAGGAACTGGATAAATTAGGCGGCGCTTCAAGCCGCTCAATATGGAACCGGTTTGATAAGGCGCTAAAAGCAGCCTATGTTCCCGTCGCCGCGCATCTTGCGAAATTAAAAGCGGTACGACAGGAGAATCTAGAGGCGCGCAATAAACTCGTCGCCACACTGGATGCGGTAAAGCTCGCCGTACCGGCCAGCACCGAAGCGAATACCGAAGCGAACCCCGCTACTCAACCGCTAAGCGCTCAACAAGATTATCGAGAGCTGGCGCGCGCGCTCGAACATTTCCAGACCGAGTGGCGCAAAATGGGGCCGGTGGAACATACCGTGCCGCATAAATCGCGCGAAAAATTGCTTGAGCGCATGCGCGTCGCGATGGCGCGTCTGGAAACACCCCTGCAGGAAGCCCGCCATGTAGCGCAACGGGCTCGTGAAAAATTTATCGTCCGCGCAAAAACCCTGGTGGCCGAAGCCGCTGCCAAGCCGCAGAGCCGCGATATTATTCCCAAAATTCGTGAGCTGCAAACCGAATGGCAGCAGCATGCCAAAACCTTGCCACTGGCCCGTAATATTGAAAACGCATTGTGGGCAGAATTCAAAGCCGCCACCGACGCCGTGTTCACGCAACGCGATGCCGCGTTTAGCGCTCGTGATCAGGAATTTAAAGCGAGCCGTGATCAGCGTGAAGCCTTGATCGCACGGCTGACTGGCTTAACTGCCGAAACCGCCGCCGGTGAAATTAAACGCACCGTGGCTGATGTCGATACATTATGGCGCCGTGGCGGCGAGGTTAAACGCGATGATGCCGCTAAAATCGACGCCCGTTTCCGCGCTGCGCGCGCGCAGGCCGAGTTGCATCTCGCCGGCAGCGCCAATCGAGTCTGGTATGCAACCTGCGACGCGCTCAATGCCAAGATGGCACTGTGTGCAGAAGCAGAATCAGCGGTGCCAGACTCTGAAATTGAAGCTCGCTGGCAAGCCTTGTCAGCGCTGCCGCCCGTTTGGGAACACCCATTGCAGGCGCGGATCAAAGCTGCTCTTGCAGGAACCTCCAATGCGGCCAACCCGACCACGCTGGATGTCACGCTGCTGCAACTTGAGTCCGCGCTTGATATCCCATCGCCACCAGCCTCCCTAGCAGCGCGCCGCGATCTCAAATTGCGTGCCTTGAAAGCCGCGCTGGAAGGCAAGCCCACCAGCGGGACACCCGCGGGAAGCATTGAGCAATTATTGGCTGAAGCGTTCAGGTTCAGCCACGCCGTGCTGGATGCGGCGCAGCAGGCACGACTGGCAGCGGTGCTGGCAGCGGTGCGGGTACGGGGGCATGCGCGAGGTTAGCTGACTCGCGATTCTGGCGGCGTTGTGCTCGCTGCATACAGGACACATTGCGAAACTACGTGACATTGATGCTTTCTCGGTAAACACTTGACGCTAGGCGCCTAGTGCTTAGATCGTATGTTTGGGCACCACTAAAATCTTGCCGTCGCGCTCGCCTGCATTGGCCGCAGCCACTGCATCCTTTATTTCGTTCACATCAAAGGTCGCATGAATCCTTGCGTGCAGCTTGCCAGTTGCGATAAGTTTAGTGAGCTCGCCGTAAAGTGCGGTTTGTTGATCGCGGGTTGATTGACGAAACCATTTGGCCAACCAAAAACCTTTGAGGGTAATATCGTTAAAGATGAATGATTTGGGTGAAATCTGGCAGGCGTCACCACTCATCATGCCGTAGTTCACCAGCGTACCGCCTGTCGATAAACAGCTTGCCAGGCGATCTGTCGCGGCTCCACCCACGGCCTCAATGCCCAATAAAATGGTGGCCCCTGCTGTTGCTTCTTTCACACGTTTGGCGAGTTTTTCACCATCGACCAATACCACATCGCCACCGAGCGCTTTGACCTCAGCCACCGCCGACTCGCGCCGAACAATATTGACGGTTTTAAAACCCCGAATTTTGGCGAGCTGAATCAGATAACTGCCCACCCCTGAATTAGCTACGTTCTGGATTACCCAATCACCCGGTTTCAAATCCACAAACTCGCTCAGCATCAACGCAGCGGTAGGCGGATTTACCGTCATCATCGACAGCTGTTGGGGATCGGCTTCATTAGGTAGCGGAATCAATTTGGCCGCGTCAGCCACCACATGACTGCTCCAGGTACCGCAACTAACGGGCAGCAGCACCGTCTGGCCCACCGGGGGAAACTTCACATCCGGCCCAAGCTCAATCACCCGCCCAACACCTTCATTGCCGCCAAACGCAGGCAGCGACGGCAGGATCCCGTAATCGCCGGTGAGCGTGAGCACATCCGAGGGATTGATCGGTGCAGCGAGCACCGCAACCAGCACCTGCCCTGAGGTGAGTTGAGGCCGCGGGAACGTCACCGCATGTATCACGTCCTCAGGCACGGGGCTCCGGGTTTCATATTGGGCACGGATGATTTGGGTAACCGTAGTCATATTTGTCCTTTGATTGTGAATATCAGTACATCGACCGTAGCAATCCGACTGTTCTATAGGTCCGTGTATTTTTTGGCTGTACCGCGCGCCTTATCGACGGGATATTTTTGGGTATTCAGCATTATTTTATGATTCGCTGCCGCGATCAGATCAATGTCCAATTTATCGCACAGCTGGAGCAGGTACAGCAGCACATCGGCGCACTCATGGCTCACCGCCGTGCGTGCTTCGGGTGAAAGCTGTTTCGATTGCTCTTCGGTGAGCCATTGAAAATGTTCAACCAATTCCGAAGCCTCAACCGACAACGCCATCACCAGATTTTTGGGTGATAAAAATGGCCCCCAATCCCGCTCAGCAGCAAAGCTACGAAGCTTAAGGCGCAGCGCTTCCAAATCGTTCATGTCGGTTTGCGCACGTAGCTCACTCGCAGCCACATCGTGCCTTCACGGCTGACAAAGTCGGTTGGCCGCTCTTTGGCGTCAAGGTCATAGCAAATTTCGAACTCGCGGCCGCTGTCTGATACGCGATAAATAGCCGGAATACGTTTGCCTTTGTTCGGCCCCTCTTTGCCGAGCACATCGATGCGACGCGGCTCACCGGCCAGCTCATCGCCGAAAAAAAACAGCGTTCCGACCTCGATATATCGGGAGCCACTGTTGAAATCACGAGTGCCATAATCAGTACCATTAATTTTCAACTCAAACGAGGATGGCAAAGAAAATGGCCGTCCGCTGAGGTCGGCATTTTTAGCGGTCCAGATACCAATTAACGTGGTGTCAACAACCCGCTCACGGGCACGATGACGATCCGTCTCCTGTTGCGTGGCGCAGCCAGAAGTACAGGCCATCAACAAGATCGCCAGACCGCTTGCGCAAAATCTCATCAACATGGCTTGCATGTTTTATTAACTGTCAAAAAAATTACTGAGATCATCACTGTCTGGCGCACTGGATGGTGTCGAAGCTGGCGTGGGGGCGGAGGTGAGGACAGGCGCTGTGGATGCAGGTAGAGGTGCAGGTGCAGCGGCCGCATTACCTCCTGCCAGTCCAAGCGCTTCTTGCAGATTGCGCTCAACGGTCGGCTGATCCATGGGATTGCGACCTTGCGAGCGCAACAACATGCGCGAGGGCAAATCAAGCAAGCGGACTTCCGCCAGCCGTTGATTGGCCGCCACTGTCAGTGTCGGCAGCAGATAGGTATTTCGCCAGCCTGGGTTAGCGCGATCCATCGCATCGATGATCGCTTGTTGCGAACGGGTGATACCGGCGAGAATTTCCGCGAGTTGTTGCGGCGTAAGGTTCATAGCGCGTCCCTTGTGATTTTTTGATAGACGTAACCGTAGCGATATATTAACGCGAGAAAACTTTTAAAATTTATTTATGCTTTCCGTCCTGTTTTTATCGACGCGCTGCACCTTCGCCATTTAGCAAGTTCCCTGCTCCAACACATAGCCTGCCCCAGCGTCCTGGCCAAGCACCTTCACCAGATACGGCATCACCGCTTGCAGAGTGGCATGCAAGGTCCATGGCGGATTGAGCACAAACAGGCCACTGCCGTGCATGCCAAAGCCATCCTCACCGGGCTTATTCACGGTCAGGCTGACATGCAGCCAGTTTTTAGCCAACAATCGTTTAAGTTTGTCGGGCAGTTGGCGAGCGTCAAGCCGCGATAATTGCGGATACCAAACCACATAAACACCGGTCGCGAAACGACTTAGCGCGTCTTCCAGCGCGCTCACTATATTGCGGTAATCAGCTTTGTCTTCATAGGAAGGGTCCATCAATACCAGCGCACGGCGTGGCGGCGGCGGCAGCAGCGCCTTGATACCCGCAAAGCCATCACCCGCCTGCACGCTCGCCCGGCGACCCAATTCGCGAAAATTATTTCGCAACAATTCACTATCGCTGCTGTGTAATTCAAACAGCCTTAAACGATCTTGTGCGCGCAAGGTTTGATGGGCAATCCACGGTGAGCCGGGGTAGGCTTTGAGTAACCCGTCCGGATTAAGCGCGCGCACCAGATCCACATATTCCGCGAGCGCGGCGGGCAAATCCTGGCGCCCCCATAAGCGGCCAATGCCATCAACATATTCCGCCAATTTGGTTGCATAGCCAACATCCAGCGCGTAAAGACCGGCACCGGCATGTGTATCCACATACCAAAATGGCGCATGTTTTTCGCCCAGATAGCGGGTAAGCGCAACCAGCAAGAAGTGTTTCAATACGTCAGCATGATTGCCGGCGTGGAAGGCGTGACGATAACTGAGCATTGATTTGACATCATAAAAGCAAGCAACGAATACTCTATTTTAAGGGTTTGTCAACGCTTTGGACACAGCCCGGCAGTACTATCCGCGCTCAATTGATTGCCGGTCATGACGCATCTACCGCAAATGATTTACCGCCGCCGTAGCTGGATAACGCTTTTACGTCGCCACCTCGGCTCACTCTCACTGCACAATATTTTACTTCGGCAATTTTTCCGAATGGATCAAGTGCTGCATTGGTGAGCAAGTTCGCGGCGGCCTCATAGTAGGCAAACGGCATAAACACCGAACCGACGGGAATACCTTCATCAGCGCGTGCGGCAATGGCAATAGCCCCACGCCGTGATTCAATGGTAATAGTGTCACCCGCAAATGCTGCAAGGCGGCGCAGATCAAGTGGGTTCATACTGGCCACCGCCGCAGGTTCCAGCGCATCCAGAACGCTTGCACGACGCGTCATTGAGCCGGTATGCCAATGCTCCAGCTGACGGCCGGTGATAAGCACGAACGGATAATCTTCATCCGGGCGCTCATTCGCGGGAATAATATCGGCAGGAACGAATGTGGCGCGACCGTCACCGGTCGGAAAGCGCTCAACGAACACGACAGGTTGGCCCGGGTCGTTATCATCCGCACAGGGGTAAGTAACACTCGACTCGCGATTCAATCGATCCCACGAAATACCTGCAATCGACGCCATCGAGTGGTGCATTTCCTCGTAGACCGCGGCCACACCACTTTCTTCGCCTTGATAATTCCAATCAAGGCCGAGCCGCTTGGCAAGCTGCTGGATAATCCATAAATCCTGACGGGCATTGCCGGGTAGATCGAGCGCACGCCGTCCCAACTGCACCATACGATCGGTGTTGGTGACGGTGCCCATTTTTTCTGGCCACGCCGAAGCCGGAAAAACAACATCTGCCAGATAAGCTGTTTCAGTCAGAAAAATATCCTGCACCACCAGCATCTCCAAATTCGCCAAACCTGCACGTGCATGATTTGCATCCGGGTCTGACATCGCCGGATTTTCGCCCATCACGTACATGCCTTTTATTTTTCCATCATGGGCGGCGTCCATGATTTCAACCACCGTAAGACCGGGTTTGTTATCAAGTTTGGCGCTCCAGTATTTCTCGAACCGTGCGTGCGCTTCCAGATTATCAACGCGTTTGTAATCGGGGAACATCATCGGGATCAGCCCTGCATCAGATGCGCCCTGCACGTTGTTTTGGCCACGCAATGGATGCAAGCCTGCGCCCGGCTTGCCAACCTGACCTGTCATCAATGTTAGTGCGATCAAGCAGCGCGCATTGTCCGTGCCGTGCACATGTTGCGAGATACCCATGCCCCACAAAATGATGGACGCTTTGCTGCTGGCATAGGCACGCGCCACCTCACGCAAAGTCTCAGCCTGAATCCCGCACAGTGGAGCCATCGCTTCCGGCGAAAAGCCTTTGGCATTTTCTTTCAGCGCTTCAAAGTTGTGGGTACGGTTTTTGATAAATTCCGCATTTACCAGACCTTCATCAATAATGGTGTAGATCATGGCGTTTAACAGCGCCACATCCATATCCGGCTTGAACTGCAGGTAACGCCACGCATGACGCGCAATATCATTCTTGCGCGGATCAGCCACAATTAATTTCGCGCCATTTTTGGCGGCATTTTTAATCCATGTGGCCGCGACCGGATGATTTGAAGTCGGGTTGGCACCGATCAAAAAAATCACCTCGGCTTTAGCCACATCCGCTACCTGATTCGAAACCGCACCCGAGCCGACGCCTTCCAGCAACGCCACCACGGATGAGGCATGACAGAGCCTTGTACAGTGATCAACATTATTGGTACCAAAGCCGGTACGAACCAGCTTCTGGAACAGGTAGGCTTCTTCGTTGCTGCCCTTGGCCGAACCAAAACCGGCGAGCGCGTTGGGCCCATGTTGATCTCGAATTTTGGCGAGTGTAGCACCGGCTAAATCGAGCGCTTCGTCCCAGCTTGCTTCGCGAAATACATCGCGCCAATTTTCGGGATCCATATTGAAATCAGCGCTCTTGGGCACACCTGTTTTGCGAATCAGCGGCGTGGTGAGGCGTTGCCGATGATGCGCATAATCAAAACCGTAGCGGCCCTTCACGCACAATCTGCTTTGATTCGACGGCCCATCGCGACCTTCGACGCGAATGATTTTATTTTCTTTCACATGATAAGTAAGCTGACAACCGACGCCACAATAAGGGCACACGGAATCAACTGTTTTATCCGCTTTGATTTGATAGGCTTCCTTCGCCGGCGCTAACGCACCAGTCGGACAAGCCTGCACACATTCACCACAGGCAACACAGGTGGATGCGCCCATCAGGTCGTCTTGATCAAACACGATTTTGGAATCCGCGCCGCGAAACGCGTAGCCGATCACATCATTGGCCTGCTCTTCCCGACAGGCGCGCACACAGCGGGTACATTGGATGCAGGCATCGAGGTTTACCGTCATCGCAGGATGCGAAAAATCCGCATGGGGTTGCAGGCGCGAGTTGAAGCGTGATGTTTCAACACCCAATAGACTTGCCCATTTTAATAGCTCATTTTCACCAGGCTTGTAGTCTTTTTTGGGTGCGTCGGCGGTCAATAATTCCATCACCAATTTCTGCGCATGCACTGCCCGTGGTGAATCGGTGGCGACGTCTATATTGTTCGCCGGATAACGGCAACAGGAGGGGGCCAGCACGCGCTCACCCTTAATCTCGACTACACAAGCACGACAATTGCCGTCAGCACGATAGCCAGGTTTGTAGCAGAGATGCGGAATATCTTTACCGTGCTGTTTGGCAATTTCAATCAGAGGTTGATCAGCAAATGCGGTAATGGTTTTGCCATCCAGAGTGAACTCGACAAGCTCGCGTTTGATCGCTGAATCAGTCATGGCATGCATCATGAAATCTCGTGCGCAAAATGTTTAATCACACACCGAATCGGATTCGGTGCAGCCTGACCCAAGCCGCAAATCGAAGCATCAACCATCACTTGCGAAAGATCTTCGAGCAGAGAAGTTTTCCATTTTTTTTCTGTCAGTAACTGCGCCGCCTTTTCAGTGCCAACGCGACATGGCGTGCATTGGCCGCAGCTCTCGTGCTCAAAAAATTTCATTAGATTCAGTGCGGCATCACGTGCTTTATCCTGCTCGGACAGTATCACGATCCCGGCTGAGCCAATGAAGCAGCCATGGGGTTGTAGCGTATCGAAATCAAGTGGAATATCGCCCATGCTCGCCGGCAAAATACCGCCCGATGCGCCTCCGGGCAAATAAGCATAAAAGCGATGGCCCTCACGCATGCCGCCGCAAAATTGTTTGATCAGCTGATTAACCGTAATGCCTGCCGGTGCCAGCTTCACACCGGGATTATTCACGCGACCGGAAACCGAGAATGAGCGCAAACCTTTGCGGCCATTCATGCCATGACTTGAAAACCAGGCCGCCCCTTTTTCCAGAATATCGCGCACCCAAAACAGGGTTTCAAAATTATGTTCTAGGGTGGGACGATTAAATAATCCCACCTGCGCCACATACGGTGGCCGCAGACGTGGCATGCCGCGTTTGCCTTCGATGGATTCGATCATCGCCGATTCTTCGCCACAGATATAAGCGCCCGCACCGCGTCGTAGCTCGATATGAGGCAACATTTTTCCACCAGGTGGATCAGCTTTCAATACCGCTAATTCAGTTTCCAATATGGCACGGCAATGGTGATATTCATCGCGCAAATAAATGTAAATCGCATCAATGCCGACAAGGTACGCCGCAATCAGCACGCCTTCCAAAAACCGATGCGGATCACGCTCAAGATAATAACGATCCTTGAATGTTCCAGGCTCGCCTTCGTCGATATTGACGACCAGCAAGCGCGGTGCGGCCTCAGCGCGAACAATGCGCCATTTGCGGCCTGTGGAAAATCCTGCGCCACCTAAACCGCGCAAGCCGGAGTCTTCCATTTCTTTAATCGTCGCATCGGCATCGCGTTTGCCGCTGACCACATCCTGATAAGTTTTATAACCAAACTCCGCTCTGTAGGCGGCGAGCGAAGTATAAATGCCTGGAACACCTCTTGTTTGCTTGACTTTGAGTGCATGAATAATGCTCTCAACCGTGCCATCACCAAATGCGTTTTGGCCGACGCAGACCGCTGGCGCATCACTGCAGCGGCCAATACACGGCACCGCCAGCACCCGAACATCCTTGCCCAACATGGCGGGCAATGTGTCGAGCAATTCATGGGCACCCGCCATGGCACAACTCAGCGTGTCACACACCCGCACCGTTAATGCAGCGGGTATTTCTTCGCCTTCTTTCAGCACATCAAAGTGATGATAAAAAGTGGCAACTTCATAAACTTCGGCTTGCGCAAGCTTCATCGCCTCGGCCAATGCATTGATATGAGCTGCAGAAAGTGCGCCAAATTTATCTTGAATCAGATGCAAATACTCAATTAGCAAATCGCGTCTTATTTCAACGCCAAATTTTGAAGCCCCCAGCAATGCTGCAATATCAACACGCGCCTGCGAATCAACCTGACGGCCCTTGGGTGTACCTCTGGCAGAACCTTTGAGCGTTCCTTGGAGCGCAGTGCGAGCCTTTATAGTGCTGCGCACTTCAGCAAGCGGGATAGTGATAGTGGTGCGCTCGTTCATGGGGAGCTCTCTAAAAATAGGCTCGTGCGTTTTATGGGCGATATTGTTTTAATCATGCAGCATCAAAAGCATAACCACCGATGTCATCACCGCACATGATAAGCATCAAGACTGCAGCGCACACGACCTGTCGCCAGGCGTAATCTGTTCGCGTAAAATCAAGCACTATGTTTATCCAATTGCTGTCTGATCTTCATTTCGAAGTTGATCCTACTTTCAAACCGATGCCAGCACCGCGTGCGAATGTTTTGGTGCTCGCGGGTGATATTGGCGGGCAGGGTCGTGGTGACGGCAGCGGCAGCAAGCTGAATCGAGACAACCCCTACGGATTAAACGCGTTTTCACCCGCGCTGGGCAATTGGCCCTCGCCAGTTTTATATGTGCCGGGCAATCATGAATATGACGGCGCAGATGTTGATGACGCTCACACAACGCTGCAGCAGGAATGTGTCGCATTAGGTATTACCTGGCTTGATCGTGAGGTCGTGATAATCGACGGCGTACGCTTCATCGGTAGCACCTTGTGGACTGACTTCGAAGCACTCTCGCAATGGCCCGATCACATGCCCGGCGCGATGACGCGCAACATGAGCATGCGCGAAAAATCCTATCGCGCCGCCAGCCACCATTTGAAAATGACCGGCACCTCGCGCTTCGGTGCAGCCTTTGATGCGCCGGCGGTTGCTGCACTAAGTCGCGAACATCAGACCTGGCTTGCAGCCGCGCTCACTCAACCCTTTATCGGCAAAACCGTTGTCGTGACCCACTTTGCACCCAGTTTGAAAAGCGCCGACCCCCGCTTTGGCATCAGCCCCGGCACGTCAGGCTTTTGCAATCACCTGGATGCACTGGTCGGGCAAGCCAATGTATGGATGCACGGTCATTTGCATTGCCGCCTAGACTATCGGCTCAATGGCTGCCACGTGGTGGCGAATCCGCTGGGCTATGCGAAGCGAGGCGAGCAGATTGGGTTTGACGGAGGGCGGTTGATTGAAGTTTAGTGAAGTTGAATGAAGGCGGATGAGATGAAGTTTTGCGCATGTGATAAAGCTGGCGCTTGCGGCAATTTCACAATCGCTAACTTGGGCCCCGGATGCGCGCCCGCGATCGGCAGCTTACGAGTTCAATAGACCTGCGCTTCAATATTTTTTTGTCTTAAGTTAAATCCGCTTCTGTATATCTTGATTGCTAATTGATCATTTTATAAATTGGCGCAGCACTCACGAGACCAACTTATTACCGATGAGTTTTATCATCTCCTCTTGAAAAGTTAGTGGCCCGTAGCCATTGACGCGCTGGTGACCCGTGTAGTGTCCAGTGCGATCACTTTCCTGCTCCGTGTAAATAAGCGGGCGAAATGTTTTCTTCGAATACGCCTGCAGCCATTGCAATGATTTGAACGGAATCCGGCTACCGACAGGAAGCGCTAAATCAACCTCAAAAGTTCGCCACACAGTCCAGGCGGGAAGCACAATTACCTTCGCTTGATGTGGCGTCATCCAATCCGGCAAATGACTCGTCTCGCGAACCCAACCGCAAGCAAAGTTGACACAAGGGTCAATGGGCCGCTCAGCGTAAATTTTACAGCCACCAAGCTTTGCTCCACCCGAATGCGGGCAGGGTTTACCAGGCAATACCGGTGTGTCAAAAACGTTAATGCGTACCCAGCCATCACAACAGGCGGTGCAAGGTTGACACTGACGTCGGTGCGCTAATGGCGCTAATGACGTTAATGGCTTTAATGGCATGAGCGTCGCAATTGTCATTTTAGTGCTTGCAATAAATGATTAAAATGATCCGCTCATAAAAGTAGGGCTAGCTCAGACGGGGTGATGTAAATTCGGTTCACGATATTGAGCGGAGTACAGGAATCTAAAACGCTTTTTTGTGATTCTGCACTGTATCTGCCGACAGGAAAGCGGTCAAGCAACCGGCACGGGGGTGAAACCGAACCGCTTTCTCAACTTCGCTGATAATTTTCGCTCCCATCGTGCTTGAATTCGGCCCGGCCCGAGCGATTGCATGAACACGCAAATTTGATGTCACATGCGACTTTCTGCGAATTTTGGTTCCGTTTTTTTTATTACATCACCCTTGAGCAGCCTCATATTTCTTCACCAGTCGGCTCACCGTCGTAAAATGCATCCCAAAATAATCTGCTATCGCCGCCATCGTATGGCGGCCTGATAGATAAGCTACCGCGATCGCGTCATCGCGTTCATATGTATTGGCATAGTCGGCCAGCTCACGCGCCAGTGCCCGACGTTGTGCTTTGGGAATCTCGAGCCGTTTGGGCTTCTGGTCGAGTTTGATCTGCATCTTTTTAATAAACGATGCTGAGCCCAGATAAATTTGGCCTTGTAGATGATTCCATACGCTGTCCAGCCCTTTGCCTTCATCGACAAAGGCAATGTATTTGACCCTTGCGCGAGCCCGCTGGCGGGCGAATTGCGACAAGATGAAATCGGTTTGCAGCCAGTCTGGTTGCGGCGCTTGACCGCAGGTGGCGCGATAGCTGCTCCACGGCCAGCGTTCTAGCTGCCGTACCATCATGGCGCGGAGCGGATTGAGTACCACGTAGCGGGCGAGGTCGAGCAGGTAGCTTTCTTTGTCGACCAAAATGGCTTTGAAGCGCCCTTGAAAAATAGGGCCTGCGCGACTGTGTGTGCGATTAAATAGCTGGGTATAGGCGCCATTTAACTGGCGCATTCCTTGGGACAGATTGGCATCAGGTGTCTCGATGACGATATGGTAATGGTCGATCATTTGACAGTAAGCGTGGCACACCCAGTTAAACCGGGTGCAGACTTGGCCTAGCGTGGCGAGCCAGGCAACGCGGTCCTCATCTGATAAATAAATGTCATCCCGGGCATTGCCACGCGAGGTGACGTGATAAAGCGCGCCGACGAATTCTAGTCTGAGGGGTCTAGCCATGTTGAGGATAGTAGCGGATTATGCCTGGCATATAATAATAAAAGACCTGACCCCAGCGGTCGGGAACTCTCTGTTGAAAAAGGGGAGGAAGGTGGGTTGGGGTTAATCCGGCTGAATGGTAGCGTTTGGTGGTCGCGACCCATCAGGATAGGCCATCCAGGCCACGCTAAACCCCAATAATCCCTCCGGCAGGTCAAGGGGCTCGACTACCGTTGCAAGGCCCATTGTGGGTTTCCCGACCAAACGCGCCCCCGCCGCTTTTAATATCATTGCCACCGCTTCACTCGATGATGCGGTGCCTGGGCCAATCAATACCGTCAGCTTCTTTGCGGAGACCTTCGCGGGGAGAGCAGGTAGTGTGAATAATGCCGTTTTCTCTTGGCCCCGAATGTGCCATAGCGTCGGAGATTTCCAGACGCGTTCTATCGGTAAGCCCGGTAATCCGGTGAAACGAAGAATTACGCCATCAGAAAGAAATGCAGCAATGCCTTCTAGCATGGCATACAAATTACCGCCACCGCCCTCGCGAAGGTCGATGGTCCATTTTGCGGAGGGATATCGTTGCCCCTGTTTAATCAAATCACTCGCACATTTTGCATAGTTCGGAATGTTATCCGTCCCGGGCAACACCAACAGGACCTCGCGTTTTGATGCCCGGCCAAATTGCTTGCAAAGTGAGCTTACGTCTGCATTCGCGTCCGCATTTGGGGCCAGTAGGGTTAACGTATCGGCAGCCAACTTCAACTTGGTTGGAAACCAATACGTATGCCTATCTGCTTTGCGCAGGTCGATTTTTAAGGCCGAATACGCCCAGCGGCGGGCGATGGTGTCGGTGCCACACGCCAGGGTTTGGCCGAGTACTCCAATAGGGGCGTCACTCGAAAGCGGAAACAGTTCGTCGGCCTTAATGTGGGCTACTGCGGCGGCATATTCAGTATCGACGACCGTACAGGGTTCGCGTTGAACTTCCGTAACCGGCAGCATGCTTACAGTTGAAGACTGCGCCCCGTCAAAAGACCAGGCCCATCGAATAGCCTTGATATTGTCGGTTACCGGCACACGCAACCGATGTGTTCCTGAATCCGTCACCATGACCGTTCTATACCCTAATCCGTAGCGGGCTTTACCGGATTGGTCGATTGCCCAAATGGTGAGATAAATCGGCCCGGACACTTGGGCGCTGAATTCAAATTGCAAGTCCCTAGTGGTCGAGGCCACGGGAAAATCCCACGATAAATAGCCTTCGGTCGAGGCGTCATTGGATTGATATTGAATACGGCAATCGTCAACCGTGATGGCGGGATGGGTCGACCCCGTGCGAACAGGACAGGTCGCCATTGCCGGCGAAGATATTGCGCACGCCCCGATGACGCCAAATATCAATACGGCAGCTTTATAAAATAATGTGTTCATATGGTTTTCGACTCCTTAAACTTCTGTTGAGTAATACAGCGAAGTGCCGCAGCGTCCACAGTAGTGCTTGCGCAAATATGTTTGCTGCATTAAACGCTCAACCCTTAAATTATTGCTGCCACAGGCGAAACACAAAACACTATTACCCGTTTTGCAAGCTGGATGTTCACCGACATACCAGACGTAGTCCATAGCTCGAATTTTTTGCCAATATTCCGCTTGTTCTCTTGCCTCTCTCTTTTGTTCCCTTGCCTGGCTTATAAAGTAGACGATTGCGAGCCCAATTGCGAAAAGGGTTGGTATCCAGACGAATCTCTCCAATCTTGTCTCCCGTTGAAATTGCACATATTGCCGAATGGCTATTGAAAACCTTTTCTGCCAGTGAGTACATTCTAGTTTACGAGGGCTCGCGCGTTCAACCGAGCTTCGGACAAGTTTGTGTCGAATATTCGACACCAATTGTCCTGAGCGGACCATGATCCTGTAAGCTTTTTATTAAGTACTTAACGAAAGTAAATAGAGGAAAGCAGCAAAGAAGAATAGCGTATGGAAAGGCATCAAGAAAGAACCACTTAAGCGGCGCGTATTTACGATGGAATTCAAAGTGACGACCGATTCCGCGCCTGGCTGACCACATGGGCCATGCGGCAATCGATGAGCGGTACCGGCAATTGTTACGACAACGCGCCGATGGAGAGTTTCTGGCATTCAATGAAAGTCGAAGAAACGCATGGTCAGGACTTTGGCACTCGCGCTGAGGCAACCCATAGCGTATTTGGC
>JANYDB010000080.1 GCA_025359985.1 Burkholderiales bacterium | reverse complement strand
GATATTCGTCACTGTTGTTATCGCGTTCAGCTGTTCAGGTGCTTTTGCGCAATTCAGAGACGCTGATTTTCGTAGCCAGCTCAAATAGGTCGAGGCAACGATTGTTTTGTTTAAGCACGCCGCTAAAACAGACAGCAAAATAACGGTGCATTACCGATTGGGTATTGCCTATCAAACTAAAGGCGACAAGCCGAACGCGATTGCCGCATTAAAACAATTTCTGACTTACCAACCCCGGGCAAAGCCGCCGCTGATGCCAAAAAACGCCTCGAAAAATTAGCCCGCGCGGGCTATCAGACAATAGAAGGCAAGAAAAGTGTATTAAAATATAAGCTCGGATTAGCGCCTTCAAATAAGCTCGGATTAGCGCCTTCAAATAACACCAGAGGCTTAAAAGGCGAATTGAGAATCACCATGCAGTCGCATCACAAATGGGATAAATATTTAGGCAAATTATGGCGGGAGCGAGATTTCCGGACCTTGTGGCTATCGCTCACGATTACCCATTTCGGTGGGCAAATCACGTTTCTAGCATTACCCATTACCGCCGCGATAATGCTGCACGCCACACCGCTGCAGATGGGTATTTTGACGGCTGTTGAAGTCTTGCCTTACACCTTGTTTGGCCTGTTCACCGGCGTACTGGTTGATCGCTCCCATAAATTGCCCCTGATTATCATGGCCGATGTACTCAGGGGTCTGGCATTGCTCGCTGTGCCGATTGCGGCATGGTTCGGTGTTCTGTCGATGCAGGTGCTGTATATCGTAGGCTTCCTGGTGGGCATTGGCGGCATTATCGGTTGGGCGGCGTATCAGGTTTTTATGGCTGAACGGGTAGGACGTGACAATCTGGTGGAAGCCAATTCACGGATTGCGCTTTCAGATTCCGCGTCGCAACTCATCGGCCCCGGTCTGGCTGGTGCATTGATTCATGCGCTAACGGCGCCATTTGCGATTTTGCTGGATGCCGCCTCGTTTTTTTTATCCGCCATTATGCTGCGCGGAATCAAACCGAATCCCAGCGATGTACCGCATGCCCGTGAAAAATCAGAATCATGGCAGCATGCATGGCGCAGCATCTGGGCTGATATCAAAGAAGGCTTGGCGTTAATCTGGCACACACCGGTGCTGCGTTCCATCGGCTTTTCGCTGATGATGTGGAATTTACTCAAGCATGTTTATTTGACTGTACTGATTTTATTTGCCACCCGGGATTTAGCGCTTTCGGCCGGGCAGATCGGGGTGATTTTCATGATGGCAGGATTGGGTTTTCTGGCCGCATCCGCATTTTGCCAGCGCCTCAATGATCGCTATGGGGTGGGCCCGATGATGTTGTTCGGACTAACCTTGAGCGGCGCGTCCTGGCTAATGGTCGCGACGGTGACGGCGCAATACGTGACCATGCTGCACTTCAGCTTCGCATTATTTTGTTTTGATTTCGGCGCGATGATTTTTTTCATCAACTACCTGACACTACGGCAGGCGGTAGCACCCAATCATTTGCGTGGACGGGTCACATCCACCCTGATTTTTATAGCGGTTTCGCTATCGCCCCTGGGCTCACTGCTGGGTGGCGTGATGGGCACTTACATCGGGCTCCGCGCAACCATTGTTGTGGCTGGCATCGGCGGACTCATACTGGGTTTTGCGATGTTGCGTTATTCACCCATGATGCAAATGCGCCATCTACCCGAACCTACGGATGCACCGGTCAGAACGCACGAAATGGCCGCTTAAAAACAAAAAATGCGCCAAAAAATCCAGAATGCATTTTGAACGCGTCATAGTGTTTGTAAAAATTAAATTCGCAAAATGAGTCAGTCTCATTTCTTGTGTAGACGCAGCAAAACCAGGAGAATCACATGGATATCGGACACAGCTTTATTGCCTTTACCGCTATTGTGACGGTTATGGGCACTCCTATTATTTTAGCGGGATTGCTCCTGTGGTATCAATCGCACAAAACCCGGCGTTTGCACGAAACCGCCATTCGACTGGCCGAAAAAGGCCAGCCCGTATCGCCTGAATTTTTTCTGGGTAAACAGACGCCACAATCAGACCTGCGTCGTGGCGTGGTGCTGATCGGGCTGGGCATTGGCCTCGCCGCCTGCCTCGCACAGATCGAACAGCCGTGGGGGTTTGGGCTTATTCCACTGTTCATGGGCATGGGTTATCTTCTGGTGTGGAAACTGGAAAGCACAAGCAAATCGTAAAGAGGCAAAACCCCATTTCAGCTACCACCGCGATGCCTGCCCGATCAGCCACCACAAACCCGCTTACGGCTCATGCCTTTAGTGATGGCGATCTGATCAAACGCATACTGCACAAGGATGACCGTCATGCGTTTGCCAAGTTGGTATGCCGCCATCAATCAGCGTTGCGCGCGAGCCTGCGCAAAATGACCGGCGGACAAATTGAATGGGCAGATGACATTGCGCAAGAAACTTTTATTCTCGCTTGGAAAAACATTAAAACATTTCGTTTCGAAGCAAAATTTTCAACCTGGCTTTATCGTATTGCGTTTAACGCATGGCAAAGCGAAGTTCGCAAAAAGCATGAAGTCTTGTGGGGCGACGATAAAATGCCTGAGCTCATTGAACGTTTACAACCGCCGGTTGAACCAGAATCGCATCAGACCGGCGTTCGTTATGATTTAGAGCGCGCAATGGCCTCTTTGAGCGTATCTGAGCGCGCGGTCATTACACAGTGCTACTACAACGATCTCTCGCATGATGAGGCCGCTTATGTGCTGAGCATGCCGATCGGAACCGTGAAAACACATATACTCAAAGCGAAAGAAAAAATGCGCTTAAGCCTTAACGACTACCAGCCCGAACTTATGGATCACCAAGGAGTTGCCGCATGACAACGCCTTTGAATATTGCTCAAGATGCAATTGAGAAAATATTAAAAACCGACGCCGCAGAATATCAGCTAGCCTATATTGACGATGCTCATTTCACATCGCGGGTCATGGATGCACTGCCGCTCGTGTCCACGCAAAATTCGCTATCCCCTAAAAAGCGTTTCGCGATTATCGTCGGCATGACATCCATCGCGGCGTTGTTTGCCACGACATTTTTATCCAGCAGCAATTTACTGATTGATGCCTGCATGGATGTTGCCACGTACACGATTACACCCGCCGTAGTCGCGTTATCGACGATCCTGATTATGGCAATAGTGGTATCGGTATCAGCCTCCATGAGCAATCGTTAGCATCGTTTTGGAAGCTGCCGTAATCTACATCTATGCCTGAAGAGCCAGCACTGGCGCGGCTTTCCAGCCTGTTTCAAGCGATTTCCGAATTATTCTGGTGCCCTTCGCGATTAACAGCAACGTGATTGCGCCTCATCGATCCCATGCGGCAATGGAATTCGCACTTTATCGTTGGCCTCAAAAACCGTTTTGTTTGCCGAGGGGTGCTACCGCCATTTCGGCAACTTTCTGCACTGCTGCTTTTACCCCTGCGCCTGCGTCTTTCTGGCTGATATCTGATGACAAAAAAGCTGCCGCGCAGCCGGGCGGCAGAGCCACCATTAGTGCTGCGGCACAACGCGTCAAGCGCACCAGTGATTCTCTTCGCTGGCTATCTACGGACGAATCGGCATTTTATGCAAATGAAATCGTAGTTTTTAAATCTGCATGAGTTCGCCGTAAGCGCGCATGAAGCTCATATAAAGGGCGCATTCATGCCGTCCATTGCTTGCTGGGCAGCGCCATGGCGAGATTGACAGCCCCGTCAAAACCGGTTAACTTACCGACGAGTCATTTATATTTATATATTCAACGGATGCCGCCATGACACCCAACACTAGCCGCCACACACACAAAAACTCCAACGCTAGCGAACCGTGCATCGCCGTTAGCGCCACTAAAGTAGCCAATACCAATTGCGCTCATACTTTTCCCCTATCATTCTCATCGCCTGCGGCGTGGTCATCGCTCTTCCCGCTATCATCAATTATGCTAATCGGCCTGCTAACCAGCTTGGTGGGTGTTAGCGGATGTAGCCAGCAGGAAGCAAACGTCCCTGCCCCGCGCCCAGCATTGGCTTATCAAATAAAATCCGGCGCTGGCAGCGAAAACGAATTGTATGCAGGCGATATTCGCCCGCGGGTTGAGGTCGATCACGCCTTCCGGGTCGGCGGCAAGATTATCCAGCGCATGGCAGATGCAGGCGCAACGGTCAAGAAAGGCCAAGCACTGGCGCGGATTGATCCCCAGGATATAAAGCTCGCAGCGAACGCGGCAGCATCCCAAGTAGCAGCGCAAAAAACGGAAGCCGATTTTGCCGAGAATGAACTTAAACGCTATCGCGATTTGTTCACCAAAGGCTTTGTGAGCCAATCCGCGCTTGATCAAAAGATAAGCGTCACCAATGCCGCCAAAGCGCGGCTGGAGGCCGTGCGTTCGCAAGCAGCTGTGTCGCTGAATCAAGCGGGTTATGCCACCTTGGTCGCAGAAATGGATGGGGTCGTAACGCAAGTAATGGCCGAGGCAGGACAAGTCGTCGCGCAAGGCCAAGCCGTGATGCGTATCGCTAACCCCAACGAAAAAGAACTTGCCATCAGCGCCTCAGAATCAAAAGTTGCTGACTTCCGCAAGATCTTTGCGCAGTCCAATGCAAAAAACGCTGTAAAAGATGCAGCAAAAGACGCGGGCGTCAATTTACGCGTGGCCTTATGGTCGCAACCCGGTAAATATTATCCCGCACGCATTCGCGAAATCGGCGGCGCAGCGGACCCAGTTACCCGCACCTATGCGATTCGCTTGAGTCTGCAAAATCCGGATGAGGCGATTCAATTAGGCATGACCGCCTATGCGGTTTTTGGTGCCGCCAATGAATCCGATACGCTGAGCGTACCGCTCTCCTCCGTTTACGTAAAAGGCGATCCCAAAGGCGATGTGGTGGGTGTGTGGCTGATAGCGGCCGATGGCAAGGTATCGTTGAAACCTGTCTCGGTGCTGCAGTATCGGGAGACCACGGCATTTATTGAGCCCCTGCAGGGAACGGGCAGCGGGATAAAAGCAGGTGATCTTATTGTGGCCGCGGGTGTCCATAAATTACGCGAAGGTGAGATCGTCAAACCAGTCATCGATGCGCTGATTAAAGGCGATGGCAAGGTTTCTTATCTATCGCCAGATACAACGACTGTTGTAAACACCATCGCGCTGAAACACTAACCAACCAGCGAATCCATTCAGAATCCATCTCCAAAATTCGCGCCAAAAATAATATGAAAAATTTTAATCTTTCCGAATGGGCATTGCGTCATCAGCCGCTAATTTTATATCTAATCATTATCCTGGGTGTCATTGGCGCAGCTTCTTATGGACGTCTGGGGCAATCTGAAGATCCGCCCTTCACGTTCAAATTTATGACGATTCGTACTGTCTGGCCGGGCGCTTCGGTCATGGATGTGGATCAACAAGTCACTGAGCGGCTAGAAAAAAAATTACAGGAAGTACCGAATATCAATTTCCTGCGCAGTTATTCACGGCCAGGTGAATCACTGATTTTTTTTGCCATCAGCGATGCCGCGCCTTCCTCGGCCGTGCCCGAGACGCAGTACCAAGTGCGAAAACGCATCGGCGATATTCGTCAGACCTTGCCGCAAGGTGTGGTTGGCCCTCTGTTCAATGATGAGTTCGGCGATACCTTCGGCAATATTTTTGCGCTGACAGGCGAAGGTTTTTCATACGCCGACAAGAAAATATATATTGACCGGCTGCGTCGCGAATTACTGCGGGTGCCGGATGTTTCAAAAGTGGACATCATTGGCGAGCAGGAAGAAAAAATTTACATCGAATTATCCAACGTCAAACTTGCCACCCTCGGTATTGACGGCGCCACAATCATCACCGCTATGCAGGCGCAAAACGCGGTGGTGCCCGGCGGCACCTTCGAAACCGCCACCGATAAAATATTTGTGCGCACGACTGGCGCATTGAACAGTGTTGAAGCGATTCGCAATTTCACGCTGCGCGCCAATAGTCGGGTGTTTAAAATCGGCGACATCGCCACGGTCAAACGCGGCTACATCGATCCACCATTTTCGAAGATGCGTTATATGGGCCGCGAAGCGATGGGGCTGGGCGTGTCCATGCGCCAAGGTGGCGATATTATTTCCCTCGGCAAAAACCTGGATAAAGCGCTGCATACGTTAGAAGGCACATTGCCAGTGGGCCTTGAATTGCACCGGGTCAATGATCAACCCAAAGCGGTTGCCAGCAGCATTAATGAATTTGCACGCTCCCTCACTGAAGCCGTGATTATTGTTTTGGCCGTTACATTTTTCAGCCTTGGCATTCGCACCGGCTTTGTGGTCGCACTGTCAATTCCACTGGTGCTCGCCGCCACTTTTTTGTTCATGTATTTATTCGATGTCGGCCTGCATAAAATCTCGCTGGGCGCGCTGATTTTATCGCTCGGCTTGCTGGTTGACGATGCCATTATTGCGGTCGAAATGATGGCCATCAAAATGGAGCAAGGTTGGGATCGCACCAGAGCCGCCAGTTTTGCGTACACCTCAACCGCCTTTCCGATGCTAACGGGTACGCTGGTCACCGCCGCTGGCTTCTTGCCCATTGGCCTGGCCAAATCCGGCACCGGTGAATATACCCGTTCGATCTTTCAGGTGACGACGCTTGCGCTAATTATTTCCTGGTTTGCCGCAGTTATTTTTATTCCGTATTTAGGCTACAAACTATTGCCAGATTATCGTGATGGTTTACCGGTGGTGACCCCGCGCATGCGACGTATTGCCGATAGGCTGGCCCGCATTCCGCTGATCGGCAAACGTCTGGCAACCAGTATTGCGCCCAGCGGCGCAACTGATCACAGCGCCATGCATAATCAGACACATGTTGATCACGATGTTTACGACAAGCCGTTTTACAAACGCTTCCGTACATTGGTGGCCTGGTGTGTGCAATATCGTAAAACCGTTATTTTGATTACGGTGCTGCTATTCGCTGTCAGTCTCTATTCGTT
Source organism: Burkholderiales bacterium (assembly GCA_025359985.1). Taxonomy (GTDB): domain Bacteria; phylum Pseudomonadota; class Gammaproteobacteria; order Burkholderiales; family Usitatibacteraceae; genus UKL13-2. Next base: position 6,584 of record JANYDB010000080.1, on the reverse strand, counting down.
CAAATTTGTTCAGCAACAATTTTTTCCCTCATCGACCCGGGTGGAATTAGTGATTGATCTTAAATTGCCGGAAGGCTCATCATTTACCGCCACTGAGCGTGAAGTAAAAAAAATGGAAGCGTTGCTCGATAAAGAAAAAAACCTTTATGAGAACTACGCGAGCTACGTCGGCACCGGGGCTACACGCTTCTACTTTCCGCTCGACCAGCAGCTACCTGCAGCCAGTCTGGCGCAATTTGTCGTTACGGCCAACAGCGTTAAAGCGCGTGAAGAATTACGGCTGCATCTGCTGAGCAAGCTGGATACCGAATTTCCGGCGATCCGCACTCGTGTGTCACGTCTTGAAAATGGCCCGCCCGTCGGCTTTCCGATTCAGCTCCGCGTATCGGGCGAAGATATTCCGACTATCCGCGCCAATGCGCGGCTGGTAGCTGAGGTATTGCGTGCGAACCCCAGCACCAGCAATGTGCAGTTTGATTGGGACGAGCGCGCCAAGGTTATCAAGCTTGAGATTGATCAGGACAAAGCGCGTCTGCTGGGTATTTCAACCCAAGAGCTATCGATCTTTGTAAATACCGCGTTGAACGGGGTGCAGGCCACCACTTTCCGCGAGCGCGATAAGCAGATTGAAATATTGATTCGCGGCCCCGATAACGAACGAGCCCGTATTTCACTGCTTGAAAGTCTTTCCGTACCGACGCGCTCAGGTCGGGCAGTGCCGCTATCGCAAATCGCCACGATTCGTTATGAATTTGAGGAAGGTATTATCTGGCGCCGTGACCGTTTACCCACCATCACGGTGAAGGCCGATATTAGCGCAGCCAATGTACAGGCCGCGACCGTGGTTGCAGACGTAACCCCTGAATTGAACAAACTGCGTGCAAATCTAAGTCCAGGAAATCGTATCGATATTGGCGGCGCGGTAGAAGAAAGCAGCAAAGCAGGCGCCTCAATTGCGGCTGGCATTCCACTTTTTATCTTTGTCGTGCTGACCGTCCTGATGATCCAGTTAAAAAGTTTTCAACGGGTAATTTTGGTGGTGCTCACCGCACCGCTGGGCTTGATCGGAGTAGTCGCTTTCCTGCTGATATTTAACAAGCCGATGGGCTTTGTAGCTCAACTAGGCATCATTGCGCTGTTCGGATTGATTATGCGTAACTCGGTTATTTTAATTGATCAAATCGAGCAGGATATTGGAGCAGGTCATAAACCTTTTGATGCGATTATTGATGCAACGGTGCGCCGCTTCAGACCGATTGCGTTGACTGCGCTGGCGGCTATTTTTGCCATGATTCCGTTAATCAGGTCTGATTTTTTTGGCCCTATGGCGGTCGCGATTATGGGTGGCTTATTGGTCGCAACGTTGCTGACGCTGCTGTTCCTGCCTGCGCTTTATGCGGCCTGGTTTCGGATTCATCCTGCCACACCGGGTAAAGAAATTAACCCGAGCCCCACTTAAAGCTGCTGCTCTGAGCTGAACATTTTTCACCGAGCAGGCTGAATGAGGCACGCTACAATAGGCAAATGTTAAATACATTCGCCTATTTTTTTATTAATTATTTTTTTAACTTTTTTTAGTTATTTATTTTTATGCGGCTAATAATTGCGTTCGTAATAGGTGTGACCGCTTGGGCATCAAGCGGTACGGCAGCGAAGGCACAGCTGCCGCTAACAGTCACGTCTGTTAATGATGCCCAAATATTGCCACCGGCGTTGCCACCCACACAACCGGCATCGCTTCCCGCCGTCCCCAAGCCACGTCTCAAGATCGGGCTTGCACTGTCTGGCGGTGGCGCTCGTGGTGCGGCGCATGTCGGCGTTATCAAGATTCTCGAAGAGCTTAAAATTCCGATTGACTATATTGCAGGCACCAGCATGGGCGCGCTGGTTGGGGCGGCGTATGCATCAGGCACCCCGATCAAAGAGCTGGAACGGCGCTTGGCCACTGTAGACTGGAATGATCTGTTTACAGACACCAGCCCGCGCGCTGATCGCAGTTTTTTGCGCAAAGAGGAAGACCAGGCACGCTTGTTAAAACTGGAGCTCGGTGTAAAAGAAGGCGTGCTCAGCCTGCCGCCTGGTGCGATTTCCGGGCAAAAGCTCGACACGCTGTTTTCAATCATCACCCGAAACTCTGCTGGCTATACTGAATTTGATAAATTGCCCATTCCGTTTCGCGCGGTCGCGACTGATGCAGAAACTGGTCGCATGGTGATTTTCAAGCGTGGCCGCTTAGCGGACGTGATGCGTGCCTCTATGTCAGTTCCGGGCGCAATTGCGCCCTTCACTATCGGCGACAAAATTTATCTGGATGGCGGCCTAACCCGAAACCTGCCCATTGATATCGTGCGTGAAATGGGCGCCGATATTGTCATTGCCGTGAATATTGCAGGCCCCTTACTGAAGCGCAATGAACTGCAATCCATTTTTGGCGTATCGCTACAGATGATCAATATTCTGACCGAGCAAAATGTGCGTACCTCTATCGAGACGCTGAAAAAAGACGACATCCTTATTTCACCTCCGCTGGATACGATTGGCTCTACCGATTTTAATTTTGCCGTGGATGCCATGACTATCGGTGCCGCCGCAACGCGCGAGATTGCCGACACACTGCAGCGTTTAAGTGCGCCCGATTACTATCCGGCCTTTCGCTTGGCTCAATTACAGCAAATTCAAGTGCCGGTTGAGTTGAGTACCAAAATAGCAGAGGTACGGGTGGCCGGGCTGGATCGCGCTAATGCCGATGAGCTCAAGCGCACACTGGGTATTAAGCCGGGTGATTCAATTGATTTCAAACGCATCAACGACGGCATTAGCCGGGTATTTGGTACTGGCTATTTTGAACGCGTTAATTATGGTTTGATCAGCGAAGGGAATGGTGCTGACGCGCGACAGATTCTGACCGTAACCGCGCGTGAAAAACAATGGGGCCCCAATTATCTGCGCTTTGCGCTCTCCATGGCTGCCGATACAGCCGGCGAAGGCCGTTTTAATTTGTTGCTGCGCTATCAACAAACCCAGTTCAACAAGGCTGGTGCCGAATGGCGCAACGACTTGCAAATTGGCCGGGACCGGCGCATCGCCTCCAATTTTTTTCAGCCTTTCAGTATCGGCAGCTTTGCCAATATCTCCGCTGGGGTTGAGCTGACGCGGCGCCCCATCGATATATTTTCTGCTGGTCGCCGTATTTCGCAATACGATGTTTCGAGCACCACCGTTAACGTTGATTTAGGGCTAGATATTGGCCGCAGCACTATCGCCCGCTTGGGACTGGTACGCAGCAACGACAGCGCCGACGTGAACATCGGCTCGTTTGCGTTTCCCAATGTAAAGCTGAAACAGGGCGGCATAAAACTGCGCGTGCTCTACGACAGCCTGGATGATACTAATTTTCCGCGCGCAGGTAGCACCGCCAGTTTTGATTATTACGCCAGTATAAAAGCGTTGGCCGCAACGCGCGATTATCGCAGGCTGGAATTCAATTTCACCGACCACTATTCATTCGGCGATCACACTTTGTCCCTGGCCGGCCGCTACGGTACGATCATTGGAGCGAAGCAGTCGATCCCGATTTTTGATCAGTTTTCATTAGGAGGATTTTTGCAGTTGTCGGGCTATTTACCGGGAGAGCTGATTGGCGAATCTGTCGCCATGGCGCGCGCCTCCTATTATCGACGAGTCGGCAATTCATCAAATATGCTGGGCCGCAATTTATACGCCGGGTTTTCGACTGAATTAGGTCGGGTTACACAAAATTTCCAAACCCTGTCGAATAATAAAATCAAGTATTCACTCGGCCTGTTTGTCGGGGTTGATACTTTTTTGGGGCCGCTATATTTAGGCTATGGCCGTTCGCGAGAGCATAGCGGTATCTTCTATTTCTTTCTCGGTCAGCCCTGATATTTTTCGACCATTATCGCAAACCGTTTGAAGGTCATGGAATGGTCATAAAACTTTAAAGGGGCTGTCATCTGCGGCCATTATTATCACTGAAGTTTTTGGTAGTGGACTCCTCCTCCGCCCGGCTTAATCTGTGTGCAAGCAGGTTATGACTCATAAGCGGATTTGTAAGCGGCGAACTTCTCCAGGTTCGCCGTTTTTTTTCGAGCAAAAAAAACAAAACCCTGAATAAAGTTGTCATGAAAACGTCAACGCTTTGCAGCGTTGCCGACACATTCATCGCGTAATTTAAGAGAAACCTCGAAAAATAAAACCCAATATTCTCAAGGAAAACTATTCATGCTTGCTTCTTTTCCCCTGTGCGGTGCCACGAAATCTGCCCACACCGCAAAGCCAAGCCCAAAGCAACATGACGCCCGCGCAGAATTGCCCGCCTCTGCGTTTGGAATGCGCATAGCTACGAGCGATGATGAAATTGAAGAAGCGCAACGATTACGTTATCAGGTTTTTTTCGAAGAGTTGGGCGCACGTGCAAAGTCAAAACGATCACTATTGGATGTTGACGAATACGATGCCGACTGCAAGCACCTGATTGTGCGTGAACACGCAACGCAGCAAGTTGTCGGCTGCTACCGCATCATGCGACCCGACATTGCGGCCAAACGCGGCAGCTACTATGCCGACAGCGAATTTGATCTGTCACGGCTCCATCACCTGCGCGGCAGTATGGTTGAAGTAGGTCGCGCCTGTATTCATCCCGATTACCGCACCGGCAGCGTAATCATGCTGCTGTGGTCAGGCATCGCCAAATTCATGCTTGAAAATAGTTACGAACATTTGATTGGCTGCGCGAGCGTGAGCTTGGCCGATGGCGGTGCCAATGCATTATCCATTCATGCCAAAGCCAGCAACGACTGGCTATCACCGCCTGAATATCGGGTGTTCCCACGCCACGCATTCCCGCTTAGAGGTCAGGCCTCGCTCGATCCACAGATCCCGCCACTGATCAAAGGCTACACCCGGCTAGGCGCGTGGATTGGCGGAGACCCTGCATGGGATCCCGACTTCAACACAGCAGATTTTTTTGTGCTGCTATCACTTTCCCGCATGCCCAAAAAATATCTCAGGCATTTCATGAACGCGGCTTGATTAGCGCCGCCATCCATTAACCGCCTAGAATACGACTGGCATCAAGGCTGGAAAATTAGCCCAGCCTGCAGTCGTTAGCGACGGCGGCCTGCTATGCCAAATATGGGGCATTGATGGCAGGCCGCCTGGTATCCAAGCACCGCATTGCCCTCTGCTATCCTGATGAGCTGCACATGAGCTGCACATGAGCTGCAGATGGGCTGCAGATGGGCTGCAAATGCGTTGCACATACAGCAAATTCTTCATGATCCTCCCCTCTCTTACGGCCCCTGACGGCGGAAAGATGATCTAGAATCGGTCATCTGTGTAGCGCGTTTTGAAAGGTGTTTTGTGCTTAACGTATTCGTCCTCAATAACCGTCGTCTCAACCAGCTCCAGGTTGATACCCTCGAAGATCTAAAAAATTCAGAACCTATCTGGATTGATCTGGTTTCGCCTACCGAAACTGAAACCAGCTGGATCAAATCCCTCTACGACTTTGCCTTGCCTTCGGTCGAAGACATGCAGGACATAGAAGCCAGCGCGCGATTTTTTGAGGGTGAAAATGGCGAGCTCCACTTACATTCCGATTTCTTGCTCGAAGTCGATGAAGAATCGCGTAACGTTCCCGTTGCGTTTATTCTCAAAAACAATACTTTACTGAGTCTGCATCTGGAAGACCTCCCCGTGTTCCGGCTGGTGCGCATGCGGGCCCGCACCCGGCCCGGCTATATTGAAGACGCTAAAGAAGTGCTGCTCGATCTTTACGCAACAGACGCCGAATATTCGGCTGATGCACTCGAAGGCGTCTATGCCGAGCTTGAGAAAATCAGCCAAAGTGTACTCACTACCAAGATCACCGATCAGGAAGCCGCAAGCGTGCTCGCCCGCGTCGCTGCTGAAGAAGATTTAAACGGGCGCATTCGCCGCAACGTGATGGACACGCGCCGCGCCGTCTCGTTTTTGATGCGCAAAAAACTATTGCAGGGCGACCAGGCGGAAGAAGCGCGTCAGATTCTGCGTGATATCGATTCACTCGATAGCCACACCGCATTCCTGTTCGATAAAATTAATTTCTTGATGGATGCCACGGTTGGTTTCATCAACATCAACCAAAATAAAATCATCAAACTTTTTTCCGTCGCGTCGGTGGCGCTGTTGCCACCGACTCTCATCGCCAGCATCTACGGCATGAATTTCAAGGGCTGGTTTCCTGAACTGGAATGGGCTTACGGCTACCCTTACGCGCTGGGCCTAATGCTGGTTTCGGTGATCGTGCCGTTCGCGTATTTCAAGTACAAGGGCTGGCTAGATTAAATAAGGCGCTCTCGCGCCAATCTTTTCAATATGGAAAAAGGACTTTCCGTTTGGACGCTTTGTCAGGTTGCGCAGCTACCTGACTTAAATTGAGGCTGATCCTGTAAGCTTTTCGTGGAGTACTTAACGAAAGCGAAAATCATGAAATCAGGCAAGAAGAATAACGTACTCGACGGCATCAAGAAAGAGCAACTCAAGCGACGCGTGTTTACGCTCGAATACAAAGCCGAGGTGGT
>JANYDB010000077.1 GCA_025359985.1 Burkholderiales bacterium | reverse complement strand
ACCACCTCGGCTTTGTATTCGAGCGTAAACACGCGTCGCTTGAGTTGCTCTTTCTTGATGCCGTCGAGTACGTTATTCTTCTTGCCTGATTTCATGATTTTCGCTTTCGTTAAGTACTCCACGAAAAGCTTACAGGATCAGGGGTGGGCTGAATTGGTGGTGCGAACAAATCGAGGCTTGTGGACGCTACGCAATTGCTGGCGCAACATGCTCTGACGAACTTGTTCGTGACTGACTTGGATTCCTTGCTGTTTCAGGGCACGGATCAATCGGGGCCGACCATCGGCTTGGTGACTCGCCATGTGCAGCGCCTTGACTTGTTGGTCAAGCTTGGTTTGTTGGGCTTGTCTGGCACTTGGCTTGCGCACTAGCCATTGCTGGTAGCCTGTGCGTGAAACTTCCAGTACGCGGCACGATCTTTGTGCTGAGAATTGGGCACGGTTCAGTTCAATCCAAGCGTACTTCACCGTGACTGACTCGCGAAGAACGCTGCCGCTTTTTTTACTATTTCAAGATCTAGTTTGGTATTCGCTAACTCTCGCCGTAACCGGTCGTTCTCTGCTGCTAAATCGTTAGGCCCAGACCGCAATGGAACAACGTTGGCGTTGCCCAGAGATAGTTCACCAGCTTGGGCTTTATCGCGCCATTTGTATAAATTTGCTTGGGCGGTGCTTAAACGGCGTGACGCTTGGGTTACGCCAACGGCATCCATTAATCGAACTGCTTCGACTTTAAATTCATCGGTGTACCGACGACTCGGAATCTGTTTCTTTGGATTCATCTTTGGGTTCATCTTTGTGCTCATGTTTGACTCTCCATCTCGTTAGATTACTACTGTTAAGATGTACGTCAAACCAAGGCAGGTTCATACTTTCATGATTTCGGGTTTCAACACGACCACGTTGCTTTGCTCGGCGTATTGCTGAAAGTATTTGCCACGGACGCCCTTGCCTAGCTGCTCTCGCTTCAGCACCGGGATGTCTTGATCAGCCTTGTTCGTAGATGTCTTTTTCATTCTTGGTTTCTGTTCGACTTACGCACTAGGCTTTCGGGTCGTGTACTTAATAGCCTCTTGGAGGTCTAGCCGCAACAATGCGATTTCTGATGGCGTCAGCATCCGGGGTGTTTTCGAGGTAGCGAGCTTCTGACCGGGTAAGACAATCGAATCCGAAGCCGAATTGCGCTTTCCACCAGTCTTCAAGTTTTTGTCCATGTATTCCTCTCAATCTTGTAAGCGCTGCGTCGTCTGAAGCAATGCTCGCTGAATATGGTTTGCCTGTCAACACGGTTGCGCATGCGACAGTTCCGCCTTGCGAATGGATATAGCCGACCAAGTTGGCTAAGGTGCCGCCTTGACCCACAAAATCATCAACAACAACGTGCACACCACTCGCAAGGTTGCCTGCAAACTCTGCTTGATTCGCGAGTCGGTGGAAACCGTCGGCACCGGTATGACCGACGGTATTAGTTTGCACAACTTCTGCCCAAAGCTCAAAGCCAAGCTCTTCCGCTAGGCGGATCGCGAGCGCGGTTGGAATCTCATTCACACCGTCGGTTTCGAGCGCATGAACGGGTACCATTTTCACGTAATCCGCCTTCGTCAGCCCTCGAAGCCTTTGGATCGCTTCAGTACTCACAATGTCATCAACCAACCGCTCTGCTGCGACAATGCTCCCAGATTTTGCAGCCGTATAATCAGGATGTTGCTTAACCTGCGATTCAGACGCATGCATCACGACGTCTGGAAAGTGTTGCAACGGGATTCTTGGGACGTTCATTCGCAGCGGCGCCTTAGCGCTGTTTGAACCGCTGGATCCCGCGCCGTGGCACGGGACGACCCACTTTCGTGGCCATATCAAGCGCCATACGGCACCCAAACATTCTTCACCTGCGTCGCCTGGCGCAGCACTTCGTCAATAGCCGGCAGCACTTCAGCTCCGCTTGGCATCGCACCTGTCGCCCCAGTCAATCCCAGCACCCAGGTGCGTTCCATATTTCCGGCGCTTGCTTTTTGCACCGCGGTTTGCCCTTCGCTGCTGCCTGCGCTGTTATCAAAATACCAGACAAAATCCACGTCGTCGTGTTCGCTCAGCGTCTTGGCGACCTCATTCTCCACACCCGCACGATCACCCGTGACGATATTGAAAGTGCCGTGTGGCAGATCTGAGGTTTCGAGTACTTGGTAGAGGTCTGTTGCCGAGAGCGGTTGTTTCGGCGACGGCACCACCACCATGGCGTTGCCCATCGCGAGCGCAGTGCCGGCCAGTGTGGCGAGTGCGAGTAGTGGATGGTCATCGGGCATCAGCATGCCGTCACGCCCATCGGTTCATTCATCGCGAGGATGACGTTACGATACGGCGTGCCGTGGTGGCAGCCGTCGTATTTGTCCGCCCCTGCGGCGAGGCAGGCAATGCCACTACGCTGCGCGCCAAAGTGCAGGCAGGCGCGAATGTCTTCTGCTTCGAGATCGGGGAAATCCGCGAGAATCGTTTGTTCAGCAACGCCTTGCGCCAACATTTCGAGAATATCTGCAACGCGGATACGCATCCCGCGTATGCAAGCGCGTCCGCCGCATTGGTTGGCATTAAAGGTGATGCGTTCTTCAAATGTCATTTTATGCTCTCCGCTGAAAAGCTACGTTGAGCATAGCATTTTGCGCACTGCATGGGCTATGGCATTGGGATGGCGATCACAAATTGTGACCACCAAAGTTAATCCGTCACTGCCCCCTTACTCGCCGTCCCCACCAACTTAAAATACTTCCCCAATACCCCACGCGTATATCGCGGCGCAGGCGGTTTCCAAGCCGCTCTACGCTTCTCAATCTCCGCCGCATCCACATTCAACTGAATCAGCAACTGTTTCACATTGATATTCATCTAAAGCACCCATGCGCGAACCTGCTCAAGCTGCAATCCGCTCAATATCCTTCAATTGCCCCTTGATCGCTTCGCGCGCTTCTTCAAGATCGTAATCCGCCTGCAGCCCCAACCAGAATCCTTCACTGGTCCCAAAAGCAACCGCGAGGCATAGTGCGGTATTGGCGGTAACGCCACGTTTGCCGAGCACGATTTCGTTGATGCGCCCCGGTGGCACGCCGGTGGCGCGCTAGTGCGTTTTCGCTGACGTTCATCGGTAGAAGAAATTCTTCGAGCAGAATTTCACCGGCGTGAATATTGGGCAATTTTTTCGTTTTCATTCGCTGAATCCTCATTGGTAATCCACGATTCCAACATCGGCAAAACCAGCTTCGCTCCAGTGAAAACATATGCGCCAGTGGTCGTTAATGCGAATACTTTACTATGACCGGCAATTTCTAAAATCGATAACGCTAATATCGGCAAGCAGTCAGAAGGAAAAATGCTCCGAAACGCTCGCTGATGCTACGGTTTCAAAATTTGCATGAGCATATGCAGAGCCCCAATGTGGTCAAAATATTCGTAATCGTAGGGCACATTGGAAGAAGCAATTTGTAGTGGATGTATGCCGAGTGTCAAACGAGTCACACCTTACGCGTTGATCGCTATTTCTTCTTATCCAAAGAGAATGACGCCCAGCCACCTTTGTCGCGTATCTTTACTTTCGCGATCTTTCCATCTTTATAAACAAGGAAAACAAAAGGCGGTCTGTTCGATCCACACGCGTTCAGAATATTTGGAAAAGCCCTGGCAAAGATTTCTGCCATTTCAGAACCAGAGATGCCTTTGCTCGTAAGAAAAAAGACTCCTACCTTGGCCGTTTTAAGCGCATGTAGTTCTAACGGGTGATGTCTTATGCGTTCGTCTTTTGAGAACACGATCCATTTGCGCCTACCAACCTCAGTCAGCCACTCGATGTCATCTGTATCCTGAGCGAAGTGATCATCATGGATTTCGACCTTTGCCCCAATGGCCGCAAGAGCCGTGGCTATAACGTTTTTGCCAAGCGAGCGATCAACAAAAAATACTATGTCGTCAAGCTGCTTTAGGTTCGTAGCGGATAGCTTCTTCAATCTGCTCTATCGGTTTGCCATAGTCGCTAGCGAGGGCGCTCATTGAATCGCCTGCCTGGAATCGCTCAGCGAGTATTGATGTGGGAATCCCGGTTCCATGCAGAACAGGTTTACCGTACGCTTTTCTTGGGTCCACCTCCACAAACTTGGGCTCATCCGGGTCGCCACGTCGCGTAAATGGAAAAAGCTTAATCGGAACGCCTTTTGCGTCTCGCTCTATGCGTTTAAGGTGTGCTTCCATCACGCTCTTAATCGCAAGTTGACCGTGCTGCGAAGCATTCAAAAGTTGATCGAACTCCTTGATAAATAGATCCAATCCGTCTGTTTGAAAATCTGCATCAGCCAGCGGGTGGATTGAATTGAAATGCTTACCCACGTAAATAAGCGCTGACCGCACTTTCGAGAGCGACACCTTGTGATGATTGCGAATAGCGCTAAGCACATGCAATTCGACCAAATTAACGAAGGAGAGATGTTTTCCCCGCTTGTCGGCAATCGTAATTACTGGGGCAAAACCGTTGAATCCGGACTCGCGATTCCTAGGTTGACCTAAGACCCATGCACGCACGGTTGCATCCGGCAGGCGCAGGATGCCCGCCGTTTCACGGATCGAGTACGCTGGATAATTTCGTAAATCTAACTTCATTTCGACTTGCAACTCCTCAGTAATGATTGATTGTAACTAGATTTCACTCAATCCGTCACCGCCCCCTTACTCGCCGTCCCCACCAACTTAAAATACTTCCCCAACACCCCACGCGTATATCGCGGCGCAGGCGCTTTCCACACAGCTCTACGCTTCTCAATCTCCGCCGCATCCACATTCAACTGAATCAGCAACTGCTTTGCGTCAATGGTCACGCTATCGCCTTCATGCACCAGCGCGATCATACCACCCACATACGCTTCGGGTGCGACGTGGCCGACCACCATGCCCCAGGTGCCGCCGGAGAAGCGGCCATCGGTAATGAGGCCGACGGTTTCGCCCATGCCTTTGCCGATTAGCGCTGACGTGGGTGCTAGCATTTCGCGCATGCCGGGGCCGCCCTTGGGGCCTTCGTAGCGCAGCACCACTACATCGCCGTGGGTGATTTTGTCGTGCATGATGGCGTCCATCAATTCGGGCTCAGAATCGAATACTCTGGCCGGGCCGGTGATGACGGGATTTTTGAGGCCGGTGATTTTGGCCACACAGCCTTCGGTAGCGAGATTGCCTTTGAGAATGGCCAAGTGGCCCTCTTTGTACATGGGGTTGTTATAGGGGCGGATCACATCCTGATCGGCTCTTGGGGAGTCGGGAATATCCTTTAATGTTTCCGCAATTGTCTTGCCGGTGATGGTCATGCAATCCCCGTGCAACAGCCCTGCGTGTAACAACATCTTCATCACTTGCGGAATGCCGCCTGCTTTGTGCAAATCCACGGCGACATATTTGCCGGAGGGTTTCAAATCACAGAACACACCGACCTTGCGGCGCATGCGCTCGAAATCATCGATGGTCCATTCCACGTCAGCCGCATGTGCAATCGCGAGAAAATGCAGCACGGCATTGGTCGAGCCGCCCACCGCCATAATGACCGCGACCGCGTTCTCCAATGATTTACGCGTAACAATATCGCGAGGGCGAATATTGTTTTTGATCGCATTCACCAACACCCGCGCGCTTTCTTCGGTACTCTCAATTTTTTCATAATCTTCAGCGGCCATCGTGGATGAAAACGGCAGCGACATGCCGAGCGCTTCAAACGCGGACGACATCGTGTTCGCCGTATACATACCGCCGCAGGCGCCCACACCGGGAATCGCGCAACGCTCGATGCAGCCGAAATCTTCCTCGCTCATCTTGCCTGCATTGAACGCGCCGACGGCTTCAAACACGCTCACTACTTGCAAGTCCTGACCCTTATATTGGCCGGGCTTGATGGTGCCGCCATAAACAAAAATCGCCGGAATATTCATGCGGCAAATACCGATCATGGCACCCGGCATATTTTTATCGCAGCCGCCGATGGTCATGACGCCATCCATGAACTGCGATTGGCACGCCGTCTCAATCGAATCAGCAATGACTTCACGCGACACCAGCGAATATTTCATGCCTTCGGTACCCATCGAAATGCCGTCAGTGACGGTGATGGTGCCAAACATTTGCGGCATGCCGCCTGCAGCGCGAATCGCGATATCAGCTGCATCGGCTAAAGGGCGAATGCCAGCGTTGCATGGGTTAAGTGTGGAGTGGCCACTCGCTAAACCGACGAAGGGTTTTTTAAAATCTTCATCTTTGTAGCCGATGCCGCGCAGCATGGATCGATTCGGCGCGCGTTCGTTACCTTGGGTGATGGCGAATGAGCGGTATTTTGGGTCGGCGGGTTTGAGTGGAGTGGTCATGTTTTATTTCGTCCAGTTTTCGATTTTCAGTTTAGGAACACGCTTGAACTCGCGCTCGTTAGTCGTTATCAGGGTCAAATTTTCAGCTAATGCATGGGCCGCAATCCAGAGGTCATTTGATCCAATTGGTGTACCTTTGCGCTGTAAATAAGTACGCAATTCGGCATAACTGCGCGAAACATCCTCGTGAATTGGCAAGACAGGAATATGATCGATAAATTCACTAATTACGTTGCGCGCAGCTTGTGGAGCATGGCTTTTTTCGGCGCCCCAAAGCATCTCAGCATGTGTAATAACTGAAATGCCTGCATCCCCACGATCAAGCTTTTCAAAGGTGGCAACGACATCAGGCATTTTTCGGTGACAAATGTATATGCAGATATTCGTATCGAGCATGTAGCGCATCATTTTTTCTTGGCGATCGCTTTTGACGGCGTTTTGCTAGCCTGCTTCTTCTTCGGCTTTATTACTGGCTCGTCAAACATCGCCGAAAAATCACGCTCTTGAGGTGGTAAATCGACGCGCCCTTCTGCAAAAAAATCCGATGGCATCGATTGGAGTATTTCAACGATGGCACCAAGATTTTCCGCACGCTCAACCAATACTAGTTCTCGCCCACGCCGCTTGATCTCAAACGTTTTCCCCGCCTCAAGGTTAAACTCATGCGGAATGCGGACTGCAATGGAGTTGCCGCTTTTGAAGGTTCGGGTGGTGGCTTTAAGGGTACCCTTAAGCGCATTCGTTTTCATGGCAATCTCCCTGGTCACTACAACCTGCATTAAGATATACTAACTGTATATACATTTTTTTGTTCCTGCAAGCTGCGGTTTTGTAGCCACCTGGTGATAGCCAAGGCCTTGCAAGGCAATCATCATGCTGAATTTTCGCAGGTAGAAAACCATGCTCATCCATCCCCAGTTCGATCCCGTCATTTTTTCACTAGGTCCGCTTTCGGTGCGTTGGTACGGCCTCATGTATGTGCTGGCTTTTGTGCTGTTTATGGTGCTGGGGCGCATGCACTTAAAGCGGCGGCCGGATATGGGCTTTACGGCAAACGATCTGGATGACCTGTTGTTCTACGGCATTCTTGGCGTGATTGTGGGCGGGCGTTTGGGCTATATCGTTTTTTACAAAGCGAGTTATTACCTTGCTAACCCGATTGAAATTTTTTATGTGTGGCAGGGCGGCATGTCGTTCCATGGCGGCTTTCTGGGCGTGCTGTTGGCAATGCTGCTGTTTGCGCGTAAGACTAATCGCAGTTTTTTTCAGGTGACTGATTTCATTGCGCCGCTGGTGCCTACCGGCTATGCGGCGGGACGATTGGGGAATTTTATCAATGGCGAATTGCCGGGGCGCATCACTGATCCGAATGTTTGGCCCTGGGCTATGTGGTTTCCGCTCACAGACCCGGTTGGCCCAGTGGCGCGCCACCCATCGCAGCTGTATCAATTAGTGCTTGAAGGCTTGCTGCTGTTTGTGATTTTATGGATTTACAGTAAAAAGCCGCGGCCAGTGGGTGCGGTATCGGCGCTATTTTTGATTGGCTACGGCGCCGGACGATTCATGACTGAATTTGCACGAGAGCCGGATAGTTTCCTGGGCGTTCTGGCGCTGGGGTTTTCGATGGGGCAATGGCTTTCGCTGCCGATGATCGTAGCGGGTATCGCGCTGTTTGTGTACTCGACTAGGAAGACGAAAATAGCGGCTTGACCAAAATCACTTGCGAGCCATATTGCTGCGCCGCACACTAACTCTGAAATCAATTTTATTCAGGGTTGAAACATGAAATTTTGTATTGTTGGTGCAGGTGCTATCGGTGGCTTTGTGGGCGCAAAATTAGCGTTGGGTGAGCTGGATGGCATCGCCAGTAATCGCGTCAAAGATCTTTCGAACATATTTGCGAAGGCTGGCCTCGAAGCGCCCTTGCCCGATAATATTTGCAACGAGATTTGGTTGAAGATATGGGGTAATTTGACCTGCAATACGATTTCGGCGTTGACCCACGCCACGCTTCAGGATATTTGCTAATTCTACAAGGTCGCGCCCTTGCTACGAGCATGATGAAGGAAGCGCAGGCTGTGGCTGAAAAATGGGGTGCAAGCTTTCGGGTGAGTTTAGAAAAACGTATTGATAACGCTGAAAAATAGGTAAACATAAATCCTCGATGTTGCAGCTTTAATCAAACGCTCACAGCCATTTTCCGGGCCGATTTTTACAGATTCGGTCGGCCCGATAAATGGCGTTGCTTGGTGGCTTAATTTTGCGCTGTAAATTATTAATATCGCATAGGTCAAAGGACAAGCGTAATCATCGTTTACATAAAAACGCTGGCTAATCCGTGACTTATCGCGTACTATTCGTTTGTGCGATGCAGCGATGTAGTTCTTAGCAACGCATGATGTAATTTACGTTCATCTGCCCCGCCCTCGCTGTTCATTTGATCCTGGCTTTTACTGCGGATCGTTTCTGAATCGCAAAATGGTTGGCGCCGATGTTGGCGCGCTGACTCATTAAACCCTAGCGTGTTGTTGATTGCCGTTTCCGATTACGGACGGCGCGCCCTTGCGATTTACGGATTTTTCCGTGCCTACAGGCTATGCCATCGGAATGGTGTTGCCGGAAGAAATGAATATGACCCTCAAATTTGATACCTTAGGCTTGATTAAGCCCATTCTTGAAGCCATCACCTTATCTGGCTATACCTCACCTACCGCCGTGCAAGCGCAAGCCGTGCCGGAAGCCCTGGCCGGCCGTGACTTACTGGTTTCATCGCAAACCGGTAGTGGTAAAACCGCTGCATTTATGCTGCCCGCGTTACAAGCCTTAAGCGAGCCCGCCAAAGTGGCAGGCCGTGGCGTGCGTGTGCTGGTGCTGACCCCCACCCGTGAGCTCGCCATGCAGGTTACTAAAGCCGCTGAAACCTATGGCCGTAACCTGAAGCGCATTAAAACCGTTTCCATCGTGGGCGGCATGCCTTATCCCGTACAAAACCGCTTGCTGAAAGCGGGCGCTGACATTTTGGTGGCAACACCTGGCCGTCTGCTGGATCAGATGCAGTCGGGCCGCGTTGATCTATCGCGTCTTGAAATTCTAGTGCTGGATGAAGCCGACCGTATGCTCGACATGGGCTTCAAGGATGATCTGGAAGCCATCGTCGCGCAGACACCTGCAGAACGCCAAACATTATTGTTCTCGGCTACTATTGACAACAACATAGCACGTCTGGCCACAGGCATGCTGAAAGACCCAGTTCGTATTGATGTATCGGGCCAGCAAGCCAAACATGAAAACATCGAACAGCGTTTGCATTTTGCCGACGATATGGCTCATAAAAATCGTCTGCTGGATCATCTTTTACGCGATGCAGATATGTTGCAAGCGATTGTATTTACGTCCACTAAACGCGCCGCTGATGATCTCGCCAGCGATTTACATGCACAAGGCTTTGCCGCTGGTGCCTTGCATGGCGATATGAAGCAAAGCGCTCGTACCCGCACGCTTCAAGCGTTGCGTAAAGGCGGTATTCGGGTTTTGGTGGCAACGGATGTGGCCGCACGCGGTATTGATGTGCAGGGTATTTCACATGTGATTAATTACGATTTGCCGCGTCAGGCTGAAGATTACGTTCACCGTATTGGTCGTACCGGCCGTGCCGGTAAAAACGGCATCGCGATTTCGTTTGCTAATGTTCGTGAGCAGTTTACGGTGCGCTCGATCGAGCGTTTTACATCACAGGCGATTCCCGTTTCTGTTATTCCGGGCCTGGAGCCGAAGCAACGTATATTCGACAAGAAGCCAGGTACGGCGATGAAAAAATTTGGTGCCAAGCGTCCCCACAGTTCTGGTTCCAGTTCCAGTTTCGGCGGTGGGGCTCGCGCACCTGGTGGCACTGGCAATAAAGGCAGCGAAGGCGCCGCTAATTGGTCGAAGCCAGCAGGTGCATTTGCCGGTAAATTTGCAGGCAAACGCGAAGGCGTACAAGACCGTGGCTGGGGCGACAAAAAGCCTTCAACGCCGCGCGCCACGCAACGCCGTACAGTTGCGTAAATATAAAAATGATTCATCCGAAAAGCCCGCATCCTGCGGGCTTTTTTGTGAGCACTCATTTGTTTAGAGCATTTTTTATGCTGCGAAATGCGCGGTAAAATTAATGACTACATTCACATCTTGAGCAGTATTCAACAGAAAAATATGAAACCTGATACCCAACTTTCTCATCTTGGTCGCAGTGCCGTCAGCACGCCGAAGACCGTTAATGTGCCATTACATCGGGCATCAACCGTGCTGTTTGATTCCCTTGCAGAGCTGCATGAAACGCAGCGTCAATGGGATCTTGATGAGCAGATTCCGACTTACGGAATCTTCAATATGCCGCAGGCGCTGGCACTTGAAAACGCCGTGGCCGACATTGAAGGAGGCTATCGTGCGGTGACCTATCCCAGCGGTCTAGCGGCGGTTGCGGGCGCGTTACTGGCGGTCGTAAAAGCGGGCGATCATGTGTTGATGACTGACAGTAGCTACGGCCCAGGGAGACGATTTTGCGAAACCTTCCTTAAGCGCATGGGGGTGGAAACTACGTTTTATGATCCGCTCGCAGGGGCGGGTATTGCGGCTCTCATGCGGCCTAATACAACGGTTGTTTACACTGAAAGTCCCGGCTCACACACCTTTGAGGTGCAGGATATTCCGGCGATTGCCAAAGCAGCTCACGCTCAGGGCGCAGTGGTGATTTTGGATAACGCATGGGCGACCGGACTCTTTTTTAATGCGTTTGAACATGGGGTTGATCTGGTAGTACAGCCCGCAACAAAATACTATGCTGCACACTCGGACGTATTGATGGGTTTGGTTATTGCCAATGCAAAAACCTGGCCGCAATTAAAACAGGTGACTTACCAACTAGGGCAGCGGGCCTCACCAGATGATTGTTTCCTCACGCTACGCGGCATGCGCACGATGGGTGTGCGACTACGGCAGCATCAAAGCTCTGCGCTGCGCATTACAAAGTGGCTACAGACCCGACCCGAAGTCGCCCGCGTGCTTTATCCAGCGCTGGAAAGCGACCCTGGCTATGCACTGTGGAAGCGCGATTTTACGGGCGCCACCGGGCTCTTCAGTATCGAGCTAAACCCGTGC
Organism: Burkholderiales bacterium; assembly: GCA_025359985.1. Taxonomy (GTDB): domain Bacteria; phylum Pseudomonadota; class Gammaproteobacteria; order Burkholderiales; family Usitatibacteraceae; genus UKL13-2. The sequence continues at coordinate 19,121 of JANYDB010000077.1, read as the reverse complement.
AACGATGCTGAACTCGCGGCGATGATAGATGACTACGCGCTTTTTGGGCTCGGTTATTCCTGGGGTGGTTTTGAAAGTCTGGTGATGCCGGCAGATTTGCGTTATGGCCGCAGCACCAGCCCTTGGCGTGGCGGGCCGTTAGTGCGCTACAGCATCGGCTTGGAAGATGCGGACGATTTAATTCAAGATTTGGAAGCGGGTTTCAGTAGACTTATGCAAGAGCGGCAGCGGACAAAATAAAACCACTCCCAACGCAAAGCGAGGGGCGGTTTTTTAGAGAGCGTCGTTTTTACTTAAAACTTGAACTGCACGCCCAACGAAATGTTATCGCTGCTGAAATCGCTGTTGAAAGCATTACCTGCTGCGCTGCCTGATGTACTACCACTGAGGCGGTAGAAGCGTTCCATTTCCAGTCGTAATCCAACGCGTTTGGTCAGCAAGTATTGAACGCCGAGGCCGAATCGGGCTTGTGAAAATGATCGCGGAGCGCCCAATGCAACTGAATCCATTCCGTTGAAGGCGATATCGTTTCTAATGCCTTGAATACCTGCGCGACCAGTCAATGAAAGCCGCTCTATAATCGGCAAGGTGCCCACCAGATCCAAGCCATATCCCCTCGCTGCAGCACGCGGATTCAAATATGGGGCGTCAGCATCGTTAAGCGAGCTCGCTGCATACGGATAGAACGCGGTATGGGTGGCGGAGGCTCGCAAATCACTGTAGCTAGCGTCCAGCGCCAAATGAGGCATGGCTTGATAACGCAGCTTTAAACCATAGCGCAAGCTTTTATCGATCAGCATGATGCTGGGGGTTGTCACACTAAAATCAATCGGCGAGGCAATGATGGAGCTGCCATTGATGTTGAGTTTAGCCTGGTTCAGCAGGGTGGCGCCGTCGGTTTGAGCGTTTACCGAAGCGGCGAAAAAGCTTGTAAGCACGATTACAAAATTAATTAGGCGCTTCAAGATGTAAAACCGATGACTTTTCATGTTGAATCCTTTGCATTTTTATTATGGAACGCGCCAGGATTGCGCCGGTTTTTGCAGGTGAATTTATTGTCGTTAGAGATGGTTTATTACTAAAAATATTTAGATTTGTGGTCCAAATTTATTATTTGGACTCGTTTTGGATCGTCCAACTCAAAGATAGTTCGCGTCGCGTTAAAAGCTCGTTTACAAATATGGCTTAAATGTAACAATAAATCGTTGCGCAGCACCTGTCAAATTTCACCGATTGATGATGGTGCGGCGGCACAACCAAAATCCCTCAGATCAAGCTCAAACACGTCTTAACAACAGCCCTTTTAAATAATCACTCTCTGGGAAATTTAGCGCTACCGGATGATCACTGCCGCCGCTTAAACGCTGGATGATATGCGCTTCCACATGGGCATCGAGCGCAGCACCGGCAATAATTTTTTGGAATAATTCTGCCGAAATACCGCCAGAGCAGGAAAACGTCATCAATTGCCCACCCGAACGCAATAGTTTTAAACCCAGCAAATTAATATCTTTGTATGCGCGTGCAGCTTTTTCAGCGTGGTGCGCGGTGGGAGCAAATTTGGGCGGATCCAAAATGACGAGATCAAAGCTGCGGCCCATATCGCGCAGTTTTCGAAGTGCGGCAAACACATCGGCTTCCCAAAATTCGGCGCGCGTGACGTCTTCTATATTAAGAGCAACATTGCGTTTTGCGGTTGCCAGTGCGGGCCCGGAGCTGTCAATAGATAACACCGATTTTGCGCCGCCTGCAAGTGCCGCCACGCTCATCGTACCGGTATAGCAAAAACAATTTAATACATCGGCATTGCCAGACAATGACTTAGTGAGGGCGCGATTTACGCGTTGATCAATGTAAAATCCGGTCTTGTGCCCCGCGATAATATCCACCGCGATCTTCATCCCGTTTTCAATAATTTCAACTTCACCTGTGAGCGGCTGCCCAGCCACTAGTCCGGTGCGGGGCTCAAGGCCTTCAAGCGTGCGTACATCGGCATCAGAGCGTTCATAGACCGTCTTCGCCCCCGTCGCCTCCATCAGTAATCGCGCGATCAAATCTCGCTGCGGCTCGATGCCCGCGGTTAATATTTGTAGCACCACCACTTTTCCATAGCGATCCGCGATCACGCCTGGCAGTCCATCAGATTCGGCATGAATCAGGCGTATTGCATCAGAATTTTGGGCAGTCTGTGAGCGGCGTTCAATCGCCGCTTTTATGCGCTGCCGAAAGAAATTTTCATCAATGCTGTCGCCTTCCACAAACGACAGCACCCGCGCAACAATTTGCGAATGTTCACTGAAATTAGCGTAGGCCAGAAAGCGCCCATCTTCAGCCACTACCGCGACAATATCGCCAGAGGCCGCGCCAGTGCTAGACTTTACGGAGCCGGAAAAAATCCAGGGATGCTTTCTGAGGAGTGATTTTTCACGACCCGCCGTGATGACTATTTTTTTCAAATTTTTATTCATGGCGTCATTGTAGCGGCTACGAATTAGCTTAAAGGTGCGCCGTATAATTGCCGAATGGAAAACACCAAGCAAGCATCAAAATCATTCAGTGCGGACGCGGTTTCTGAAACCGACAAACATCGCCGTCCCATCCGCAGTTTTGTATTGCGCCAGGGTCGTTTATCGCCCGGCCAAGCGCGCGCAGTCGATATGCTGGGCCCGCAATATGTATTGCCCTTCAAGGCGGATGCTGTGCTCAATATGGCAAAAATTTTCGAGCGCGATGCGCCCACAATTGTTGAGATTGGCTTCGGCATGGGCAACACCACGGCGGATATTGCGCAGCAATTATTGGATAAAAATTTTATTGGTATCGAGGTTCATACGCCGGGTGTGGGTAGCCTGTTAAAAATGATTGCAGAACGTAACCTCACTAATCTGCGCCTGATTCAACACGATGCTGTTGAGGTGTTGCGCGACAACGTAACCGATTCGTCTCTTGCAGGCCTTCATATTTTTTTCCCTGACCCATGGCCCAAAAAACGACATCATAAACGCCGCCTGATTCAACCTGCATTTGTCACGCTACTGGTACAGAAGCTGCAAACGCAAGGCTATATTCATCTGGCTACTGACTGGCAGCCCTATGCTGAGCATATGCTGGAGGTATTGCAGGCTGAGCCGCAACTTGTTAGTACAAAATCAACAGCATCTACAGCATCTACAGCATCGGATTATGCCGCGCGGCCGCTATATCGAACGGAATCCAATTTTGAGCGCAAGGGTTTGGCGAAAGGGCACGGTGTGTGGGATTTGATCTTTATCAAACGCTGAATCTGAATCGCTTTTATGGCAGTAACAAACATCTGTAGCAAATAGTGGGGAAGCATTTTCAGGAGGTCGTGCAGTAAACCGGAGGAAACATAAAATGAAAAAAATGAGCGCCTTTAGTAAATTCGAACGCCGTCAGACACTAGCCAGACTCACGGCTATGGGCATTGTTGGTGTGCTGGGGCCAGCGGGCATTCCGGGACTTATTCAGGAAGTGCTGGCAAAAGGTGATTTACCCAAACTGAGCGGGATCAATTCACTGCAAGGTAACGTCACTATTAATGGCGTGCCTGCCAAGGTTGGCATGCTAGTAAAGCCCGGTGACAAAGTGGCAACGGATAGCGCCAAAGGCAGCTTCGCTATTGTGGTAATCGACAAGGATGCGTACCTGCTGCGCGAAGGCACCAGTGTCACATTTGAAGATAGCAAGGATCGGCCAGGCACTCTCGCAAAGGTGTTGATTGCCACGGGAAAACTTCTCTCTGTTTTTGAAAAACGCCCCAATAATTCAGGCATCGCCATCCGCGCCCAAAGCGCCACTATAGGCATTCGCGGTACCGGCTGCTATATCGAGATTCACCCTAAACGTACTTACTTCTGTCTTTGTTACGGAGAAGCGGCCATTGATGGCGCAGGCATGGATAAAACTAAAGTAATCAAAACCACACACCATGAAAATCCGGTATGGCTGGATGAATCAGGCGGCAATATGAAAGTAGAAAATACCGACTTTGGCAACCATAGCGATGACGAACTCATACTGCTCGAAAAATTAACCGGACGAGAGCCGCCGTTTGTCGCCATGGGATTAACCGGAAAGTATTAGTGGCAAGTCGGCAGTTCAGACAGATTCGCTGGATTCGCGCGAGCCCGATTCGAGCCGCAGTCTATTGCTGGACACTGCTAACGCTTAGCTGTAGCCTGCATGCGCGTGCGGAGAGCCCTGATGGGCCTGACGCAACTGCAACACCAAAATTGAATGCGGATGCCAGGAATCAAATCGCGCGAGCGGTCGTGCGTGATGTTGAGGAAAAAGCGGTAAGCGCTCCTTCGGCGGAAGAAAAAAATGCGCCGGTTCAACTTGAAGAAATTCGGATACTAGGTTCGACTGAGCGTCAGCCGCGTGAAAAATTGCCGACTGAAAAAATGCGCTCATTTCTTGATCAGGTCGGCCAATCCCGCGCGGACTCAGTCGCAGAATCAACAGCTTCTGACGGTGCTCGATATGCGCAAATCAATAAAGGCAATAGGATTTATTGTATTGAAGAACGACGCGGCTTGATCGACTTTAGCGGCATGCATGAAAAGCCGTTGGTGACTTCACCTGCGGGCACAAAATGCCGCAAAGGTCAGTGGTGAATGGCCTTTTTAAAGCTATGACACCAAGCCGTAGTAAACGCGCGTGTCATATTCAAATGTAATCTTGGCGTCCTGTTGATACGTTCCAAAAATTTCTTTCACACGCTGCGCCATAGGCGCGTAATGGGCATGATTTTGCAGTGGCGTATAGCTTGACGAATTAAGCCTGCCCATCAGGCCTACAAGATCAAAGCGTTGAATGTTTTCAAACGAGGCTTCAAAAAACGGCCCGCCAAAAAATGATTCAAATACGGTTTTGTCCTGGATGTTTTTATGGCTAATTTCCTGGTAGTCCAGCGCATATTGTTGAAGCAGCGTTTCATATTCACGCAGAAACGGTGTTGAATCAATTCGACGATCATTCCATATCAGTACAGCGACGCCTTCTGGTTTCAATATCCGCTTAAATTCTTTGCGGGTTTTTTCCCGATCAAACCAGTGAAATGCCTGGCCCGCTAGCACAAAGTCCATAGCGCGCGTTGGGACTGGCGAGGATTCAGCCGTGCCGTTCATGCTGGTAAAGCGGCCAAATTCGGCCAGATAAACTTCGCCCGCCGCGCGCATTTCTGTATTTGGCTCAATACCTATGACAGGATTGCCGTTCTCCAAAAATAATCGGGTAAGAATGCCTGTTCCGGAACCTATATCGGCAATCACGCTTTCGGGTGTCAGGCCACATGTTTCGCCCAGCAGGTCAAGAATTTCAATCGGATAGTGCGGACGATATTTAATGTAATCGGTAACGCGATTTGAGAAGCGGGCGGTGGTATCAGTCAAAAGGTGGGCAGGCATGGCGAGTGGTGTCTTATCTTGTCGGTGCGAATGAAAATTCAAAATTCAAAATTCAAAATCTGAAGTTAAAACCAGTTGCCCTGCATTTCTAAAGTGGTCGTATCAAGACAGGAAAGCAGATCAATCATGACGCTTACTTTGGGCAATTCATAGATGTAGAAATAGCGGCAAGCCTGAAATTTCCCCTGATAGAAATCACCCTGTACGGCGCTAATATTTTTTGCGGCAGCGAGCGATTGTTCAAGCCATATCCAAGCCATCACGATGTGTCCAAATGCTTCCAGATAGGTTGTTGCGTTGGCGAGGGTTTTATTAAGGTCGCCCGCACTGTGTAATGTCCCGGTAACGACGCTAATACGGCGCACATAGTCGGCAAGCAGTGCTGCACATCGTTTTAGGTCAGCATGTGATGCTGCCAGTCCGGCATCAATTGTTTGTTGAATAACGCGGCCTAATTGCTTAAACGCAGCGCCATCCTGCATGACGACTTTGCGCCCAAGTAAATCCAACCCCTGAATGCCGTGTGTGCCTTCATGAATCGGGTTTAAACGATTATCACGATAGAACTGCTCAACATTGTAATCACGCGTGTAGCCGTAGCCGCCGTGCACCTGAATGGCGAGGTTATTCGCTTCCAGACACCACTGCGAGGGCCAGCTTTTGGCAATCGGCGTGAGGATATCGAGCAACAGCGTAATATCTTTGCGCGCGGTTTCATCAGCCGCTGTTTTTTCTTCATCAATCAATTTTGCGCAGTATAAATTTAGCGCCAGCGCGCCTTCTACATACGCTTTTTGTGCCAGCAGCATGCGGCGCACATCGGTGTGTTCAATGATGGGCAGTTGCGGTGACGAGGGATCTTTCGCTTTAGGGTGGCGGCCTTGGGGGCGATTGCGGGCATAGTCCAGCGCATGCAGATAACCGGTGTAGCCCAGCATGGTCGCACCCATACCGACACCTATTCGAGCCTCGTTCATCATCGTGAACATGCAGCTCAAACCTTTATGCGGCACGCCTACAAGATAACCGACAGCGCCTGATTTTCCAGCGGGTTTAAATTTGCCTTCGCCAAAATTGAGCAGGCAATTGGTAGTGCCGCGATAACCCATTTTATGATTCAGGCCAGCGAGAATCACATCATTGCGTTCACCTAGCGAGCCATCATCGTTAACCAGTTTTTTCGGCACAATAAAAAGTGAAATACCTTTTACGCCAGGAATGGTTTTTCCGTCAGGAGCGGCAATTTTGGCCAGAACGAGGTGAATAATATTGTCGGTTAAGTCGTGCTCGCCGCCGGATATCCACATCTTGTTGCCGGTGATTCGGTAGGTGCCATCGGGCTGCAGCAGAGCGCGGGTTTTAATATCCGAAAGGGAAGAGCCGGCCTGCGGCTCTGATAGGCACATCGTGCCCATGAAGCGGCCTAACAGCAGTGGTCGAACATAGGTGTCAATTTGCTGCGGCGTACCATGCGCCAGCAACAGATTGGCATTGCCGATCGTGAGGAAAGGATAGCCCGCTGTCGCCACATTAGCACCCATGAAGTATGCCATGCAGGCACTCGCAATCGTGGTCGGCAATTGCATGCCATCAAGAGCGTAATCATGCTGTGCTGCCATCAAACCGGCGCGGCTAAACTCATCCACAGCGATTTTTATTTCCGGGATGAGGTGCACATGCTCACCGTCAAAATAAGGCTCGTTGGCATCACTTTTTTTGTTATGCGGCGCGAAATATTGTTCGGCCATCTTTTCGGATGTGTCGAGCGCAGCATCAAAGGTTTCGCGTGAGTGATCCGCAAATCGTTCGCGCGATGTCAGCGCAACCGCATCAAGCCATTCATAGAGTAAAAAATTAAGGTCCTGCCGAGATAGAATTTTGCTCATTTTAATGTCGTAATTATAGATTTTTGGGCGGCGCTGTTTTTCGCGCCGCGCGTTCGGCGAAAAAGGCGCGACGCAGCTCTGCCGCTTCAGGTGTTGCCATCAATTCGTTAAACAGTTTGAATTCATAGGCGAGACCATCATCAAAGCTTTGCAGCGTCGATGCTTCAATTGCATCAATACACTTTAGTGGCGCAGGCCATTGCGGATTAGCAGAGGCAGCGGCGACACGTGCGGCAGAAAAAGACTGTTGAGCGCCCGTAAAGCTGGGATTCTTATCGCGCACGCGAGGAAGCTGTTTTTGCTTTGCCATTTCGCCGGCGAAAATAATCGCGCCAGCCAAAAAATCATCTTCAATAATTCTGTCCCAAGCGTTTGCCTTGGCGAGCACTTCGGCAGGCACTGCGTTGCCACTGACAATCATCCGCAATGCTAATTCAACGCCCGCCACACGCGGCAAGCGCTGCGTGCCGCCGGCGCCAGGCAGCAGGCCGATTTTGACTTCAGGCAGTCCGATCATCACGCCGGGTGCTGCTACCCGATAGTGACAGCCCAATGAAATTTCTGTTCCGCCACCCATGCACACTCCATTGATGGCAGACACAACGGGTTTGGGACTGGTCTCAAAAGCGCGAATAAGATCATGCAAACTCGGTGCTTGCATGGCAATAGGTAAGCCAAATTCGCGGATGTCTGCGCCTCCTGTAAAAATATTATTTCCGCCTGTAATGATCACGGCACACACCAATGGATCGGCAATGGCCGCGGCGAGGTGCGCACCAATTGCCTGCCGCGTTGCCATGCCCATGCTGTTGACCGGTGGGTTATCGAGCGTAATGACGGCAACATTGCCGTGAATATCGTGATGGAGATCGTAGCGGGCGGTCATGAGATTTATAGTGAGGCAGATTGAAGAAAACTTACCGTGAAAAAAAATGAAACGGCTATCGGGGCTTACGCGGCATGCGCGAAAAAACACGGTCATAAAGCCAATTTGGCGTCATCCGTAAAACCCGAGCGGCCACACCCATGGTCCAGGGGATTACGGTGAAACTGGTTTTGGCGTCAATCGCGTGTTGGAATCGCACCACGGCTTGTTTAACATCGATCAAGAATGGCATTTTGAATTTGTTCACAGCAGTCATCGGGGTGCGTATGTAGCCAGGGCAAATGGTGACAACCGACACACCACTGGAACGCATTTCCACACGCAGACTTTCGCAATATTTTATGCATGCTGCCTTTGAAGCCGAGTACGCGCCACCGCCAGGAATGCCGCGGAAACCGGCGACGCTGGCAATGCCGACCAGCGTGCCGTGCCCGGCATCTCTCATCGGCTGCGCGAATGCGTGAAACGTATTCACCATACCCATGACATTGATGTCAAAAATTTCCTGGAAGGCGTTGAGATCATCTTCAATTTCGGTCAATGTGCCGCATGAAACGCCCGCATTGGCAATAACAATATCCGGGACGCCGAATTTTTTCATAAAGTCTTGTGCGGCAGCTTTAAGTGCAGCGATGTCGCGCACATCGCACGCATAAATTTCCGGACTCGGTGCTAGCTCAGCTTTGAGCCGCACTAAAAAATCTTCGCGCCGTGCAACCAATCCGAGCTGTGCACCGCTGTTTTGAGCATACTGTCTTGCGAGAGCTTCGCCAATGCCGCTGGATGCGCCGGTGATAAATACTTTTAGAGGGGAATTAACCATCCCGAATTGTATAACGGGAGACTTGCCCCGGCTATGATGCTGATTACCTAGTTCCTCACGATGCCGTCATGCTCAAGCTGATAGACGCCAAGCATGACGGTGTGCGAAATGACAAGCTGCTTTATTTTTTTTCTACCGCCGCCTTTACTTTTGCGGGATGGGGGGATTCGGCAGCCATTGCAACGGTTTTGTTACCCGCGCGGGCTTCGCGGACAAGCTTGTCAATGGTGGCGAAAAAATTCTCTTCCGAGCCTTGTTGCTGTACTGCAAAACGTCCGTTCACAACGATTGTTGGTGTGCTGCTAACCTTGTATTCAGCCGCCTGTTTATAGGCTCGTATAATTTTGTTTTGTACCGAAAATGATTTCTGCACATTTTCATAAACTTTAGGATCAACGCCCTGTTTTTCAAGCCATTTATTGAGCGTTGCGGGATTGCCTAAAATAACGTTTTCAACGTTGACGGCATCAAATATTTTTTGCTGCAGCTTTTCTACCAAACCCATCGCCTCAAGCGTATAAAAAAGCGGCACATTATCGATGCCACGCATTTCAAAGCCCCGGCCTGCAGGAACACGCTTGAGCTTTACATCCGCAGCTTGTTTCTTGGCCCACGCCTCAAGTTTTGGTTCCAGGTGTGCACAGTGAATGCAACCGTAGGCAAAGAATTCCAACACCTCGATCTTGCCATCATTTTCAACAGGCTGAGGCGGGCTTAACGGCGTAACAGTCACGCCTGTTTGAGCATTAGCAAACGTCACCGCGGCAAGCGTTAGCGCGGCTAAAAAAAACGACTTCAGAGCGGCAATGGATTTCAGGCTGTGCATAAAAGATCCTATTAAAATCAGGCTAACAAATGGAGGGCTATTACGGTTATTCTGCCTTGACGACAGCGGCGTTAATGCCGTTTTGAGACAGTGCAGTTTTAATTCTGTTCACTTCCTCAAAGCTTTTATACGGGCCGAGACGCACCCGGTATAACGTGCCTTTGTCCGGCAAGTTGACACTTCTCACAAACGCTTCCATGCCCGCAAAAGCAATTTGGGCTTTCAGGTTTTCGGCTTCGCTCTCGTTTTGAAAGGCACCAGCTTGCAGCAAATAACTCTCTTTGCCGATACCTGCAGGTGTAGCCGCCACCCCATTTGCCTTCACAATAGGGGCATCACGCTTTATTTCCGGCGCGGTTTTAAGTGCGGTTACAGGTGGGGATTCAGCAGATTTTTTGGCAAGTGGTGTGGCTTTGTTAGCCGCATCCATTTTGCTGCCTTTTTCACCTGGCAAAATATCATAGAACTCAAAACGGGGCTTGTCACTGCCGTCTTTAGCAACCTCACTGGGGACTGCTCGCGCATCGTTTTTGTTGATGCTGCTGGATGCCGCGGGCCGCGCCGCAATGGTCGGCAAAGCATCAACCGGCCGGGATTTTTCCTGAAATGGGCTTGCGCTGCGGTTTAACCAGATGGCAATCACGAGTGCCAGCACGATGCCTAATAGCAGCCCAATTATAACGCCCAAGAACATCGGATTCATGCCGCGCGCACTACCACCTCTGGCTGCACCGCTGCGGGGTGACGGAGGTATTTTGCTGTCCTTATAGTCATTCGTCATGATTTACATCTTCTCCGGAGCGCTGACGCCCAATACGGTGAGGCCGTTTTTCAATACCTGCCGGGTGGCTAAAACCAGCGATAACCGTGCAAGTTTCAATTTTTCGTCTTCAATCAGGAAACGTTCTGCATTGTAATAAGAGTGCAGTTTAGCGGCCAAATCGCCTAAATAGACGGCCACAATATGCGGCGCCAGTTCATGTGCTGCGTGTTTGAGCGTGAGCGGAAAATCAGCCAATGCGCGCGTGAGATCAGATTCATATTTACTAGTAAGCGGCGAGAGGTCAGCCGACTTAAGTGCGGTTTCATCACCACCCCATTGCGCAAGTACCGAGCAGATTCGTGCGTGTGCATATTGCACGTAGTAAACCGGATTTTCCTCGGATTTTGACCGGGCCAGATCAATATCAAAAGTGAGCTGCGAATCTGCTTTGCGCATGACGAAAAAATAACGTGTGGCATCACGGCCAACCTCATCAATGAGCTCGCGCAAGGTCACATAGCTGCCGGCGCGCTTGGAAATTTTTACTTCTTCGCCGCCCCGCATGACGGTGATCATTTGATGCAGCACATAGTCGGGGTAACCAACGGGTACACCCATATCCATGGCCTGCAGGCCAGCGCGTACGCGAGCGAGCGAGCCATGATGATCGGCTCCCAACTCAACAATAGCGCGCTTGAAGCCACGCTGCCATTTGGTGACGTGATACGCCACATCCGGCACAAAATAAGTGAAGGTGCCGTCGGACTTGCGCATAACGCGATCTTTATCATCGCCGTAGTCAGTGGTTTTAAGCCACAGCGCACCATCCTGCTCGTAGGTTTTACCATTGGCCACGAGATGAGCCACCGTTTTTTCAACCAGCCCTTCGGTGTAAAGCGATGACTCGAGATAATGGTGATCAAATTGGACCTCAAATGCTTTGAGGTCGAGATCCTGTTCGTGACGCAAGTACGCGACCGCAAAATCACGCAGCGTATCTTCATGATTTCCGGATACATCATCGGGAAATTTTCCAGCGTAGCGTTCAGCGATTTCACGAATATATTCGCCGTGATAGCCGCCTTCCGGAAATGGCGCATCCAGCCCTGAGCGCTCACGTAATCGCGCCTGCACCGACAACATCAGATTATTGATTTGCACACCGGCATCGTTGTAGTAGAACTCGCGCGATACCTGATACCCCTGCCACGTGAGCAATCGCGCCAGCGTGTCGCCAATAGCCGCCGCGCGGCCATGACCTACATGCAGTGGACCGGTTGGGTTGGCAGACACAAATTCAACCATGACACTTTGATTCGCGCCTGTGTGGTTTTTACCAAAGTTATCGCCGTCTGCAAAAATGCTGCCCACCACCCGTGTTTCGGCGGCAAGCGAGAGACGAATATTGATAAATCCCGGCCCTGCAATATCGGGCTGGGTCGCAATTAAATCAGACGCCGGTAGAGCCGCTACAATCGCTTCCGCAATATCACATGGCTTTGCGCCCAGTTTTTTCGCCAACTGCAGTGCGCTATTGACCGCGAAATGTCCATGATCAGGATTTTTGGGTTTTTCGACTTCGATCATAAAAGCACCGTCTGCCAGCGCGGGATACGCCGTGGCGAGGGCCGTTTGGAAGAGCGCCGCAATGGCGCTTTTGTTATCAATAAATGTAGACATGATTGTTTTAGAAGTTAGCTCATGATTATAACGGCAAGCTGATTTTCAGCCTAATTTTTGCCCAATGCTCAATCTGACACTCATTCGGATAAGGCGTAATTTATCTTGCTTATTTCGCCCCGTATTCAATTACACCTCAAGCGGGTCAACATCAATCACCCATTTGACGGCGCGCACTTCGCGTTGACGCACCATGACCAGCCAGTGGCTCAGAAAACGTTGCAGTACAGCGCGGGAGTCTGCCTGCACCATTAGTTGCCGACGTTCATAACCGGCCTTGCGCGCTAGCGTTGGCGGTACAGGATCCCAGACATGCACGCCATGCGCAGGCGCCAGCGTTTGTGCATTGGTTGCAATATCAGCCATAAATTTAGCGAGGGACTCTGCCTGCTTTGATTCGGCGCGCAATAGCGCTAAAAATGAAAATGGCGGCAAAGCGGCATGACGCCGTTCCGCCATGGCGATGTCCGCAAACCGTGCGTAATCCTGGGCTGCAACGGCCTGGTATAGCGGATGCGTTGGAAACCGGGTTTGAATTAGCACGCGTCCCGGTAGCGAAGCGCGTCCGGCCCGACCCGCGACTTGCATGAGTTGTGCCGCCAGCCGTTCGGATGCGCGAAAATCGGCCGAGAACATGGCGCCATCCGCATTGACCACTCCAACCATAGTGAGCTTCGGAAAATCATGGCCTTTTGAAAGCATCTGCGTGCCTACCAGAACATCGAGCTCGCCTTTAGACGCCGCTTCGAAAATTTTCTCGGCTGCGCCACGTTTACGGGTGGAATCGCGATCGACTCGCGCCATGCGTAGCTGGGGCAGGCTCGCTTGCAGCGCAGTTTGCAGGGCCGTCTCGATGCGTTCGGTGCCTTGGCCTGCGGCGATTAATTCATGGCTGCCACAGCTAGCGCAGCTCGTTGGCACTCGAGTTTGATAACCGCAATGATGGCATTTGAGGCGGTTATCATTTTTATGAAAGACCAATCTTGCGGTGCAGCGTGCGCATTCCGGCATGGTGCCGCATTGTGCACAGACCAATGCTGGTGCGAAGCCGCGACGATTGATAAACACCAGCGCCTGCTCGCCGCGTTTCACGGTTTCCTCGATGGCGTGAATTAGGCCAGCCGTGAGACCGTCCGTCGTGCGTTCGATATTGAGATCAATAAAATCAACACGCGGTAGCTGTGCATCCGGGGTGGCACGTGCGGTTAGTGCCAACGCCACAAAGCGCCCTCGCGCCACATTATTCAGCGTTTCCAATGACGGCGTGGCCGAGCCCAGCACCACCGCACAACCGGCAGCACGGGCACGGAAAACCGCCACATCACGCGCTGAATAACGAAAGCCTTCCTGCTGTTTGAACGAAGCATCATGTTCCTCATCCACCACGATCAAACCCAGACGCGGCATCGGCGTAAACACCGCCAATCGCGTGCCGATAACGATATCGGCACGACCGGACTGTGCATCCAGATAGCCCGTCATGCGCGGCATTTCAGGCATGCCGCTGTGCAGTTGTGCAACCTGCGCGGTCGGGAAACGTGCAGCTACCGCGCGTACAAAAGCGGGAGATAAATTTATTTCCGGCACCAGGATAAGTGCCTGGTGGCCGTGCTCCAACGTATGGCGGATCGCATGCAGATAGACCTCAGTTTTGCCGCTGCCCGTAATGCCCGCCAATAAAAATGCCGCGAACTGGCCAGCCCCACCCACAATGGCCGCCAGTGCGCGAGTTTGTTGGGCGTTGAGCGGCTTGGCATTAAAAAATTCAATCGGCGCAATAGGTTTGGATAGCGTGATGCGTGCAGTGCTTGCCACCGCCCGTGTGGTGGATTTTTCGGATGCTTGCGCCTGCGCTTGCGTTTGTGCGTGCACTTTCATCTTTGTCTGCACCTCCGCCCAGCCCTTACGCAGGAGCGCATTGAGTGAGGTGGCGCCTGATTCATGGCGTACCTTGATGGCAGTTTCGTCTTGCGGGCCATAGGTCACCAACGATTGCAGGATGGCGCGCTGCACAACTGAACGCCCTGGTAAATTCGGCAGGGCCTCGCGTCCGGCCGTGGTGATGGCAATGATGTCGGGTTGCGCCCGGATTGTTAGGGCGCGCCCGATTGATTTAGGCACGCGCATGCCCGGCGGGATGGCGTTCAGCGCAATCTGGCCGAACGATTGATGATAATAGCCCTCACAAAACCTGAAAAGCGCCAGATCGCTTGCTGAAAAAGCAGGCAAGTCATGTTGAATATACAACACGGCTTTTAGTTTTTCGAGCGGCACTGCGGTTGCGTGGGTGATGTCGACAATTACGCCCACGCATTTTTTGGGCCCAAACGGCACAATCGCAAGACGACCAATCAAGTCATCTAGTTTGTTGGCTGAGGACTTTGAGGCCTGCGTTGCTTCTGATGCCCCAATGACTTCAGCCGGCAATAAAAAATCGAACAGTGTTGCAATCGGCAAATCCAGGGCAATACGGGCCACTACGAGGTTCACATGGCATGGGCCAAGCGAGCGCAATGGCGAGGTTATAAAAGGCATCACCGATGCTAGCCTGACCTGATTGATGTGGCATACAGGCACACGCCATCCACCTGTGGATAACTTTGTGCATAGCTCGTTGCCAGAGGTGAAATGGCTCCGTCACAATAGGCCTGAAGCGCCAAATAAAATATAAAAATGGGAAAAAACTCTTTTAAATTGATGGACTTGCAGCAACTACTTGCAGCAAGTTCGCAAAAATCCGCGCTATTTTGCGAGAACAGGCTCTCTGTGCATAAGCAAGTTCTTTTTTTACGCAGATTGAAAAAAATGAGCTTGACACCGTCATAAAACGCTATTCCCTAGCACTGGCGCGGTGAACGGCGTGAACGAGCGCTTCCACATGTTCAGGATTGGTAAATTGAGAAATTCCGTGACCCAAATTAAACACATGCCCTGTGGCATTTTTGTCATACGCAAAGTCGTTTAAAACCTGTTCCGCTTCCCGCGTAATCACGTCAGGTGTCGCAAACAACGTCAGCGGATCAAGGTTTCCCTGCAATGCTACTTGGTGGCCTACCCGTTTTTTAGCGTCGCCGATTTGAATCGTCCAATCAAGCCCCAGCGCATCTGCGCCAATCGCGGCCATCGATTCGAGCCAGGAGGCGCCGCCTTTGGTAAAGAAAATGCGCGGCACCACGCGGCCTTCATGTTCGCGCTTGAGCCCCGCCATCACGCGCTTTGCATACGGTAGCGAAAACGTCTGGTAGGCGTGATGTGATAGCGCGCCGCCCCAGGTATCGAATAGCTGAACCGCTTGCGCACCCGCCGCAATTTGCGCATTCAAATAAGTGATCACGCTCTCGGTATTTTTGTCGAGAATGGTGTGCAATAAATCAGGGCGTTGAAACATCATGGTTTTGGTCAGGCGAAAATCATCCGAGCCACCGCCCTCAATCATGTAACAGGCCAGCGTAAACGGGCTGCCAGCAAAGCCGATTAACGGCACCCGACCGTCAAGCGCACCGCGAATCTGGCTTACCGCATCTGTCACATATTGCAGTGAATTCATGTCGGCTAAGGGCAAGCGCTTCACATCTTCTTCGGTGCGCAGTGGCCGTTCAAACTTGGGGCCCTCGCCGTCAGAAAAATACAATCCCAGTCCCATCGCATCGGGAACGGTCAAAATATCCGAAAATAAAATCGCCGCATCGAGCGGGAATCGATCCAGCGGCTGCAGCGTTACCTCAGTGCAATAGTCAGGGTTTTTGGCGAGACCTAAAAAGCTTCCCGCTTTCGCCCGCGTCGATTTGTACTCGGGTAAATAACGCCCCGCTTGACGCATGATCCAAATCGGTGTGTAGGCAGTCGGCTGACGCATCAGCGCGCGGAGGAAGGTGTCATTTTTTAAGATAGCCATGATATAGGTGCGTCGTAAGGATGCGTTGAAGTATAAAAAATCGCATGAACTGCGCGAGAGCGAAATCGGTGAGCGAAGCGAACAACACCGCGACGCAAAAATACTACTGCGTCACATCCTCTATTATCGCATCCGCACTGCTTTTGCAGCGTCGGCATTCACCTTACTTTGCCCTGCCGAGGCGAGAGTTTGATTTTTTAAATCGAAATATAAACTCTAGCATTGGCGTGAAATTAAAGCCAAAAAAGCCTGAAAACCCGCACCAGATATAGAGTTTTGTTTGGAAGTCTTTAGACGCTTTGGGGGGACTGAGGCGTTTGAGCGCCACCATGATTGATAGCGATGAATCAACCTTTCTTCAAATATCTATCCAGAAATTCCAGAATTTTCTGATTCGCTTCCATCTGGTTTTTCTTCTTGGAAAAACCGTGTCCTTCATCGGGGAACACCACATACTCGACTGGTACGCCATTCTTTTTGACCGCCTCAACAATCTCATCGCTTTCCGGTTTGATCACGCGCGGATCGTTTGCGCCCTGAATCACCAGTAACGGACGGCGAATTTCTTTAGCGTGAAATAGCGGTGACACGGCGATCAACATGTCTTTATCTTTCACCGGATCACCGATCTCTTCATAAAGAGATTTGCGGATAGATTCCCAGTAAGGCGGTATTGATTCCAGCGTCCGCAGCCAGTTACTGACGCCGAAAATATCCACACCCACTTTGAACGCTTCCGGGCGGAATGCCAACGCGGCAAGCGTCATGTAGCCGCCGTAGCTGCCGCCCATGATGCCGATGCGCTCAGGGTCGATATAGCCAAGGCTTGCGAGGAAGGTTTTCGCTTCCACACAATCCCACAGCGGCTCGCGCCCGTGTTTGCGATCATCGGCTGCAAAAAAAGTTTTGCCATAGCCTGTACTGCCACGATTGTTGATGCCAAGTACTGCGTAGCCATGGTTGACCAGATACTGGATCTGCGCACTGTAGCCGCGGGTGGTTTGTCCGCCAGGGCCGCCGTGAACATAAACCACAGCAGGCACTTTGTGGTTAGCTGAAGCTTCATGCGGCTTATAGTAAATCGAGGGGATGACCATGCCGTCAAACGACTTGAAGCGTACCACCTGGGCTTCAACCAGATCGGCTGAATTAATTTTCTTGCTCAAACTTTGGGTGAGCTGGCTTACTTTTTTGGAGATAAAATCATAGATAAATAAATTGCTTGGTGAGCGGTCGCCGTTTAGATAAAAAGCCATGCGTTTGCCGCTTCGGGAAAAACTCACGCCGCGAATTTCACCGCCCGGTAACTTCGGCAGCGCGACCGGTTTTTCAGCCGCGCCTTCGACGATTTGAATCGCCGTGCTGCCATCCTGATTTACGCCGGTCACGCGAAAACGACCATCCTGCGAGAAGTAGGTGTAGACCACATCCCAATCGGCTTTTTCATGCGCTTTAATGTTGCCGCTCGCCAGATCGTAGGTGCGCAGCCCGGTAAATTCACTGCCTTCATTGCTCAGAAAAAACAGCCTGGCCGATGCAGGATCAAAAGTGGCGGCATTGAAGGTAATGGCGCCGGTATGCGGGGTCAGATGTTTGGTCTCGTTTTTCGCCACATCGAATAAATAAATATCGCTATCGAGTGAGGTATTGGTTTTGTTCAGCGCGATCCATTTTTCATCGCGGCTGATGGCGGCAAGTGCATAAGCCTGATCATTTTTATAAATCATGCTGCGCGCATAAGTCTTCGCGTCAAAGCGGTAGAGATCAAAAAATTTAGCATCACGTTCATTGCTCGACACATAAAAAGTGATGCCATCGGGATGCCACGCAAAGAAGCTGGCTTTTACTTTATCGCCGGGCGTTAAATCTTTTTCAGCACCGTTCAGCTCGCGCACGTAAAGGTGACTATTTTCATCCCCGCCTTTATCGCGGGAAAAAAGAATCCGGTCGTCATTGGGGAAAAAGCTGACCGAATAGGTGGTGTCCAATACGGATTGCGTGAGCGGCTGGGGCGTGCCGCCGGTAATCGGCAAGGTGTAGGCATTGAAAATGCCAGACTGATTGCTGTGAAATAAAACCCGCTTTTCATCCGCGCTAAATGATGCGCCACCGAGGCTTGTCGTCGCCATAAATTGCTCGATAGTGTAGCGCTTAGGGATAGTTGTAGTGTGGGCGGTGGTGATTGGCTTAGTCAGCGCTGTAGATTTGACTACCTCTGCATTGACACTGATGCTGGCCGCGACAACGAGACCCCCAGCCAAAGTGGCGAGCGCCAGACGACTCAGGCGGATGAAATTGAAAAGCACTGCGCGATGTTGCATGGAAGGTCTCCGGTTGTGGACACGGATATGAACTCAAGCTTTGGGGCTTTGTTTAAACATATCTGATTTGATCTGTGCCCGATTGTAAACCGACCAAGCTCGATTTACTTCATTTGCTTACGTCTCCAGCTATTTTATGCAGCCAAAATACGCGGTATAGCAGGCTCCGATAATGGTGCCAAGAATGCCTTCACAGCCGCTGGTATTCGGGTCAAACAACTCACTAAGACGGTTCCATCTCCTTACGCATCACCATCAAAGGATAAATCTCCAACAAAAAGCCCCAACAAAAAGCCCTAACAAAAAACCACCGCTCTTTCGAAGGGTGGTTTTCTGTTTGAAGCACTGATCGTATTGCTTTGGTTACTGTTTGCAGATGGCCTGACTTACGGATAGCTGCGGCCATTGACTGTTGCGCGAATGAGCTCGGTCGTCGCTGGGATTTGCGGCGGCAGCGCGCCGCCGGGTATGGCCGAGGTGCAGAGCCCCGTTTTACCAAAGGTTCGGACGTTGCCAATCGCGCTGGCGTTGTTCGTGACATCTTTGACTACGCAGGTAGCATCTTGAGCGCCAAGGCCAGGGAAGGCGGAAAATTCAAACGTAGTACGCGTG
>JANYDB010000073.1 GCA_025359985.1 Burkholderiales bacterium | reverse complement strand
ACCACCTCGGCTTTGTATTCGAGCGTAAACACGCGTCGCTTGAGTTGCTCTTTCTTGATGCCGTCGAGTACGTTATTCTTCTTGCCTGATTTCATGATTTTCGCTTTCGTTAAGTACTCCACGAAAAGCTTACAGGATCATGACGATCACTTAATTCGAGCTCACGACCTTGAATATAAATACGTTCCACCTTGGTACGAATATCCAGCGGGTCGCCATTGGTCACAAAGAAGCTAGCCAGTTTACCGACCTCCAATGAACCCAGGCGATCTGCTGCACCCAAAATTTGGGCGGGGTATAAAGTAATCGCTTTCAATGCTTCATCGCGAGGCAAACCATGTGCCGCTGCGGCAGCCGCCTCAAATGGCAAGTTACGCTCGGTTGCAGCATCAAACTCACTGCCTGATCGCGCAATACAAAAGCGTACCCCGGCTTCGTAGAGCTGGGCGGCCAGACGAAATGGCGCATCGGTATCATCACCGCGGCGCATTGGAAGTCGGTACACGCCACCGATAATGACGGGTACCTGCCGTTCTTTTAGCAGCGCCGCGATACGCCACGAATCCATGCCGCCGACGATAATCAAGCTAAATCCAAAGCGCTCCGCGAGACCCAGCGCATAGCGAATTTGTGGCAGCTCGTCGGCTTGCATAAAAACGGGCCGCTTACCAGCTACTACGGGCAACATCGCTTCCCAGCGGCTATCAACGGGCGTGGCGGCATCACTCGCGCGTGCCTTGGCGTAGGCGTTGGCAGCCTCAAAAGCATCTTCCAATATCTTTAACCGTTGCGCGGTCATACGCTGAATATCATCCAGTCGCGCTGGGGAAAGACTGGGAAATAATGCTGCGTTCAAGCGCATCGTGGGTAATGCAATATGCAGACCGACTTCGGGAATCAAACCCATCTCTTCGAAGTTCCAGCCATCCAACTGCAGCAGCGCCGAGGTACCGGCCACCAGTCCCGTCGCACTCCCGCGTGGCACTGAAAGCGCGGCCAGTACGCCGTTCGCCCGCGCCACCGGGATCAGCTCGCTATCTGCATTCACCGCGACCAGTGCACGCGCATTGGGGTTGATGACGCCGGTTTCGCTAGTATCAATCGTGCCGCGCACAGACTCTACCTCGACTAATCCCAATGCCGTATTCGCGCCAATCAAACCTGGGTAAATATGTTTGCCGCGCATTGAAATAACTTGCGCGCCCAATGGCGTTGCGACTTCTGTCGCACTACCAATAGCGACGATACGGCCCTGGTCAATCAGCATGCGGCCATTGCTGATCACCGGCCCGCTGACCGTGTGCAAGCTGACATCAGTGATGAGAATCGCCTGACGTTGGGGTGGTGGCGGAATATTGGGGGTGGCGTGGGCGTTCAGTATGGCCAAACACGAAGCCCATGCTGCTATCGCTAATGCCAACAGGAAGGTTTTTTTCATGCGCAATGCTGCAACGCGCAGCGCGTCCGAAACATAAATGGATTTCATCGTCCGTCCTCCGTGCATTCATGCCACTGCCCGCCGCTCCAGTAGCCATCGCGATAGTGGCTGGATTGGTGCAGCCAATTTTGAAAAGCCACATATTCCATCAAGCCAGACACTGAGGTTAGCGAAGCTGGAGGTGCAGATGCAGGATTAGCCGATGCGCCTGCGGCTTCAGCACTATTGGGTCGTGCCATATTCATACGCGCCATATTCATTCCCGCTATACGCATCGGCAATGCTTTAGCAATCAGCCTCTCACGCTCTCGTTTAGCGCTTTCACGCAAGCTAGCATCGGTACGCAGATCAAAATAACGTTGGCCCTCAATCCAGGTTTCTTCGGCCCGCGCTTGAGTGGACAATGGGTTGTCGCTCCAGATTACAAAATCCGCATCTTTGCCTACTTCAAGCGAGCCGGTACGCTGATCTATGCGCAATTGTCTGGCGGCGTTAATGGTGACAAATTTGAACGCATCGGCTTCAGCCATCCCGCCGTATTTAACCGCCTTGGCCGCTTCAGTATTTAGGCGACGCGCCAGTTCATCGCTGTCGGAATTAAAGGTCATTAGCACGCCAGCTTTATGCATGATGGCGCCATTGGTCGGGATCGCATCAAGCGCTTCCATTTTATAGCCCCACCAATCAGAAAATGTTGAGCCCCCTGCCCCAATACTGGCAATCGCGTCGGCCACTTTATAACCTTCGAGCACATGCTGAAAGGTGGCAACGTTAAACCCAAACTCTTTCGCTAATTTTACAAACATTAAAATTTCATCCGCTCGATAAGAATGAATATGAATCACGCGCTTTTTGTCGAGAATTTCAACCAGCGTATCAAGCTGCAAATCGCGGCGGGGCTCGGCTGTTTTTGCCTCATTTTTTGCGGCTGCTCGCCAGGTATTCCAGCGCTGCTGGTACAGCCGCGCCGCCTGGAAACCATCACGCATGATTTGCTCAACACCCATGCGGGTTTGCGGGTAACGTGCATTGGCGCGATCCGTGATTCCCCAGTTAGATTGCTTCACGTTTTCACCTAAAGCGAACTTAATGCCAGGCATCGCACCGATAAACTTCAAGCCTTCCGCATCGCTGCCCCAGCGCATTTTTATCACTTGATTTTGCCCGCCAATCGAATTCGCCGAGCCATGCAGCACATTGGCAGCGGTTACCCCACCAGCCAGTTCACGATAGATATTGATATCGGTTGCATCCAGCACATCGCCGATGCGAACCTCGGCCGTAATAGAGCTGGCACTTTCATTCACACCGCCAGAAATAGCGGTGTGCGAATGTGCATCAATAATGCCGGGCGTGACGTGCTTGCCCGCAGCCTCAATCACCTCCGTGTTGGCTGGCGCAACAAGCGACGGCCCAATCGCGGCGATGCGGCCATCGCGCACCAGCATGTCGGTCTGGAATAATTGTCCGGCAGCAGCACTGGTCCAGATCGTCGCATTACGAATCAGCAATTGCGCGGGCCGTGTTGGCAAATCAACGCTGTATGTGCCTGCCGGATAACTGCTGGGCAGTGCTGGCGTGGGTGGCATGGTTTCTTTTTTAAGCGCCGCTTTTGGTACAGATGCGGGCTCAATAAAGGCGGCGACGCGTTGTGCAGACCAGACAGATGAAGCCCCACTCGCGATTTGAATGCTGCCTCTTAAAGCATCGTTATTGAAATCAGCGACGATGGTTTGTGCTGGGCTCAATGGCGCCGAAGTTGCCGTCGCGGTTGCGGTTGCGGTAGAAGCGGCAGCAACGCCCTCACCCGCGTCGGCTTTTTTATCGGGTTTTGTACACGGCAGCATCATCACGACCTGTCGGGCACGCACATTCAAATCACAAACACCACCATCAAGTTTTAGTTGCGGTTTGGATTGGGTGCCACCGATTTCCCACTGAACCGGAGGGTTACTGCTGACAATATTCCAACGGCCGCGCACATCAATGCGATCATAAACAGCCGTATAGTACGGGCGACCCTCGACGAATGTGGTCTCGATTTCAGCTTGATCATTTGCAAATAAATCGCCGTTGGCAATAATCAGATTAGCCAGCTTGCCGACTTCAAGTGAACCCAGCTGCCGCGAAGCACCAATCAATTTGGCCGGTGTTGTGGTTAGCCCCGCCAGCGCTTGATCAGCGGGCAAGCCACGGCGCACCGCTAAACGTAGATTGCTCCAGAACTCCTTGCCTGGGTCGCGCAAGCCCTGCGCTGTGATCGCGAATTCAACACCGGCTTGATGCAAATAGCCGAGATTGGAAGGCGCTTGCTCCCAGTGTTGCAAAGTTTCGAGTGGCACATCAATCGCGCTATCCGGGTTTTCAATTTCTGGCGGCGCCGGGAAATTGATCGGCACGATCATCGGCATCGTGAGCGATTTTATCTGCGCCGCGCGACGGTATTCAAACCCATTACCGAGGCCAATCACGCGCAGGGAAAACTCATCACGAATCTTTGCTGTGCGCAAATAATCCTGTTCGCTATTGGATTGAAAAATAATCGCCTGCCGCCCGGCTGTTGATGCTGCCAAAGTTGCAAACAACGCCTCAAGTGATGCGTTTGGTTGCGGGCGCTCGGCTGCAGGATGAGTCTGTGCGTATTCATGTGCGCCGTGATACCAGCGTGCGTCATAAAAGGTTTGCCGGATTAGCGCAATCGCACCCATCAACGAACTAGGATAGACCGAATCCGGTGAACGTTCATATTCCATCGCCAGATGTTGTGCCGCGCGGGGGATCAATACCTGTGATTTTGCATCCTGCCCATCGCTTAAATTCAGGAGCGTGCTCTGGCCGCGAAATATGCCGGTAGCCGGCGCGGCCAGCACACTGGTAAAGCCCAGCTCACGTGCCGCTTTTATGTCATCGGGCTTTAATTCAAGCTGTTGCGCCACATCAATCTCGGCTCGAATAAAGCGGTTGCGTGCGGCTAGTGACCGAGCCGCCAGTATTTTTGATTCTGTTTGCATATTCGCGCCAGGCATAGCACCTGGCGCCCAGGGCATCAAGGCCGGGGTCCGTGCGCGCAAGGCCGCGGGCAAACCCACGTTGCTGGATAAATCGACAAACCCCGCATACACAGTATGTCCATCCCGCTTCCATATTCGCGCACCGGCCGGGATCGCCACATCCGCACCCACCGCAACGATGACACCATCGCGCATCACCAGTGTGCCTTTTTCAATCACCTTGCCAGGGGCTAACACCAGGCGAGCGCCGGTGATGGCGTGCCAGCGAGGCGTGTTGTCACGCAGGCCCTCTACCCGCTCCGCACTCACCTGCGCGTTTGCGCTAATGGTCTGCAGCAGGCTCCATATGATCAGCATGCTGTTGCCAAAAATTTTCTGCCGATTAAAAATGCTGTGCTCTGCATGACCTGCTGTAACCATATATCCCTCGGGCTGATCGTAATTTTTACAAAACATTTTTTAAACTGACTTTAAAAAGGCACCACTTACTCCGCTAAACTCTAGCACTGGCAAGACTTTCCAGCTTATTTGCGTACACTGTGAGAGTTTTTTTCTGTTGAATAATAATCTTTTAACATCTGATCCATCACCCACGAGGTATGCGCGGCACTTTCGCCATGACTAGGGCAAACGCTGTTATTAACCCCCAACAGTTCATCCACAATCGTTTGAATCAGCGGCTGTTGGATATGCGTCGGATTAGCTATCTGAAAACTATTTACGCCGTGGAGGGTGTTCAAAACCACTGGGCTTTGATCGAAATGAGCGTAACTTATTTTGCCGAGTGTGCCGATGATTTCAGTCATATCTGTTTTTTCAAAGGCCGTAAAACACCAGTTCCCGGTGCCCTGCACGCCTGATGCAAAGCGAAAGCTACTGCTGACCATATCTTCCGCTGCATAACGTGCTGCCTGATTGCGGGCGAAACCGGCCACCTCAGCAATCGGGCCCAGTGCATATTCCAAAAAATTCAAACTATGCGAAGCGAGATCAGCGAAATAACCGCCGCCCGACTGAGCAGGGTCCGTACGCCAGTTGTTTGAATGCTTTACTGATGCCTGGTCATGCGGGGAAAGTGGTCGATAAAATAGCGTATTTACAAAACGTACTTCACCAATCGCACCGCTCTCAATGAGCGTCTTGATCTTCAAAAAACGTGGCAACATGCGGCGATAATAGGCCACAAATAATGATACTCCGGCCCGCTCACAGGCAGCGACCATTTCCAGACATTCTGCATGATTCAGCGCCATGGGTTTCTCAACATAGACCGGCTTACCCGCTTGGGCACATAGCAGCGTGTAATGTTTATGCGAGGATGGTGGCGTGGCAATGTAAATCGCATCCACCTCAGAGTCGGCAATCAACGCGTCGGCATCATCGAACCATTTTTTTACGCCGTGTCGCTGCGCATAGTCTTCGGCAAGATCGCCGTTGCGGCGCATCACGGCAACTAATTCCGAGCGCTCGGCCCGCTGCAACGCAGGGCCACTCTTCACTTCCGTGACATTGCCGCAGCCGATCATGCCCCAGCGTATGGCCCGTGGGGAATGCTGAGCGCGAACGGCGTTATTCATGTTGGCATGATCCGGATGAACAGACGCAATGGCGATGCGGCTTGCTGCGGCTTCCCTAGGCTGCAACGCCATCACGTGAATGGTCAGGTCAGCAATACATTCAAAATCGCGTTGCCGATTCCGACTAGCGCCGCGCCTGAGATCAAGCCTGCGCAAATCGGCTCGCACCCGTCTACCCAAAAATCATAGCCTTTGGTACCCGGAATTTTATGCCGACGCGCCATCCACCAAAACAGCAATGCTCCTAACCACATCATAAAGCTCGCCTCAGGTGGCAGCACCACACCGAGGCCGACCGACACTGCCGAAAGCGGAAAGCGACCCTTAGTTACAATCCGTGCAATCTCAATGGCCGCAGCTGCTACCGCCGCGATCACCATTGACGCAATCGCCGAGTTGGACAAGCTGGATACGCCCTTGGAAATAATTTCTGCCACCCCTTTCCACTGTAGTGCACCGGGCATCGCAAATTGTTCGGAGATGATGGTGGAAGTTGAGCGCAAGCCATTCGCATCCGGCGGCAGGAACAGCAAAAAGAATAGCGGCACAGCGGCCAATGCACCCGCTACGATACCAATGACATGACCAATCGCCTGATGACGCGGCTTGCCACCGAGCATATAGCCGGGCTTGATATCCGATAATAAGTTAGCCGCGTTGGCGGCAATTTCAGCCGTCATGCCGGCAGGGATCAAATTGCTGGCCGGGTTAACCCGATCAATCGCGCCCATGCTGAACTGCGTAATCTTTGATAGTGCGCCCGTCGGCGTCCATGAAGTGAGCGCCATGGAGTTGGTGCAAATAATCGTCAACACAAATATCAGCGGCAGTGAAATAAACGCCAGTAACCACGGCACATCGAAAAACACATGTGTGACAGTGGCACCCAGCACGCTGAAAACCGGCACGCCGATGTATGAAATCCACAACGGTACTTCGATATCACGCAGTAAATCGGCGCCTTGAACGCCTTGAGCACCTTGCGGATCAGCTTTTTTCTTGCCACCAAACACGGATTTATAAGCGCTCTTGAAAAGCTCCGGACGCGCAAGCAGACTCACCAGCGAGCCGACCACCATCATTGTCACCCCCCACCACAATGCCCATTGGTTGACAATTTCAGCCCTTGAAATGGCGACAACAATACCGCTGGGCAAGGTGCGCGGGGCAATTTCGCCGGCCTTGATCAGAATGGGCGCGAGGATCACAAAATTAATAAACGCGCCCAGCATCACGCTTGAGGCCACGCGAACGCCCATCAGACCGCCGATGCCGACCATGGATAAATCGAGCGTAAAGCGCAGCCCCAGCTGGCGAATATCTGTGCCCAGAATTTGCGGCATCCACAAGCTCATTTTGGTCGCGACGGTGTAGTAATAGGTATCGAGACGTTCATTCAAATTCCACGGCTCTGCGAGCCCTGCCCACTTATCCATCATCAGAAGTTTGAACTGGATAAGCTTCATCCAGCCGTCGCTGATAATCATCTGGTAAGTGCCGGCCAGCAGGGCGGTATAACCCAGCAGCTTTGCCTTGAAAACACCGCTGGTTGCACTGCCGGTGTACAACGAATCCAGCACCACACCACAGGCGCGCCCTTCCGGAAAAGGCAGCTGCTCTTCATTGATAAAACGTCGCTTCATCGGGAAGGCAATCAATACGCCCAAGATGGCGCAAACCGACATCCATGTCATCATTTGCCACCACGGAATAATACGGCCTGTGATCAGCATATAGGCTGCCAGACTGGTGGTCAGCGCCTGAACCATATAGCCCGATGCTGTAGCAATCGACTGCGTGCAGTTGTTTTCGAGGATGGTGTAATCGGACGCCAACCCCGCCGCATGCAGCGCGCGGTAGATGGCAAACGAAAGAATGACCGAGGTTAAGCCAACACCAATACCAATACCGGTCTTGCCCGCGATATAAAGCGCGGTGGCTGAGAGTATCCCGCCCAGTAAAAAACCGGTTACCCCGGACCGAATCGTCAGCTGCGGCATATCGCCGCGATAAATATTTTTAAACCACCACTCGTCTTTTTGAAACCGGCTCCAGGTACTGATTTGTTGTTCGCTCAAATGCTGAATGGCCATACATCTCCCTTGTAATTTTTATTGATTGTCTATTCGATCTGGACTCAATTTTATCAATGAACGGCTCTCTGCAGCGGCTGAAAATACTCACTGCAAACGCACAATGAGCTCATTATGACAGAGCAAAATTATTAAACCGCATGATGCACTGCAACATCAATTTAAGCTGTCCCACGGCCACTTTTCGCTTGATTTTTTTCGTCAGGTTTTATCAAGCAGCTTGATATTCAGTCCGAATCAAGCCACGATGCGAGCTTCCAAAAAACTTACCAAAAGAAAATATGCCTACTTCCCACATCAGCGCTCAACCGGGTGACTTTGCAGAAACCGTGATCATGCCGGGCGATCCGCTGCGTGCCCAATTCATCAGCGATAACTGGTTAAGCGATGCGCGTCAGGTAACGGCGGTGCGCAATATGTACGGCTACACTGGGCTCTATAAAGGCCAGCGGGTTTCAGTCATGGCTCACGGCATGGGCATCCCGTCGTGCAGCATTTATGCGACTGAATTGATCAAAGACTATGGGGTCAAAACGATCATTCGTGTCGGTTCCTGCGGCGCATTATCGCCTGATGTAAAACTGGGTGACGTGATCATCGCGATGGGCGCTTGCACCGACAGCAAAGTGAACCGTATTCGCTTAATGGATCATGACTACTCGGCGATTGCTGATTTTGAGGTGCTGAGGCTCGCGGTAGAGGTAGCCAAACAACGAGGCCAGCCGGTGCGGGTGGGTAATGTGTTTTCCAGCGATCTTTTTTATACTCCGCAAACCCAATTGTTTGATGTACTGGAAAAAATGAAAGTGCTGGCGGTAGAAATGGAAATTGCCGGCATCTACGGGCTGGCGGCTGAGTACGGCGCGCGCGCGCTGGGTATTCTCACCGTGTCCGACCATATTCGTGCCGGTGAATCGATCAGTGTGGAAGCCAGACAGACCAGCTTCGGCGCCATGATCGGGATTGCCATGGATACCGCGGTTGGCTTGGTCTGAGCATGCTGCAATGCCTGAAGAAGCCCGTAAATACTAGGGTTCAAGATTTAAATATTCGATATTTAAATAAATAATTTATGTCCGACCACATCAGCTTCAATCCCCGTCCGCAGATTCAACCCATCCATTTTCCCAACGGGCAAACATGCTTGATTGTGGATGATGCGTTAGTCAATCCTGATGCGCTGCTACAACTGGCGATAGAACAGTCGCAGGCTTTCCAGCCCGCCCCATTCAATGCTTATCCCGGTGTGCAGCTACCTATGGGACCTGAGATCAGCAATCGACTGGATGAATTTTTTAGGGTGCATATTCGCGGATGGCTAAATGCTAGGCGAACATTACGCATGCATTCCCGACTGGCCATGGTGACGTTAAAACCCGAAGAATTGCAGGCGCGACAATGGATCTGCCATCGCGACAGCGCGGGCCTTGCGCCCAGCCAGTGTATTGCGGCGTCGGTGCTGTATTTATTTCGCGACCCGACATTGGGCGGCACAAACTTTTACATGCCGAAAAAATCCGCGCAAGAAACCAGCCTATTGGTGCACGATTCAGGCACCTTCAGCAACGTACTGTTTGCGCAGAAATATGGCATCCAGCCCGGCTATAGCGGTGCATCAAACGCTTATTTTGAAAAGATTTATACCGTGCCTGCCAAATGGAACCGGATGATTTTTTATGACGGCAGTATTTTTCATAGCGGCGAAATTCCGCATCCAGAAAAAATGAACGCCAATCCGCTCAGCGGACGCCTCACCCTGAATGGATTTTTTACCTGCTCCCGGAAAGCGGTGTAGACGAGCTGTATTTCAGAACAGCGGCGCAAGAATGTCAGGGCACTCACAGGCTGCATACCCATCCACACTAAAAGGTATACAGCCCTGCGCTTTAACAGCCGACGCTAAGTTAACGACGACTGCTGCGACGACTGCATCGACGAATGCTGCGGCTACCAGATCACCACACGTTCATTCGCGGGCCGTAATGCCAGCGCACCCGGCTTGCAGCCGAACGCTTCACCGAATTGCGCCATGTTTGCCAGTGGGCCCTGCACGCGATAACGTGCGGGTGAATGTGGATCGGTTTGGAGCTGCTTAATTTCAGCTTCATCACGACTCTTGTCACGCCAGCTTTGAGCGTAGCTTAAGAAAAACCGCTGTGATGGCGTTAATCCGGCAAGGTCTGGCTGCGGGTTGGTTTTTAATGAACGCTGCAATCCCATATACGAAATCGTCAAACCGCCCAGGTCGGCGATATTTTCACCGAGCGTCAAACGACCGTTAATGTGGACGCCGCCAGCGCCCATGTAGCCGCCGTACTGTTTTACCAATGCCTCCGCGCGAGCTTTGTAGTTCGCGTTATCTTTAGCACTCCACCATTCTTTGAGATTGCCGTTCAGATCAAACTGTCGGCCCTGATCATCAAAATGATGTGTAATCTCGTGACCAATGACCATGCCAATCCCGCCATAGTTGGATGCATCATCGGCCTTGGCATCAAAAAAAGGCGGTTGTAAAATCCCCGCTGGAAATACGATTTCGTTGTATTCACCCGCATAGGCATTGACAATTTGCGGACTCATGCCCCACTGATTTCGATCAACCGGAGTGCCGAGTTTTGCGGCCCACCAATCGTTGTTAAACGCATTCGAACGCATCCAGTTACCGAGATAATCAGTGGCCACCATGTTAACGCTGGCGACATCTTTCCATTTGTCGGGGTAGCCAATTTGCAAGGCCATCGCATCCAGCTTTTTGAGCGCAGCGACTTTGGTGGCAGGCTGCATCCACTCCAGCCCCTGCAAACGCTCGCGCAGCGCGGCTTTGATGTTTTGCGTCATGGCCAGCGCTTTGGCTTTAGCTTCTGCACTGAAGGCCTTTTCTACAAACAATTGGCCCAGACCTTCAGCCATGGGGGCCTCGCCATAATGGCCTGAAATATCTTCCATCACCCGCTCTTCGCGTGGGCGTGGCACTTTTTTACCCTCGAGAAGCGTGCCAAAAAAAGCGAAGTGGGCATCTTCAAAACGCTTGGGTAATTTAGGGGCCGCGTCCAGCAGCATATGAAACCTGAGGTAGCTTTGCCAATCGGCGAGCGTGGTTTTTTGCGCCAGGTTGGCAAAGGCTTTCGCAAACAGTGGCTGCGAAATATTCACTTCAGCCGGGCTGCCCAATTTTTGCGCGGCGAAGTAAGCCGACCAGTCAAAACCCGGATTACGGGCATTTAACTGTGCAAAGGTCATCTTGTTGTAAACCGCTTTCGGGTCACGCTGCTGTACGAGCGTCATCGAGGCGTTGGCCAGCTGCAGCTCCAGCGCATAAACCGCCGCAGCGCGCGTCTTGGCAACGGCTTCAGTATCGCCACCCAATACCAATATTTGCGCTATCAGCGCCTGATAGGCAATACGTGTTTCCTGACTCTTAGCATCTTTACGAAAATAGTAATCGCGATCCGGCAAACCCAGTCCGCCCTGATTGAGTTGTACCAAATAGCGGGTGCGATCTTTAGCATCGCTGGCGATACCGGCATTTATCCCTGCCTGAAAACCGAGGCGCTGCAAATCGCCCATCAGTAAAGGCAATTCTTTAGTCGTTTTGATGGCCGCGATGCGCTGCAGCAATGGCTCAATCGGGCTGAGCCCAGCCGCTTCAATAACGGCAGTATCCAGACCGCTGGCGTAGTAGGTCGCCACTTTTTGAATGGCGGGATTAGGAAATTTTTCGGGCGATGCAACCGCCTCGGCCATAGCGGCTTTTAAAATTTTCTCATTGCGTTCTTTGATTTCTGAAAACGTGCCCCAGCGTGAACGGTCATCCGGGATCGTTGCTGTTTTTGCCCACACTTCATTCGCGTAACCATAAAAATTATCGCAGGCGTTGACGGTCGAAGACAAAATCGCGCTGTCAATCGCAAACACCGGTTGAGGCGTGGCGCAAAGGTAAAGACCAATCAGCGTGGCGCTGACGGAGGCGGATAATGCCGGCATTGCAGATGTAACGGATAACGTCGTTTTTGGGCTTGGCATACGTGACATATTAAAACTCCAAAATTTTGAAGGGTGAAGAATAACCCAAATCATGACGGGTTGACCTGAGAGAAGTCATTGCTGATGTTTAATCCGTCGTGTCGGCTGAACCTTGCATCAACAAGAGCCCATTAAAAATCAGCCGTCAGCATGGCTGAATAGTTAAACGGCTGACCGATTATTAGTGGGGCGGGATCGTGATCACGCCGCGACCTACGCGGTTCTTGCCATTTTGCTTGCCGCTGTACATGGCGGCATCAGCGCGCTTTAACAGGCTGGCCGCATCATTGCCATCGTTAGGTGCCAGCGCGTAGCCAATGGTGATGCCGACATGGCATATCTGCTGCTCAAGCGCAAACGGGGTGCTAAATACATCCAGCAATTTATCGCCCAGATCTGCCGCCTGCGACTCATTTTGCAAGCCGTTGGCGACAACAACAAATTCATCACCGCCAGTACGTGCCACCACATCGCCGACGCGCATAGTGGCGCGTAAACGAGCGGCCACCACCATCAACAACTCGTCACCCACATCGTGACCATACTGGTCATTCACCGGCTTAAAGTTATCCATATCCAGCATATAAACCGCCAACATTTTCGCCGGCGCGCTGCAGGGCAATGCGGCAGTCAGAGTCGCGTTTAATCCGCGACGGTTCATCAGGCCGGTCAGCGGACCGGTGTGAGCCAACGAATGCAGCGCGTCACGCTCCATCGTCGCACTCTGCGCGGCAATATGGATTGCGTTGGTACGCAATACCGCAATCCGCATAAATATCAACATATCAAAGGTACTGCCGATCACAAACGAATGCATCGTCCAGACATTTGCACCGATATAACCTTTCACGACGCCCACCATGATGGCGCTTGCCACAAAATAACCCAGCCAAGCCAGCAAGAAATAAGCGCCGACCAAATCCCCGCGGCGCAGTCGCCTGATCGCGCCTGGAATAGCCATCAGCGAAGGCGTCAGGCCCAGCGTCCCCATGATCAGGCTCACTACCTGAATATCAATCAATCCGAAACCATGTAACAGCGCTGCAGCGATCAGAATAGTGGCCGTTATCTTGATAGTTAATCGCAGCAACCGCCCCATGTCCGAGCGCAGCACATCCTCAATAAATAATGCGGTGCTGGCAGAGGTCAGAAGCGCGGTGATGCCGGCCATATGGCGTTCCATCCATATGCTGTTCGTCCATAAATACTGAGCGCCAATACCGAAAAAATGAATCGAAAACAACGCGCTGAAAAACACCAGCAAACAATATTTGAGATATAGGGGTTCACGCAGACTGCGCCATTGCAGCAGGCTGTAAAGCAGTAAAAATAACGCGAGACTGCTAAGGATTCCCTGCAACATCTGCTCATTGATTGCGCGACTGTGAAATGCTGAAAAATTACTGAGCGTAATAGGTAATATCATCGCACCGCTAGTGTCAACTCGGAGAAAAATATCATAGCTTTCACCAGCCTTGAATTTGAGCGCTACCGCATGCGAACGACTCGCTACAGGGCGTTGTACAAACGGCTGAGTATTTCCCAGGACCGCGCGCTGCATGACTTTCCCGTTCTGGGCAACATAGACATCAACCTGGTTCAGCAAGCTGTAATCAATATCGAGAATCCATCCATCAGCAGCCTGGGGCGTCAACGTAATCGACGCCCTTAGCCATACTACGTCATGACGAAATCCCAGCGTCGCGTAAGCCGACTGCGGCGGCTTGAATTGTGCGTTGAGCGGTGTGGCCAGCACATCATCAATCGTGAGTTTTTTATCAGGGTCAGACAGGAGCGTTATCGTCGGCCACACCTCCAATGTGGCGACTGCTTCGCTGAGCGTGAGTCGGGGCTGTGTTGATGTTGCCAAAGATGCTGGTGGCGATGCCAGTGCTGCGCTAAGCGGTTCAGCCTGACCCGGCAAACTTGCCGCGAGACTAAGTGCAGCCCAGAAAAAACCAGGCAGAAAGCGCCACACAAGTAGAAAATAGGATTGACGTAGCATTAACGGCGAGAGGACTTGGATGGGACTTTAAAGTATAGGGTGATTTATCTGCTGATGCCAGCTTTAGTGAGGTTGGATTGGATCAACCAAGTAGGCGGCGTGAGGTAATCGCGGTCTATTTAGTCACTTGTTTAATGACGATGAAGAAATTATTGGAAACAAGGTTACAGGCCGGCCCGGCGACTTAAATCAATATATGCAAGTATGCCGACTTTAATAAGTAGATGCGACGCAGATTTTTGGTTTCAAATTGAGGAAGTTCTAGATCTTGTGTTTGTCGATTTTGCTAGGTTTGGGGCCTGATGTAAAGACGAGTTACATTTCTAGGGTCTCATCACATCTAGGCATGACTCAACATCGAACATCGGTTTAAACACGCGCTCGACAGAGCGCATTTGATGCACCCATCCAACCCGTCAACCAAGTTTATTGTTCCGCGCGGACAGTGCGGCGTGCGGGATGCGGCATAACGCAGCCTTGATTGCGCGTGATGCCGACAATTTGCCGTGCCAAACCGTCCTCAGCACCAAGGCGACGTTGACGATAAATTTACGGCCATTTCCATGTGCTCCGTTCGACAAGTCGGAGCCCCAAAACTGCTTTTAGATCGGCCTTAAAAAAAGGTTTTATACCGCGCGATGAGACGTATCAACGACAGTAAGTAAGCTATCGATCACGCCCTGACTTGCGAAACAGTGCAGGTGTTGTACGTGTAGTAGCGGGAGCAAGTGCCGGTGTCGATTTCTGTGCCGCGCGCGGTGCAGATCGGCCACCACCAACGCTTCCATCCTTGGTGTTAACGCCGCTTTTAGGGTTGGCGCTAGTGTTGTGGCTGGTGCCGGTGCTACTACGTGCGCCGCCGACTCGCTGGTCCGGTTTTCCACGTCCACCCTGACGCTGTTTTTGTCCTGGTTCACCTCGGCCTTGACCGCCTCGGCCCGCACCGGACCGGCCGCGCCCCTGATGGTCGGGCGAGCGCAATAAAATCGGCTGCGCTTTTGCATTGGGGTCCGGCTCGAAACCAGGAATCACCACGCTTTCGACTTCGCGCTTGATCAGGCGCTCGATATCGTGAAACATTTTTATTTCATCAACACACACTAACGAAATTGCCTCGCCGCTGGCGCCTGCACGACCAGTGCGCCCAATACGATGCACATAATCTTCCGGCACGTTCGGAATTTCAAAATTCACCACATGTGGCAATTGGTCAATATCAATACCGCGTGCGGCAATGTCAGTGGCGACCAATACTTGTAAATCACCTTTTTTAAATTCTGCCAACGCTTTGGTTCGCGCAGCCTGGCTCTTGTTGCCGTGAATGACCAGCGCTGTAATATTGGATTTATTGAGCTGCTCAGCCAGCCGATTGGCACCGTGCTTAGTGCGCGTAAATACCAGTACTTGATGCCAATTATTTTCTTTGATCAGATGCGTCAGCAATTCGCGTTTTTTTTCACGATCAACCGGATGAACTTTTTGTTGAATCATTTCTACCGTGGAGTTACGTCGCGCCACTTCAATCAGAGCAGGATTATCCAGCAGGCTATCTGCCAGCTTTTTAATATCGTCCGAAAAAGTGGCAGAAAACAAAAGGTTCTGGCGCTGCTTTGGCAACACCGCCAGCACTTTTTTTATGTCATGGATAAAGCCCATATCTAGCATCCGGTCAGCTTCGTCGAGCACCAGAATTTCGACTTGCGAAAGATCGACGGTGCGTTGCTGATGGTGATCCAGTAAACGTCCGGGGGTCGCCACCAAAATATCCACGCCTTGACGCAGAGTTGAAATTTGCGGGTTAATCCCTACGCCACCATAAACGACGGTGGATTTGAGACCCGTATATTTGCCATAAGTGCGCACACTTTCCTCAACCTGTGCGGCGAGTTCGCGGGTGGGGGTCAACACCAGAACGCGCACCTTGCGTTTGCCTTCAACTGGTTTAGCACCGGGCTTTAGGGTAGTGAGGCGTTGTAAAATCGGCAGCACAAAGCCCGCCGTCTTGCCGGTACCGGTTTGCGCACCCGCCAATAAATCACCGCCATTTAGCACAGCAGGAATGGCCTGCAACTGAATCGGCGTGGGGGCAGTGTAGCCGTGTTCGGAAACAGCACGAACGATAGACTCGGATAAGCCGAGAGCAGAGAATGACATATAGGACTTTCGAATAAAATCGAACCTGTCGCGAATGGTCGCGCCAGTCTAGGTGCGAGGGGTTTTGCCCGTATTCCTTGATGCAACCGTGCAAAAACAGTTGTCAAAAAATGTAAAGGGCGAGTCGTAAATAACGCAGCGAGGAGGACTGGAACAAAAGCTGCAGGCAAAGTATAGCAGGGAGCT
The DNA here is from genome assembly GCA_025359985.1 of Burkholderiales bacterium. Classification (GTDB taxonomy): domain Bacteria; phylum Pseudomonadota; class Gammaproteobacteria; order Burkholderiales; family Usitatibacteraceae; genus UKL13-2. The sequence continues at coordinate 11,449 of JANYDB010000073.1, read as the reverse complement.
GACGACACGGCCATCGCTGCTATGGGCCACCTCGTTTATTGCCACTCATCGCACTTATAAGTCAGCCTTTTTCGATATTGTAAAACCCCGTCTACAAACGCATCAGCCCTGGTATTTTAATCGCAAGCCATTAAAAACCGGAGCTTTTGGCCACGCGGCAATTGCTTGATCGCGTACTCTGCTTTTGAGGCGGTGGAGCGGTCGGCGTACTGCCTTGATCCGAGCAGTTTTCGGGGCGGATTAGCGCGGGTGTATCTAGCGCCTTTGCCGTTTCGATGCTGTTCATAACGCCGATTAACATCGGTGGTGATGCCCGCATAAAACGCGCCATTTCTGCATTCAATCAAATAGAGATACCACATCAGGGCAGCCTTGTTGTTAGCCTGTTTGCGTATTGAGGTGGCGACTATGGATAATTAAATCATTTTAAAAAATGGCACTATTTTAGCTTCGCGTATCGGCAGGTTGCACATAGCGGCAAGCAGTGCGAGTACGATATCGGCGCCCCACATCCAATCGTAATTGCCATATTGGGTGATGGCGATACCGCCCAGCCATGCGCCGAAAAATCCCCCGATCTGGTGTGAAAGCAGGGTAAAACCAAACAGCGTGGAAAGATAGCGAGTGCCGAATAATTTGCCGACGATACCAGCGGTTGGCGGTACTGTCGCCAGCCATGTCAGCCCTAAACCGGCCGCGAACAAATAAAACGTGATCTCTGTTTTGGGCGCGAGCAGATAAACCCCGACCAACAGTGCGCGCGATGCATACATGCCGCTCAAAATCATTTTGCTACGGTAGCGGCCAACGCCCCAGCCCGCGAGCAGGCTGCCGACGATGTTGGCGAGACCGATAATGGCCAGCGACCAGCTCGCGACATTGGGCGGCAGACCGCAGAGCTGTACCTCACCCGGCAGGTGAGTCACCAAAAAGGCGATATGAAAACCGCAGGTGAAAAAGCCTGCGTGCAGCAATAGATAGCTTGGGTTAGCCACGGCTTCACGAATCGCCTGCATGAGGGTTTTGTCCTCGGGAAATGGCTTTAGTGCCGCGCCAGTGCTAGTGTTTGGGGAAGAGGTCGCGGATTGGCTGGGTTGTTTTTTGCGCATCAGCCAGGCAATCGGCAATGCCAGCAACGAAATTGCCGCCATCGACCACATGGCACCCATCCAGCCTGAGACTGCGATCAGCCTTTGCAGCACCGGCGCAAATAAAAATTGCCCAAATGAACCACCGGCGTTGATCACGCCAGCAGCCATCCCGCGCCGCGCCGCCGGTAAGCGCTGCGATGCTGCGCCGATCAATACTGAGAAGCTGCCAGCACCAGCGCCAGCGGCCGTCAGCACGCCAATGGTCATGATCAACCCAAAGCTTGAATGCATATAAGGCGTGCTGGCGTAGCCCATTGCAAGCACGATCGTACCGGCTGCGAGCACCCGTCCCGGCCCGTAACGATCCGCCACGGCACCCGCGATGGGTTGCACCGCGCCCCACATAAATTGTCCAATCGCCATCGCCAAGCTGATGCTCGCGATGCCCAGACCCGTGGCGGTGTTAAGTGGTGAGACGAACAAGCCCAGCGATTGCCGTGCGCCCATCGTGATCATAAGCATCGCGGCGGCGAGCAGGGTAATGATCCAGAAGCGATGGGGCTGGTATGCGAGCGGTCGGTCAAGAGGGGAATTCATTTTTCTTATATTGCACGCGTAGCGGTAAAGCTAGCAGAATCGCACGGCATCATTATTGACGGTATTAAATGTAATAAAAGAATTGAAAAATAATCAGACTACATTACTCAAGTGTAATTATAAGCGCTACAAAAAACGACATCCAGGCGTGTTACGGTATGTTCCCATCTAGATTCGCGTACTATCCACCGCGGACTTGTTAGCAGTACCTATCAGCTATACCGTGCGCCAACCTGCGTCAACCTGAGCCAAGAGAGCCGCATCATAATTAAAACCATGTCATGAAAAAAATTATCCAACACGTTACCAAAAACGTCACCGAACATCCTGCGGTACAGCACCTAGGCCCTGGGCTCATCACCGGTGCAGCTGATGATGACCCTTCCGGAATAGCGACCTATTCGCAAGCCGGTGCGCAGTTTGGTTACAACATGTTGTGGACGGTGGTCTTTACTTATCCCTTGATGACGGGCATTCAGATGGTGAGCGCACGTCTGGGCTTCATCACCGGTAAAGGGTTGGCTACGAATATTCGCGAGCATTTTCCGGTTTGGGTTTTATACGGTATTGTGGGTTTGCTGCTGCTGGCAAATACGATCAATATCGCAGCAGATATTGCCGCGATGGCCGAAGCATTGCGGCTGCTGGTGGGCGGATCTGCGCATATTTATTCAGTCACTTTTGGTTTGCTTTGTCTGGTGCTACAGGTATTTTTGCCTTATCAGGTTTATGTACGGTATTTAAAATGGTTGACGCTGGCACTGTTGTCGTATGTGGCCGTGGTGATGACGATCAATGTGCCTTGGGGACTCGTGATTCAGCGCGCGGTTTGGCCGCAGCTCACCTGGAATAACGACACGATCACTATGATTGTTGCCGTGTTTGGCACGACGATCAGTCCGTATCTATTTTTTTGGCAGGCCGCGCAGGAGATGGAAGATTTACGCAGCACCAACGGCACTCTGCCGCATCCTAAGGACGAGGCACGTCGGCATCTTCGACGCATTCGTTGGGACACTCTGGTCGGCATGGGGTTTTCGAATTTGGTGGCATTTTTTATTATTCTTTCAACTGCAGCAACCCTGCATGCAAACGGCGTGACCAATATCCAAACCTCCGCTCAGGCAGCCGAGGCGCTACGACCACTCGCAGGTGATTTTACTTTTTTCCTGTTCAGCCTAGGCATTATTGGTACCGGCTTGCTGGCGATTCCGGTGCTGGCAGGTTCGGCCGCTTATGCGGTCGCAGAAGCATTCGATTGGCGTACTGGACTTGACCTTAAACCTTATGAAGGACGGCGTTTTTACAGCATTGTCCTGATCGCCACGCTAGGCGGGGTGTTTCTCTGCTTTACGCCGATTGACCCTATGAAAGAACTTTTTTACAGCGCCGTGATTAATGGCGTAATTGCCGTGCCAATCATGGCGGTGATGATGCTGCTGGGCACGCGTCAACTCGTGATGGGTGATTATGCGATTGGCAAGCGCCTGCGCTGGCTTGGCTGGTTAGCCACGTTGGTGATGGCGGTAGCGGTTATAGCCATGTTTGCGACGATGTAAGCACCTTAAAGATTGAGGAATTTAGCGGTTACCCAATAAAAGACAGGGCCAATGACTTTCATAGCTGAGCAGCTCGAACTGAAAAGCCGCGGTAACAAGAACTTTCATAAGGCGATGTGAAAATGTATCGCCTTTGCCCTATTTGCGGCGCATACTAAATTTAATGAAGTACGTAAAAAAATAAAACAGTGTTTTAAACAGGCTGCTAAAGTACTTTATCAGGCCACATGTTGAATTCATTGCGGCCAAATTAGAAATAATCTTAAGGGTGTTCTTTCAGCTGACGATCTATACACCGTGCCGAACCGCCACCCTCCATCGCCTGCCTTTGCCTCTGCGCCTCCCCCTCCCTCGGATTCCGCACCCGTGCCTGCCAGCGTTCCCATGCGTATGCATCCGGGATTCGCGTCCGCAAGTATGGTCTCGCAAAAGCTTCACGATGCAACACGCGCGGCGATTCGCGCAACCCGCCAGGAAGGTAACACCTTGAAAGGCCTGCGTTTGGCGAGGCGCATGGTGGTATTGGCCCAGCAGGAAAATAGCGCGTCAGCAGAGCTGGAAGCTTTAAATTTTCTGGCCATCTGTCAAGCCGCCAATGGCGATTACATGGAAGCGATTGCGGCCTCCATAGACGCCTTTGATAAGGCGAAAAAATTGCAGGATCAGTTGGGCATGGCGCATGCGCTCACCACGCTAGCGGGTGCCGCTTCTTTTATTCTGGACACGCTGGATGTGTCGCTGCTGATGTTGGATGAATGCTTAAAATTTGCGCTGATATTAAATAACGTGGCGCTGGAGACGCGGGTGCGTGCCCTGCGCGGCGTGGTGCTCGGCAGCCTGGAACGATTCGATGAAAGTGAAGCGGAATTTGCGCGCGCGATGCAGTTGATTCCTTTTGCAGGCGCTAATACCCCGCGTGCGCTGGTGATCGGCAATCATGCGCATCTCGCCGTCAAACGCGCCCGCGCTGCGCCTGCTTCAGAGCAGTTGCCGTTATGGCAGCGAGCACAAACCCTGTCTGATGCTGCGCTGGAAGTGGCGCGAATCGATGGTACTCATATGTCTGAATCGCTGCTGCATTTTAGTCGGGGTGAATTAAACCGTCGGCTGGGTAAATACGATGTGGCTTTGACTGAATATCACGAGGTTATGCGTTTTGCAAAAGCCGCCAAGCAGGGCATGCGCATCGCTGAAACCCATTCTGAAATTGCCCATATTTATGAACTACGCGATAGCAATGAAGCCGCGCTCGCAGAGTATCAAGCCGCGCTTCATGTCGCTGAATCGCACCGGCCGATGCGCCTGATCAGCCCGATTTATACGGCCATAGCCAAGTTGCAACAAAAGCTGGGCCACATCAACCAGGTTGAAGCGTTACAGAAAAAAGCAGCGGAAGAAAAAACGGTTTTTTTGCGCGAAAGTGAACATACGCGCCGCGCTTTGAATAAATTTTGGCGGGGTTTATCCACCATGCCCAGGCAAGCCGCGATGGTCTCCACGACGGCCACCAGCGCGCCTCTCATTACGCCCACGGTCACGCCCACCGACACACCCACCGACACGCCTTTCACCGCACCGCCCCAACGCGAGCATCATCGCTAACAGGCCTTTAATAGGGCGGCGTCAATAATTTTTCTTGTGCGAATACATGGCTGACCGCGGGGCGTGCCATCATTTGCACAAGAAAACAATGCAAATGCGGGCGAGCGCGAGCCGGGCGTGAAAAACCGCGCGTCCATCGGCAGAGCATCATCAAATACGCGTCAGCAATCGAGTAATCGGCGCCTAATATCCATTGGGGCTCAGCGAGCGGAGCATTCGCGAGACTCGCTACATGAGCGCCCATTTTTTCGATCGCTGTTTTTTCTGTTGCGTTATTCACGCTGTCCGCAAAGTGCTTTTCAATAATATCGAGCATTGCGCTCGCCCGCATTTCAGCGTTCACCTGCACAATTCCTTTGGCGAATTCACCACCCAGGCGATGCGGATAAAAATAAGTACTTAATTCGGCCTGAAGCGTATTGGTTAGATACATTAGCCATTTGTAGAGTTGCGCTCTTTCAGGTGTTCCTAACGCAGGCGTCAGCCTTGATTCGGGATGTCGATCCGCCAGGTATAAACAGATCGCCGCCGCCTCGGTCAGCACCAAATTACCATCCACCAATGCTGGAATGAGGCCGGAAGGATTGAGCTTTAAATAGTCGGCGCTTTTATGCTCGTGCTGATCGCGATCAACTCGTTTCAAATCATAGGGTGCGCCAATCTCTTGCAACACTATATGCGGTGCCAGGCTGGCGTTTCCGGCCACATAATAAAGCACAGGTGTCGACATGTTTTCCTCAATATTCAAGTCACTAAAATAATGAAAATTTTCGCCACAATATTTCCATCGGCCCGACTGAAAAATACTGCAAATAAATATGGCTGAACACAACCTGCAGTGTGTAAATACCAAGCGCCAGCATCAATAGCGGAAACTGTGTGAAAGCGCCTTCTGCGCCATATCCATAGCCATAGCCGTACAGCAAGAAGCCAACGATGATTGATTGCGCCAGGTAATTGGTTAACGCTATTTTGCCGGCCGCCGCAAACACGCTGAGCACCCTCGTGCCAGCATGGGAAGTCGCGGCCAGCGCCGCACCGGCAATGTAGGCAAATGCCAATACTGGTATAAACCCTGATAGCAATATGTGTATGAAGCCAGGCAGGTTGCCGGGATCACGGGCCAGCTCAACGGCACTCATTGCGTAAAATAAATTGATCGGTATGCCAATCGCGAGCGAGACGAAAAGAATTTTTGTCCAGCGCGCACGATATTTATCATGCCCATTAAGCTTCGACAGCCAACCCATTTTTGCCGTCAATGCGCCGAGCAGAAAAAGCAACATCAGTTGTGGCATTGAAAAAATAAAATATACGGTAATGGTCAAATAATCCTGCATGCGCTGCCAGGTAATGTCGACATAGCTGCCGGTGGCATAAATATTGATTGTGCTGCGAATTAACTTGATTGCCTCAGTCTTGGTGACGTTGGTGGCATTGGTAGCGAGATTGGTGGTATTTACAGCGCCATCATCGGCGAACAAAGCGAGACTGATAAGACTGGTGAGGATCGCCGTAACCAGGGTGATGATAACGGTAACCCAAAACCAGAATTTCGTGGCAGCCCACAAACGACGTGGCCCGCTACCCACATAGTGGCGCAAGATATAGCCAGTGAGTGCGTAGCGGCTGAGGACATCGCCAAAATATAAAAATATGCCGTGCAGCGCGCCCATGATCAGCATGATGTTTAACCGCCGGGTGAAGCGTGTCTGCGCGTTTTCCTGATGCCGCGTCCAGCGCCGGGTTTGCGTCACAAATCCGTAGCCAAAACAAAAGCAGAAAATCGGATAAAACTTATACTCCAGCAGCAGTGCGCTAAAGAACACGGTAGCCAAATCAGCAGCCGAGCTATTCGCATCCAGCATGCCCAGGGTAGGCCCGGATAGCCCCCATACAAAACTCTGGATATTGATCGCCAAGATGCCAAACAAGGCAATGCCGCGAAGCGCGTCAATTGTTAAAACGCGATTATTTGAATAATTATTTTGCACGACCTTAATAATAGCAGCAGCAATAGCGGCCGACGTATGGGTAGCGATTTCAACGGAAGTGCAATCGCAGCTTTAACTCAACGGCGGCCAAACCGTCAGCCTCCAGCGTTCACTCGGCCTCTAAACTATGAACAGTTGTGAAAACTGGGGCACTGTATGGTGACCACAGCCAGAACTGTTCGGGTTAATTACGATCTTTTTATGAACACCGATCCTCCCACGATCTTGCCCACTACCCACTCTACCAATGGTCAATATGGAAAAAATAATTCAGAGCATTTCGAGGATGCAATCGGTTTTTTCGTCAGAGTTTTTAGGTCAGATAGCGAATTCAATTTCACCTTTTGCAGTGTTGATATTACAGTTGATGTCAATAATGGCAGCATCACAGTTACTGCTATCAGGCATTGCCAGCGCGGCATCATCCTGCACCACAGTCTGCTAAGTCGCCACCACCGGTAACGATGCCCATTCCGGTTTGACCAGCGCACCGCTTTCCACCATTCAAGTGGCGATCAATCAAGTAAACACCGGCGGCACGGCGTTTATTGCGGCATTTCGTTCGCCGACACCAATCCGAATAACGCAACTTCTTGTGGCGCAGGAGCCAGCGACTTCAGCAATATCACCGTCAGAAATTTGATCCGTAATAGTAGTCTCGGTAACGGCATCCGGCTTTCAACGCCGATTACCCGGCTGGATGGCTTGCTGGTCACCAGCGTCACCGCCAATAATAATGGCTCGTCAAGCAAGCCCAATCGCGGCATTTTGCTGCAGGGTAATCAACGTAACGTGACCATCGACAACAGTAGCTTCAGCAATAATTTATTAGTCGATATCGATTTTAATAGCGGCATTCGCAGTGGCACACTGATTCGCAACAGCACCGTCATCGGCAATATTGATCCGGGCATTGCTCTGATCGGCGTGGTTAAGTCGTTTGCTTCACCCATGGGTGGGCGTATCACGCGGGCGGCAAACAATACGGTCACCGATAACAGTCGCTTCGGTATCGAAATGAAAAACCCCAGCGGTAACGGACTGGGTAGTGGCACGGGTAGTGTGGTGGTGCGCGGCAGCCGGGTTAATCGCATCACCCCGGCTACTGAGCTTCGCGATTACGCTGGCATTAGCGGGTTCCGTCGTTCAGTGGCGGTTTCATCTCACGGTGCGCATGAGCCCGCCGGGGTCTGGCTGGAAAATAATTTTATCGCCAAGTATCTCCGCAATCCCGTAGCCGCCGGGCCGGTGCAAGCGTGGATCGTGAATGCACAATCAATGCCCATCGCGAATGTCACGCTGGGGCAACTGTCGACTGACACGCTGCTGGTTGCTTCTTAAAGTGAATAAAAAAATTGCGCGAGACACAAAAAAGTCTAGGATTGGCGGGGTTTTAAAGAATTTTTGCTTCGAACACCGCTCCAGTGCTAGGGTTTATTTATTTTACGCGACCAGACTACTTAAGTGCACGGTATCGAATCCGCTTGGGACGCGCCGCTTCTTCACCCAGGCGACGGCGTTTGTCGAATTCATATTCGTTATAGTTGCCGTCATAAAACACCCATTGCGAATCGCCTTCACACGCCAGAATATGCGTGGCAATACGATCCAGAAACCAGCGATCATGTGACACCACCATGATCGAACCCGCAAATTCCATCAGTGCATCTTCGAGTGAGCGCAAGGTTTCTACATCAAGATCATTGGACGGTTCATCCAGCAATAGCACATTGCCGCCCTTGAGCAGGGTCTTGGCCATATGCAGCCGACCACGCTCGCCGCCGGATAGTTTGCCGACAAGTTTTTGTTGATCGCCACCTTTAAAATTGAAGCGGCCCAGATAGGCGCGTGATTGCATTTCGAAGCGGCCAACCTGCATGATGTCGGAGCCGCCCGAAACAGCTTGCCACACGGTTTTATCATCATCAAGTGAATCACGCGATTGATCCACGAACGCTAAATTAACCGTCGGCCCTACTTTGATCTCACCGCTATCCGGTGTTTCCTGGCCCGTCAGCATACGGAATAAAGTTGATTTACCCGCGCCGTTCGGGCCAATGATGCCGACGATCGCTCCAGGCGGAACCTTGAAACTTAAATCATCAATCAGCAGACGATCACCATAGGCTTTTGATACATTTTTGAACTCGATGACTTCATTGCCGAGGCGCTCGCCAACCGGGATGAATATTTCCTGAGTTTCATTACGGGTCTGGTATTCGAAGCTGGATAGCTCCTCGAAGCGGGTCATACGCGCCTTTGATTTGGCCATGCGCCCTTTTGGATTCTGACGTACCCATTCCAATTCTTTTTTCAGCGCTTTTTGGCGCAACGATTCGCCCGATTCCTCTTGGGCCAGCCGATCTTTTTTCTGATCCAGCCAAGAGCTGTAATTGCCCTTCCATGGGATACCCGAGCCGCGATCCAACTCCAGAATCCACTCGGCGGCATTATCCAAAAAATAGCGATCATGGGTCACACCGACCACCGTGCCGGGGAACGACTGCAGGAATTGTTCAAGCCAATCCACACTCTCCGCATCCAGATGGTTGGTGGGTTCGTCTAGCAGCAGCATATCGGGCTTCGACAATAATAATCGGCACAGCGCGACGCGGCGTTTTTCACCGCCCGATAAATTGCCCACGATGGCTTCCCAGGGCGGGATGCGCAGCGCGTCAGCGGCAATTTCCATTTGCACCTCAAGATTATCACCATCGGACGCGCCGATGACGGCTTCCAGCTCGGCCTGCTCGGCAGCGAGTTTATCGAAATCGGCATCTGGCTCGGCGTACTCGGCATAGACCTGTTCGAGACGTGATTTAGCCTGCAAAATACCGCCTACGCCTTCTTCTACGGATTGACGCACCGTATGCTCAGGGTTTAGTTTGGGCTCCTGCTCCAGAAAGCCGATTTTTAAATTCGGCATCGGCGTGGCTTCGCCTTCGATGTCCTTATCAAGGCCCGCCATAATGCGCAGTAGAGTCGATTTGCCGGAACCGTTGGTGCCCAATACGCCGATTTTGGCGCCGGGGAAGAATGATAATGAAATATCTTTAAGAATTTGGCGTTTGGGCGGAACAATCTTGCCCACGCGATTCATGGTGTATACATACTGAGCCATAGCAATGCCATTCGTTGTTCGTGATTTGATACTACAAGGGAAGGCGCAGTTTACAGGACACAAGGCGTCTTTCGTATGACTTCACTGCTTATGTTTGATAGTAGAATCGCATCGATTGACGCATTCCATACCCTCGTAAGATCCGCCTTGCCCATACCAACAGACCGAAAGCACCGCTGAATGACTGATGAATCATCCGTTGATATCGAGATTCGGCTAAAAGAGCTTGATATTGATTGCCACTTCCGCCAAGCCAAGATTCGGCAATCCGCAAACATGAAAGATGTGATGCAGCTTAGAGATGTCAGTGTGCGCGGCGATCTGCAGCAGCGCGTACATGAAATTAATGGTCCTAAAGCGCTTGAGCTTGCCGCTGAAAAACGAATGCGCGAGCTGCTCGATGGTCACTTAATGGATTTGCGTGCGCAAAGCAATGTGCAATCGCTGGATGCCTTACGCGGGCAATTTTTGCATCGTGAGTGGACCTATTTGAAAGCGACCTACCCCACCATGCATCGGGAAGCCGAGATGGCGGCCGAAAAAATGCTGATCCGACTGGAGCGTGAAACCGATGAAAAACGTCGGCGTCAGCGCGGTAAAAATTAGACTTTCATGATTAAACACGCATTCCATCCGCGCCCTTCTCAAGCCGCCGACGGCTTTTAAACTGCGGTTCATCGTTTTGCCGCCTAATTGATGACGCTTGTCGGTAAGGTGTGGGCATCTCAACTAAGGGGGCGTTATGCAGAAAAGCGAAAACAGTCATTTGAGGGATTTAAATAGTGTGGCCAGCGCCATGCCTGGGCACATTGCCAGCTATGATGTAAAACAAAATGCCAACCACGATGCCAACCACAGCCTGGGGCTTGTGGCCGTAGCGCTTGGCAAAAGTTATGGTGAGCGCAAGGTCGTGAGTGGTGTATCCATTACGGCCCGGCCAGGTGAAATTGTTGGCTTGCTGGGCCCTAATGGCGCGGGCAAAACCACTACCGTGTCGATGATTTGTGGGCTCGTGCAGCCCGATCAGGGCAGCGTCAGGATCAACGGTATCGATGCGCAGCAAGACAGCCCTGCGGCTAAACATCATATCGGCCTAGTGCCACAGGATATTGCGCTTTATGAAACGCTGTCCGCCATCCATAACCTCGAATTATTCGGCGCACTTTATGGCATAGCAGGCGAGAGCTTAAAGCAACGCACTCACGCCGCACTTGAATTAGTCGGCCTGGCCGATCGGGCAAATGATAAACCGGCCACCTTCTCGGGCGGCATGAAACGTCGTCTCAATATCGCAGCAGCGCTGGTGCATGACCCGGATGTGCTGATTCTGGATGAGCCGACCGTCGGCATTGATCCACAAAGCCGCAATGCGATTTTCGATAACCTTGAAGCCCTTAGAGCGCGGGGCAAAGCGATTATCTACACGACCCACTACATGGAAGAGGCCGAGCGCCTGTGCGACCGGATCGTGATCATGGATCACGG
>JANYDB010000028.1 GCA_025359985.1 Burkholderiales bacterium | reverse complement strand
GGGGATTTTTTAATGAAGTAAAAACATCTGATGGTGTGACTTATTCCCAATAAGGCGGACGCTCGTAGTAGGAATAAACATCACGATGCCATTTTTCTTCGGCCATAGATGGCCATTTATCGGGAATAAATCCGGGTGCGGCTTCCAATCTTTGCTTTGAAATTTCAAGTACATATTGGTTTTCTGCCGCATTGTATTTGAAAGTAGTAAAGGGTATGGCGAACAGCTTTTCACCCAAGCCCAGAAATCCGCCAAAAGATACGACCGCGTATACGACCATACCGGACGCGGGATCAATCACGACCTCCTTGATGTCACCCAGACTTTCTCCAGTGGAATTAACAACGCCCGTGCCAATGATGCTGGATGCCTTGACCGGTGAATTTGAAAATGTTTGCAGATGATTCATTAAAATTTTCCTTTGCTTTAGTATTTTGCAGGATGAATAAATCTGAAGCCACTAATACGAAATTTAGCGAATCCATTAAATTAAACTTAACAAATGACGATTTAGGATAATAAAAATTATTTTAATATTCAGTGCGAGAGCGTACATAAAAACAAAAAAACAAAAACCTTTTAATACGCTTTTTTTATTTTTCCGCTGGACGTGCCGTTGAAGGTGCCTTATTGTTCAATGGATGCGACACGTCTTGCCTAATACTGTGGATCATTTAAACAACAGTTACCCAAAGTGATTTATTGCATTACGGTCACAAACTGTTAAAAAAATATTACGCTATGTTCGTTATCGAACAAAGTCTACATATTGCCTGCGCCTAGGATGTTGTGTTTAGTTAAGACTAAAACGTAAATTCAAGAACACAGATATTAAGAATTTTCTCCTTTCAACTTCCTTCTTCCACCCCCTTTTTTCCACCAAAGTAGAAACAAGCACTACCGCATTTTCAACACTGATTCCAAACAGGCAATATTAAAAATAATTTATGACTTACGATCAATTTTCATCCAATATTGACGCATGCAATCAATGCGCAAATGCATGTGATGAATTTTTTAGCGCCTGTTTGTGTGAACAACGTTCACCCGATATGGCGTCCTGTATGCGAGCCCATGTTGACTACGCAGCGATTTGTCGTACCGCAGCAGGAGCAATGGCGCGTTCAAGTTTGGTGGCACACATCATTTGCGAAAGTTGTGCACGCGTTTGCGAAATATGCGCAAACGAATCCATGAAGCATGATGTTGAGGTGTGTCGACAATCTGATCAAGCATGTCGCAACTGTGCGACAGCTTGTCGCCAGGCAGCCGCATTAGCCGTATCAACGCAAGCCGTGAATTAGGGTACCGCACGCGATGTTTATTTGCGGGATCGGTACGGCGACCCCTGAGACCCGTTACACCAAATCCGAATGCCTAACAGCGTTTCAGCAATCCGAGTGGTTCTCCCGGCTTGATGCACGTTCGCGCTTCGTCGCGAAAACGGTGCTGCAACGCGAGAATGGCATTGAAGCACGGCGGCTCGCAGTTGATTCACTGGGCGACGTGTTTTGTATTGATCCCGATACACTCGCTAAACGATTTCTCGAATACGCTCCTCGATTGGCTGCTGCAGCGGCTGAACGAGCTTTGGCTGATGCCGGCATGAATGCAGACGAGATTGACGCCATTGTTGTCAGCACCTGTACAGGCTACCTTTGCCCAGGTCTATCCGGCTACGTGGTTGAGCGAATCGGTCTTCGACACGATATTCAAGCATTTGATTTAGTCGGTCAGGGATGCGCGGCGGCGTTGCCTAATTTGCAGCTTGGTTACGCCTTGCTGCGTGCGGGCGTTTGCCAGCGAGTCTTGTCAGTTTGCGTTGAAGTCAGTAGCGCGGCAATGTATTTGGACAATGATCCTGGCGTGATCATCAGCGCGTGCCTTTTTGGCGATGGCGCCGGGGCTGCCGTGCTATCAATTACGCCCAATGAATCAAATCGGCGCATCGAATGGAAAGACGGCGCTTCTCTAATGGAACCAGCGCACCGGGACGCGCTGAAGTTTGAGCATCGCGGTGGCATGCTTCGTAATATTCTGACGCGCGGCGTACCCATGCTGGCGGCCGAGCATGCAGCACGCGTGCTCGATACAGTACTCAGGCGTTGTGACCTGGTAAACGCGGATATCAAAGCCTGGATCATGCATGCAGGAGGACGCGATGTGCTGTTGGCTGTAGAGAGACGCTTTGATCTTCAACCGCAGGACTTGCGCTACAGCTCGACGACACTTCTGGAATATGGGAATCTATCGAGCGCATTTGTGTTTTTTGTTCTCAGGGCCGCGCTTGATGACAATGCTCCGGGTGGTTATTGGTGGCTTTCTGCATTTGGTGCTGGCTTTAGCTCACATGGTGCATTGCTTGAGGTGCAGTGATGCTCCGCGACCGGCAGCATAGCTCGCCATCATGCTGATATGCATTTCATGACCATGCCGAGAATCGTTGTCGCCGAAACGCTGGATCATCTGGACACGCATAATCCGGACGCTATCCAATCCCGACGTGATCTACAGCTCGTCCACCGCGTGATGGGTACCCGCAAGATCATTTTGGGTATGCTTCGCAAACTCATCCTGACACGCAACAATAAAGAATTAGAAGAGCCAATAAACTCGAATGGCTGCGGAGAGGTCAAGGCACTGCGCATTCTTGAGCTCGGTGCGGGCGACGGCACTTTGATGCTTTCGGTCGCAGCAGCATTGAAGAACATCGCCACGGCGAACATACATAAAAATGAAAAACACCCTTTGATCGATCTGACACTGCTCGATCAACAGGCTCTCGTCAAGCCGACAACCATCGCGGACTACGCGGCGCTCGGATGGGCTGCGACCTCAACAAAAATGGATGTGCTCGATTGGGCTAAACCAAATACCAACATGAGGTTGGAGCCTCACTTATCGCCTCGATGGGATCTGATTATGGTGAATCTCTTCCTGCATCATTTTGAGGGTGCGCAGCTGGTCATGCTGCTAAGCTCGATCGAATCACGCGCTGACTGTTTCTTCGCTTGTGAACCCAGCAGGGGATGGTTTGCACTGGCTGGCAGTCATTTGATCGGTGCGCTCGGCGTAAACGCGGTAACCCGTGAAGACGCCGTGCTAAGTGTGCGTGCAGGCTTTCGGGATACGGAGATTACTGCACTGTGGCCTGCGCAGCCGCAGTGGAGTCTGCGTGAATATTCTGCCGGGCTTTTCAGCCATTGCTTTAAGGGTGAACGCCAGCAACTTCACCATTACGGAGAATTTAATGCAAACCAACTTTGATGCCATCATCATCGGTGCGGGGCCTGCCGGCTCAACTGCTGCAATCCTTTTGGCGCGAGCCGGCTGGTCAGTTGCGCTAGTCGAAAAGCAGCGCTTTCCAAGACGCAAGGTTTGCGGCGAATGTATTGCCGCCAGCAACTTGCCATTGCTTGAGGCGCTTGGCATCGGCATTGAGTTTGATGCCCATGCGGGCCCGCCCTTGCATCAGGTCGCACTCATGCAGCGCGAGCGAACTATCATCGCCAAGCTGCCCCCCGCTGAACTTCCGCGCCACACCTGGGGTCGAGCACTGGGCCGCGAAACCTTTGATACCCTATTAGTGGAACAGGCGCGTTTGGCAGGGACCATCGTGTTGCAACCGTGGACAGTTGAATCGATGGAAGGTCTTGCTGGCGATCATCGCTGCGAGATTCGCTCAATTGCATCTGGCAAAAGAGAAATCTTGCGGGCGCCGGTCCTGATCGCCGCCAATGGGTCTTGGGAATCATTACTATCAGGGCGTGCAACACGGCGGCTGGGCCGTCGTCCTAGCGATCTGTTTGCCTTTAAGGCGAATTTTCGGGGCTCTGCTCTGATTAATGGTTTGTTGCCCGTGCTCTCATTTAAAGGCGGTTATGGCGGCATGGTTGTGGCGGGAGATGGTATCACCACACTGGCCTGCTGCATTCGCTCTGATCGTCTTGAAGCGCTTCGACATGAAGCGCCCGGTATGCGCGCAGGTGATGTCGTTGAAAACGCTTTAAAACAGGATTGTCGTGGCGTCGCTGAAGCGCTGGGGCCTGCCAGGCGTGAGGGTGAATGGTTGGCATCCGGGCCCATTGCCCCTGGCATTCGCCTGCGTTACGACGATGAGCATTTTCGAATTGGCAATGCAGCGGGCGAAGCACACCCGATCATTGGTGAAGGTATCAGCATGGCCATACAGTCCGCCTGGTTGCTGTGCTCTCATCTGATTTTTACCAAACAGGGACAAGGCATTGTTGCCAAAGCTGCATGGCATCGCGAAGTTGGAAATCAATATAGGGCAGATTGGCGTCGCCACTTTGCACCGCGCTTGCGCATTGCTGCTCTATTCGCACATCTCGCCATGCGGCCTGCAGTATCCGCACCGCTGATGTCAATGTTGAGTTGGACGCCGTCGATTTTGACTAAAGGAGCCTTGATAAGCGGAAAAATCCGGTGTGCGGTGGATGTGGAAACAGTGGCGTTGCTCGCATCCGGCATGGCTCATTAGTTACCGCTATGGTAACCGCACTGCGAGTTACTGAAAGTTGGACTCTTTTCTGATTTGCACCACGGTGCGTGCAACAAGCGAACTTAATTCAGTAAAGGTGTGCATAAGCAACATGCTTGTCGCTCCGCCTGATCCTACATTGCCAGACTTGATCGCAAAAAATGCCTGCTCTGCAATGTCAATCAGTCTTCGGTGGTTATCGTTAAAAATGTCCGGGCTGGAACGCGTCGTCTGCGCTTGGCTGCCTGTCCGATTCTGCTGGGCGTGGGAAAACGATGTTACCGCGTCGGCAATTGCATCATCCAGACAACGATTCAGGATGCGAAATCCGTCTGTGTCAATGAGCATCTTTTCCTCGATGGCCAACTCGGTGATTGATTGACCAACATCCCCGTAGTAATGAACGACTTGATCTATCGCAAAACCAATCCGCAACATTTCACTGCCCTGCAATGCAGCGTCGCTATTTAACATGGTTACCGCCAGCGCGGATGAATGCTGGCGCTCCGCAGTCTGCCGCGGGTTAATCAATTGTTCAACGCTCAATTTATTGACCAACTGTTCAAGAAACAACGGAACGCCCTGATCGACTACGGGGAGAGGTTTGGATGGCTCGAGTCTTTCTGCCAACTTGGCCTTACAGCGTTGGATCAACACCTGTCGATGGGAAATTAAAAAATCGCGCAACATATCAGGATTATTTAACGTTACCGATTTCTGGGCTTTTTAGTTCGGTGGGCAATCCATGGACCGGCTGTTGAGCAAATAAATAGCCGGACTTGTTTTGCTTAGCACGGTACATGGCGATATCTGCATTTTTGATCAGCATCTCGACTGTCGTGCCATCCTGTGGGTATATAGCGATACCCATACTCGCATCGACTAAAACATTAATTGTGCGACCATCATTACTAAAAATGTAGGGCATTCTAATTGTCTGGATAAATTTTTCTGCTACACCGGCCATATTAGTTTCATCTCCAGCCTCGTTTAAAAGAAAAAGGAACTCATCGCCGCCCAGACGACAAACCGTGTCATCGCGGCGACAACTTTCTTTGAGTCGTTGCGCAATCGTTTGCAACACGTAGTCGCCCGCATCGTGTCCGTGCAAGTCGTTGATAATTTTGAAGTGGTCCAAGTCCAAAAATATTACCGCTAAAGCCAAGCGGTGTCGCTTCGCTTTGACGATACCCTGCTCTACCCTGTCGTAAAACAGCGCGCGATTCGCCAAGCCCGTCAGCACATCATGAAACGCAGCATGGCGCGCCGCTTCTTCCTGCTCTGTCAACGCCGCAAATCGATGATCCAGCATAGTGCGATCTCTAACCTCACTTTCTAAAGCAAGATTTACAGCAGATAGCTTTTCAGCCGCATCTCTCACCTTTTCTTCGACCTCGTCATTTTTAGCGATCGCGTTCTCAATGCCTTTTTCGGCCGCTGATGAAAGATTTTGATCGGTTAGTCCTTGCTTGAGCACCGCATTTACCGATTTAAGCTCGTCTGCTGAATTTTCAACCAACTCTTTTATGTGCTCGTTTTCTTCAAGCACTTTTGTGAGCGCATTCGAATCCCCTGCAACCTGGATCGAATCCGCGATTGGAATGGTTTTCATATTGGCAGCTCTGCACACGACAATTTTGTTGGGCAATAAAAATTAATAAATTTCATATCAGCTGATCCTTGAACGGCCAAATTCGGTAGAAATAGACATATTGATAAATCATAATCTATAAGTTAGGTGACTATCTTCAATGGAAGCAGCCGATCATATTCTGCTTTGACCACTGCGTAACATTCACACGACCGCTTCTCCAATCCTATGCGATTCAGCACCTTGATGCGCCCGCCAAAACGGCAGCCCATGACGCCCCTGAACTGTTGGCCTCGTGACCTGTTGTGCCGAGCGTAAATTCTGGTTGAGATTTATAGCAGGTCGATGCAACGCTATTCATAAATTCTCTCCTAATATTGCTTATTTAAAAACGCAAAAAATTCCGAATTTTTCGGGCTTTTTTTAATGCAAGTATTTAATATGAATATTAATTATTCACCGTTTACCACAATGATTAAAGATGTTATTGCAATATAGAGAAGCGATGAATCTCATATAGTCGGCATGCTGTGAATATTTTTGTAGGCGTTTGCCTATAACATAATTTCGGGCCAAGA
The DNA here is from genome assembly GCA_025359985.1 of Burkholderiales bacterium. Lineage (GTDB taxonomy): Bacteria > Pseudomonadota > Gammaproteobacteria > Burkholderiales > Usitatibacteraceae > UKL13-2. Next base: position 39,934 of record JANYDB010000028.1, on the reverse strand, counting down.
TAGGGATAGGCGAGTAAGTTGTGAACCATGCGGTTACGCCAGAAGGACATCCGTACCAGCGAATCGCCTGTATATAAGTAGATGCGTATAAGTGGCCAGCTTAAACAAATGAATTAACTGCCGAAAAACTGTTTCCGCTTTATAAGTATTATTTTCAGTCAAATTACAAATACATAAATCAATTGCGACGCTGCCCAGCTCTGACCACGTGTGGATAACAAGATGTGATTCAGCCAACAAGATAAGGCCCGTGGCACCGACCGGCTAAAACTGATGGAACACACGACCCATTATTTGTAGATTGGCCGCGTTGAAGATTGCCATGGACCGCAGTTCCAGTTCTGCTGCATTGCTAAGCAGAGTCGTGTCACAGCGACAGTCCGAAAAATCCGCGAGCTATTGTGTACCTGACGTAATAACGGTGGAGCCCCCTTCAAGTTCTGTCATGATTTTTATGCACCTTCCTGGCTTGCAGCGCAACGTTGGAAGCCGCCGCTGAATTTGCGTTTGCGTCTACGATTACCCCTACTTTCGTATCTTTGGTTAAACCTGCCTTGTCACGACTGCGCAAAAAAATGATTTGTCCCAGACAAGCCGTTATCAATATAAAAAATTGGTCACTACAAACACCCAGTTTCAAACTGCCCAACTATAGATAACAAAGCCAATAGAGGCGGCGATCTGCCCGATGAAAAGCCATCGCGAAAGGCCTTGATAGTTCCCGCCTTCCATTGCGTAAAAACCTGTGCGCCGACGGTTGCGAGAAGAATCAGTCCCGCCAACCAACCGACCCAGTCCGCATTTTTAATCATTAATGGGTTTGATTGTTGGTGTTAGTGCTAGTGCTAGTGTCAGCAGCACCAGCAACTGAACTGCCATCTTTGATGCGCGCAATCAGGTCTAGCGGCACGCGAAAACCCCGAAAGTCATCCAGCACACCAACAGTGCTGAGATCACGATTGCAGATATACCAAATTTCATCACGATCATTTGAAAGTATGAAATACGCATCCGAAGTTTCAGAGGGATTAAACATGCCTAGCATCCGATACGCAGTGCTCTCGCTAAAGCCGCTGTTCAGCGGAAGCCGACATGGCTCATCATTTATTTGTACCACACGCATTAAAACATGAGTATCCAGAGTCAACATAAGAGCCTTTTACATCAAAATTTTTTGAAAACGGCTATAGTATCTTCAAATTTCAGCAGGTAGAAAGTCGGCTATAACTGCATTTCTATGTAGGCGAATAGTTTCTGCGGCCAGGGTATAAAGGGTAACGAATCGTTTAAAGGCTAACGTTTCATTGGCTGTTTTTCCTACATCTTTGGCAGCAAAAATTGGGGAAAATAAAGTAATAATTGTTAAACAATGAGTAAAAATTTCATATTCTAATCCTGCCACTCATAATGGAGATTCCTTCATGAATCACGCTGATGAAAATTACGACCCCAATTCAACCATACCGGAAAAGCAAATAGCGTCAAACGACTCACGCGGTCGCAGCCCTGATCGGCAGCGCGATGACCGCAATGATCTGTACTCGTATCAGACTCATCAGCAGCACCATCAAATCCGTAGTCGGCATGATAAGACGTATGGCAAATCAGGACTGGTAACCAGCGACGATCATCAGGATGATGATCATGATGACGACGCAGACAGCGACAAAATACACAATCCCGTATCAAGCCACCCAGCTGCCGGAAAAGATCGGACATATCAGGATCGTATGCCAGCTCGGCCGCGAAGATAGTTTCATGAATGGGTGCATGAACGTCCTCGCAAACCGGCCGCTTATTTAACCATCCGATGATGTTGTCGACGCGGTTTTTAAAAAAATCATTTGCTCTCATTGCCCAAGCGGGAAACGCATGGGTTGATGATGCGGCACCCAGTATGGGTGCCGCACTTTCTTATTACACGATTTTTTCGATGGCGCCACTGCTACTTATTGTGATGTCGATTGCCGGTCTGGTATTTGGTGAGGAAGCAGCTAGAGGTGAGCTTTTTGCTCAACTGAGCACCTTAATGGGTCATAGCGCCGCCCAAGCACTTGAGTCACTATTAGTAAAACTGAATAAGCCCGCCCAAAGTATCAGCGCCAGTATTATTGGCATTGCGCTGCTTATGATCGGTGCAACTAGCGTTTTTGGTGAACTGCAGAATGCGCTTGATCGCATCTGGCGCGCACCCGTCAAACAGAAAAACGGTGGTATTTGGCACCTATTACGCGCGAGGTTGCTCTCGCTAGGCATGATTTTAGGCATTGCATTTTTGCTAATGGTTTCGTTGGTGGCGGGTGCAGTGGTAAGCGCGCTGGGAAAATGGTGGGGGCCTGTTTTTCAGGGCTGGGAAGCGCTGGCGCAAATAATTAATTTGGCGTTCGGCTTTGTGCTTTCGACCATCATCTTTGCGATGATTTACAAACTCATGCCACGCGTGCGAGTCAAATGGAAAGATGTGTGGATTGGCGCACTGGTGACCTCTTTTTTATTCACGATTGGCAAATTTTTAATCGGGGTTTATATCGGCACCAGCGGGATCGCTTCTGGATTCGGTGCGGCGGGCTCCTTGGCGGTGATTCTTGTATGGGTGTATTACTCGGCGCAGATTTTTTTGATCGGCGCAGAATTCACATGGGTTTATGCACGAACATATGGATCTATGCGCGACCTGCCTGAAAACATTGATGTGAAAGCAGAGCAGGCGTTTTAAAAATGAGCAGTTTTAAACCTTGTTAAGTTGCTGTGCCAGCGTGCGCCATATCTCAATATCAAAAAAGCGTGTTGCCAGACCCGAGGGCGATGTCAATACAAAGAGTCGGCTTTGTCCCAGCCGATCTTTTTGCAAACCATACTCAACAGGACGCCCCAGCCATATCTGAGCCGCATTTTTACTGGTAAAAGCAATTATCCGTGGCTGGTAACGAAGCATTTTGGCTTTAAAAGATGATGCGTCAAAAGCATCTGCTGGCAATTGCGCGTCAGTACCCGCATGCACTTTGCATAAATCTGTAAGTCCAACGCCCAATGTGAGCAGCTGTGGATAATCCTTCGGTGCAAACCGATGAGGGGTGATTCGGACTTCATGCAATGAAGGCCAGAATCGATTGCCGGATTTTGCATAATACGCCACTGCTTTAGCAGATGCTGTTGACGGTGCAGTGCCGCAAAAAACAAGTTTTAGATTCGGGGCCAGCAAATCAGGCACCAGATAAGATGCATCTTTTTTCAAACGGATAAAGCCGCTTTAGGAACGACCTAAAGAGCAACCGTCGGAGCGACCCTGCGTGCCGTATCAGGGGCAAGGTCGAAAAGAACGCTACCGGCAACCACATTGCATACTTGCTCAAGCGCACTGGCGTCTTCTATCGTGGTTAAGTCGCCCGGATCACGCCCTTCGCAAATCGCTTGTATGGCACGGCGCAATAATTTGCCGGAGCGCGTTTTGGGCAGCGCCGTCACAAAATACACCCGCGCAGGCCGACCGATCGCGCCGAGCTCATGATCAACCGTCGCCATCACGGCTTTCTCATGTTGTGCGGCCAGTTCTGGTGTGGCAGTTTTTGAAACATCCTTGACTACTGCAAAGGCTATCGGCACCTGCCCTTTGAGTGTGTCAGCCACACCGACTACGGCCACTTCAGCAATATTCGGATGGGCCTGAATCGCTTCCTCAATTTCCCGCGTGCCCAGACGATGACCTGCCACATTGATCACATCATCGGTGCGACCCATAATAAAATAATAGCCGTCTGCATCGCAGATGGCAGAATCGAAGGTGGTATAGACCTGTTCATCTTTAAAACTGCCAAAATAAGTTTTAACAAAGCGCCTATCATCGCCCCAGATAGTGCTCATACAGCCGGGCGGAAGCGGCGGTACGATACACAGCACACCTTTTTCATTTGGCGCGACGCCCAGGCCGGTTTCCTCTTGTTTGAGTTTCATGGTGTAACCATAGCTTGCAAAGCTGGGTGAGCCCAACTTCCGTCGGGTTTCCTCAATGCCCGGTTCCGCAGACAGAATTGGCCACCCCGTTTCGGTTTGCCAATAATTATCAATCACCTTTACGCCCAGACCTTTTTCGATCCAGTCGCTGGTGGGTTGATCCAGCGGCTCACCCGCCAGGAAGAGATAGCGCAGGCTACTAGTGTTGTATCGGCTTAGGTATGCAGCATCCTGTTTTTTCAGAACCCGCACGGCCGTCGGTGACGAGAACATCACTGACACTTTGTAGTCTTCAACAATTTTCCACCAGATACCGGCATCGGGGCGTATCGGCAGCCCGTCGTACATGATGGTGGTAGAGCCATTTATCAACGGAGCATAAATAATATAGGAGTGCCCCACCACCCAGCCAATATCGGATGTACAAAAAAATGTTTCACCCGGTTTGGTGGCAAAGATATGGGGCATCGAGGCCGCCAGCGCAACCGCATAGCCACCGGTATCGCGCTGCACGCCTTTGGGTTTGCCGGTGGTGCCACTGGTGTAGAGAATATAACTGGGATGGCTAGATTCCACCCACTCACAAGGCACTACCTCACCATGATGACGATGACATAGCGCCACATAATCCATATCGCGACCCGGAATATAGTGAATCGCTTTATCGAGGCCTCGATTTACGATCACCACGTGTTTGGGGGGATATTGGGACAGCTGAATCGATTCATCGGTCAGTGGTTTGAGCGGAATCACTTTACCCATACGCGAACCCGCGTCAGCCGTGATCATGACTTTGGGCCGCGCATCGTCTATACGGGTGGCGAGTGAGGCCGCAGCGAAACCGCCGAATACCACCGAGTGTATGGCACCAATACGCACCGTTGCCAGCATCGCAAACACCGCCTCTGGAATCATCGGCATGTAAATGAGGACGCGGTCACCTTTGCCAACGCCCAATGATTTGAGGATCGCGGCAAAGCGATTCACTTCGTCAAACAATTGCCGGTAGGTGAAGATTCGCTGCTGTTCAACCTCGGACGAGATCCATATCAGCGCGTTCTGGTCGGCACGGCTGACGAGGTGGCGATCAATCGCGTTATAGCAAAGATTGGTCTCGCCGCCCACAAACCATTTTGCAAAAGGTGGGTTGGAAAAATCGCAGACTTGCGTAAACGGTTTTACCCATTCAATCCGCGCGGCTTGTTCCGTCCAAAATGTATCGGGCTGGTTGATGGAGCGTTCGTAAAATTGTTTATAAGAACCACTTCGCGACATCATTTCAACCCGTCATTTAAAAAGCATTTCAGAATAAAACCTGGTCTATGGCATCAAGCAGTGCGGTCGATTTTGCGGGTTTAGTCAGGTATCCATTTGCGCCTAGTTTCAAGCCTTTGAGAATATCGTCCAGCGCGCCCAGGCTGGTCAACATCAGTACCGGCAAATCGGCCAACTTGGGCTGCGCGCGAATACGGTTGAGAATATCAAAACCGTTGGCGTCTGGCATCAACACATCCAGAATTACCAGGTCGGGAGCGGCTTTCATGCCGGTCAGAATGTCGGCCCGGTTGGCCGCGTGAAAGACGCGAAAATCATTTGCTTTCAGAATTCTTGTTAACAGCATTGCCGTGACTTCGTCATCCTCGATCACTAAAACCATCGGTGGTGCCGATACGGGCGGACGTTTGGGCGCGGCTTCATTAATCCGTACAAAATAGCCGTTGCTGGTGAGTTTGGATTCTCCAATCACAGCTTCGTCGTTCAGCACTAGCTGCTGCTGGGGCGTGGGCAATGGCTCAGGTACAGTCACCTGCGGATCAAGAAGCTGGGTGAAATCCAGATCAAAAGGGTCTTTTTCAGGCGTGGTTGATTTTGAGGACATGTTGTATGCAGTAAATATGAGGCATGGAAATGAATTACGAAATTATTGTACACCCAGCAAAAACGCGTTTAGCTTATGGATTTAGTTTGTGCAGTTACTTTATCCAGTCACTTCATGCATCTGATTCATACATCCGCAAAGCTAATACAAAATCAGGCATTCACATCCACCACTAAACGCCCGCGCACTTTTCCGGCGAGCACGGCGGCTGATTGATCAATCGCTTCACCCAATTTAATAGTGCTGGTAATGAAATCCAACTTAGCACGATCCAAATCGGTAGCGAGTCGGGCCCAGGCATCCATACGTGTATCAAGTGGCTGGTAGACACTGTCTACACCGGCTAGTACTACACCACGCAGGATAAATGGCATCACCGTGGCCGGAAAATCTGCGCCCTGTGCCAGACCGCAGGCAGCCACTACGCCACGATATTTTGTTTGCGCACAGGCATTAACGAGTGTGTGCGAGCCAACCGAATCCACTACGCCCGCCCAGCGTTCTTTTTGCAAAGGTTTATTTGTGACCGACAGCCCAGCACGGCCAATGATTTCTTTGGCACCGAGGGTTTTTAAGTATTCGGCTTCATGCATTTTTCCGGTGGAGGCCACTACCTCATAACCCCATGATGACAAAATTGATAGAGCAATACTGCCCACGCCACCGGATGCGCCCGTGACTAAAATCTCGCCTTGCCCATGTTTAACGCCATGACGTTCTAGCGCCAGGCAACATAGCATGGCCGTGTATCCGGCCGTGCCAATGGCCATCGCTTGCTTAAAGCTAAATGCATCAGGCAGCCGCACCAGCCAATCGCCGTTTAATTTCGCATATTGCGCCAGGCAACCCCAATGATTTTCGCCCACCCCAAAACCGTTCAGAATGACTTTATCGCCCGGCTTCCACGCAACATGGCTGCTTGATTCGACCACACCCGCACCATCAATACCGGCCACCATCGGCCATTTACGCACCACCGGGGCGTTATCGGTGATCGCCAATGCATCTTTGTAATTGATTGTCGAGTAAGCGATACGGACAACCACATTACCCTCTTCGGGCAGACGGTCCTGAGCAATATCGGCCACGCCTGCACTAAAGCCTGCATCAGATTTGTTCAGCAAAATACCTTTGAAGCTTGTCATGTTGCAGCCTTTTAAAAACTAATTATGCTCAAGCACCGAAGGATCGTCGGCGGAAGCGTGTTTACGAGAAAAATATTCTCGTGATTGCATTTCGCGAAGGCGTGATGCGGTGCGACCAAACTCGGCGGAGACCATACTACTCGCACTACCGCCTGCTCGTTGAGCTGCAGCTGCCACCTTGCTACCGTTGCTGGCGCTGCTGATATTGCGATCGTCAACCACCAATTGCTCAGGCTCGGTAGCGGCGCTACAGATCAGCTTTACACGTTGATCATAAAACACATCGACGAGCCAGGTAAAACGCCTCACCACATCCGCCCGGCTTTTGGCATGCAACTGCGGAATACCAGAAATCAGCACGGTGTGATATTGACTGGCGATGGCCAGGTAATCCATTTGCGAATGTGCTTTAACGCATAGCTCATCAAAACTGAACCACACCACCCCTTTGGCGCGACGAATATAAATCATCTCGCGATTGCTGATCTCGATGGTGCCGTTGGCTTTATAGCTGGCTCTCGACATGGCGTCGAAGGCGCGCGCCAGGGCTTGTTCGGCGGCGGCTGTGAGAGGCGTGTGATAAACCGGCATGGATTCCAGAATACGACGCCGGTGATCACGGCTGCCGCCGATTTCAATGACTTCCAATTCGCGTTTCAGGATTTCGATGGTCGGCAAAAAGCGGGCGCGCTGCAAACCATTCGGATATAAATCGTCGGGCGGATAGTTTGAAGTCAACACCAGCACCACGCCTTTGTCGGTCAAAAGCTCCAGCAAGCGGCCGAGGATCATCGCGTCCGCAATATCGCTAACATGAAATTCATCAAAGCAAAGTAGACGTAATTGGCGTGCGATAGTATCCGAAATAGCATCAAGCGGATCTTCTTCACCGGCATGGGCCTGCAGTGCAGCATGGAGCTCGTGCATGAACTCATGAAAGTGCACGCGACGTTTTCGCTTCAGCGTACAAACGTTATAAAACGCATCCATCATCAGCGATTTACCGCGCCCCACCGAGCCCCAGATATAGAGCCCGCGCGGTGGTTTTTTACCGCCCCCAAAATTAGTTACCAGCCGGTTAACCGGGCCTTGACGATATTGACGATACTTTTCCAGATCACCGTGCAGCCGCTCCAGATGCTGCAACACCGCCAGCTGGGCAGGATCAGATTCGAAATCGCTCGCCTGCGAAAATTTCCAATACCACTCAAGCGGATTTGACGCCTCGATCAGTTCAGCGTCATTGGTTTCACCGGAAATATTGGGCAATGCTGCATTCATCGGCAGGGAAAATAAAAAACATCGGTTAGTCGCAGCTGCTGGAGATATGAGAGACACTCTTAAAAACAAACACTAGCACTGGCGGGGTTTTTGGGGCATTTATGGCTCAAACGCCGCTCTGGGATTTGACTTTACACTTCACATATTCATCGCACGTTTATCCACCGCCAGCGCGGCTTCACGCACGACCTCCGACAAGGTGGGATGTCCGTGCACAATGCGGGCAATGTCCTCTGCCGCCGCCTTGAATTCCATCGCCACCACCAGCTCCTGAATCAGCTCGGAGGCATGCGCATGGATGATGTGCGCGCCGAGAATGCGGTCCGTTTTAGCGTCCGCAATAATCTTCACAAAACCGCCAGGTTCGCCCTGCCCCAGTGCGCGACCGTTGGCCATAAACGGGAACTGGCCCGCTTTTATTTCAACGCCTTCTGCTTTTAATTGCTGCTCAGTCTTGCCGACCCAGGCAACTTCAGGCGAAGTATAAATAATCCACGGAATGGTATTGAAATCAATATGCGGTTGCTGCCCCGCGATCATCTCTGCCACCGCCATACCCTCATCCTCGGCTTTGTGCGCCAGCATCGGCCCACGAACCACATCACCAATCGCATAGACATGGGGCAGATTGGTTTTGCAATGATCATCGACTTCAATCATGCCGCGATCAGTTATTTTGAGACCGATATTTTCACCGCCCAGCCCGTCGGTATTGGGGGTGCGCCCGACAGAAATAATTAAGCGATCACATTCCAGCTTTTGCACGAGGTCTTTGTCATCTGTATATTCAACGGTAATGCCAGTTTTTTTCTGCGTAACTTTACCGATCTTCACCCCGAGCTTGATATTCATGCCTTGCTCTTTTGTAAAGGCTTTCCAGGCTTCTTTCTGGATCGATTCATCGGTGGCCGCGAGGAACGTCGGCATTGCTTCTAGCACGGTGACTTCTGCACCCAAACGCCGCCAAACGCTGCCCAGTTCCAAACCCACCACACCCGCACCAATCACGCCCAGACGTTTGGGCACCGCACCGAATGTCAACGCACCTTCGTTGTCACAGATATGGATGTTATCAACGGGAATGCCGGGCAGATGACGTGCTTTGGAACCCGTGGCAATAATCACATTTTTGGCTTCGATCATTTCTTTGACATCGCCATTTGCGACCTCAATGACGTAAGCGGCATCAGCCGAAACAAAACGGCCAAAACCTTTTAGCCAGGTAATTTTATTTTTACGAAATAAAAATTCGATGCCCTTGGTCATCTTGCCAACAATAGTGTCTTTGCGGCCTTGCATTTTTGTGACATCCATTTTGGCGCTGCCCACCGAGATACCGTGATCACCAAACTGATGCTCGATTTTTTCATAATTTTCGGATGACTCCAGCAGCGCCTTGGAGGGAATGCAGCCTACGTTCAAGCAGGTGCCACCTAAAACCATTTCACCTTTGGGATTTTTCCAGCCTTCGATACACGCCACATTAAAACCCAGCTGTGCGGCGCGGATCGCTGCCATATAGCCACCGGGACCAGCCCCGATAACCACCACATCAAATTGTTTGCTCATGATGAAAACCGTTTATAAAAATGAAAAATTAGGACAACCAAACGCGAGAAATATGCACCCCCAACGCAGCACAAAAACCAGCAATCAGCGGCGATGTACCCTTTAGTAAAAACGGCGGATTCTTGACCAGCTGCGTGAGCCATAAAGTGAGCGCTACTGCACTGCCAACGCCGAGCACCACTGCAAAATGCTGGTTGATAAAATGCCCCAAAAACTTGGCTACTAACACCGTTAGAAAGCCGGTCAGTACCGCGCCGAGTAAAAAAAATAAAATCTGCACCAGCCATACTGCAGGCTTTATTTTTGACTTTGCCATCAGCTGCTTTTAACTCTCGGAAAGGCGGCTTAAATATCCAGCAACAAACGCGCAGGATCTTCCAGCGCTTCTTTCATTGCTACCAATGACAGCACCGCCTCGCGACCATCAATAATCCGGTGGTCATAACTCAGCGCAAGATAGTTAATCGGCCGAATCACGATCACACCGTTCTCGACCACCGCACGCTCTTTGGTCGCATGCACACCGAGTATGGCCGACTGCGGCGGATTGATGATCGGGGTTGACAGCATCGAGCCAAATACACCGCCATTGGAAATCGAGAATGTGCCACCGGATAAATCTTCAATCGTCATTTTGCCGTCTTTAGCTTTTTGGCCGAATGCCGCAATCTGTTTTTCAATACCGGCAATCGACATTTGGTCCGCATCGCGCAGAACCGGCACCACCAAGCCACGTTCGGTCCCGACTGCAATTCCGATATCGTAGAAGCCGTGATAAACAATATCGTTGCCGTCAATAGACGCGTTGACGACCGGATATTTTTTCAGCGCATGCACAGCCGCTTTGACGAAGAAAGACATAAAACCCAGTTTCACGCCATGCTCTTTTTCAAACTTGTCTTTATACAAATTGCGCATCGCAATAATCGGAGCCATATTGACTTCGTTAAACGTCGTCAAAATCGCGGCGGTGGATTGCGACTGCACGAGACGCTCAGCAATGCGCGCCCGTAAACGAGACATCGGCACTCGCTGCTCGCTGCGCTCAATTGCCAAACTCGAGGACTGAAGCGCCACGGCTGAAGCAGCGGGTTTGGCTGCAGGGGAAGGCGCAAGGGAAGTAGCAGGGGAAGTGGCAGGCAAGGCAGCTAGCGAGCCACCCGCAACTTTATTCACTACATCTTCTTTGGTAATACGCCCACCTCGGCCGGTACCGGCAACATCGCCCGCATTGAGATTATTTTCGGTCGCGATTTTGGCAGCCGCCGGGCTCATGGCCGCGCTTGATGATGCCACAGCGGCGGGTGCAACAGCAGGTGCGACAAATCCGTGCGTAGCGACAGGCGGTGCTGTTGCTGCCGTTACCGCAGCGACTTTAGCTTCCGTATCAATCATCGCAATCACTTCGCCGGCCACCACGATCGAAGCATCACCGCGGACAATCTTGATCAACACCCCGTCTGCAGGCGCAGGCAGTTCCATCACCACTTTGTCCGTTTCAATATCGATGAGATTTTCATCGCGCTTGACCGCCTCACCGACTTTTTTGTGCCAGGCTACCAAGGTTGCTTCTGAAACGGATTCCGACAGCGTAGGGACTTTGACTTCGATTTGCATATGATGATCCTTTAACTTTTATGACGGCTTTTATTAATGGCTAACAACTAACGACTAACTGGTATCGGTTGACTAAACAATGATGAGTGCTTGCCTGTAAATCGATCCGCTATTTTTCGGTCACCACAATCTCCAACGACAATGCGGTATTAACCAGCTCCTTCTGCTGCTCGGTGTGCTTCGCCAGATAACCAACCGCCGGCGAGGCGGATGACGCGCGCAGTGCATAGCTCAACGTTTGCGCATCGCCCAGCGGGCGCTGCAGGTAATGCTGAATGCGATGCCACGCGCCCTGATTCTTGGGTTCCTCTTGCGTCCAGACCACTGACTTTGCGTTAGGATAGAGCGCTAATTGCTCGGCATATTCTTCATGCGGAAACGGATAAAGTTGTTCAACGCGAATAATTGCAATATCAGTGATTTCACGTTTGGCGCGCTCAGCGGCCAGATCAAAATATACTTTGCCGGAACAGGCAATCACGCGCTTCACTTTTTTCGCGTTAATTTTTTCAGTTTCCGCCATCACCACTTCAAACCTGCCATTGGCCAATTCTTCCATTGAAGAGGAAGATTCTTTTTTTCGCAGTAGCGATTTAGGCATCATCACGATCAGGGGTTTGCGCATTTTACGTAATGCCTGCCGGCGAATCATGTGGAATAGCTGAGCCGGCGTGGACGGCACGACTACCTGAATATTGTGCTCGGCGCACAGTTGCAAATAGCGCTCAAGGCGGGCCGATGAATGCTCCGGACCTTGACCTTCATAGCCATGCGGCAGGAACATTGACAGCCCGCATAAGCGCGCCCACTTAGCTTCACCGGAACAAATAAATTGATCAATCACCACCTGGGCACCGTTAGCAAAATCACCAAATTGCGCTTCCCAAATAACCATTTCGAAGGGTTGCGCAGTGGAATAGCCGTATTCAAACCCGAGCACGGCTTCTTCACTCAGCAAAGAATCAATCACCAGAAAATTCGCCTGCTTTTCCTGAATGTTTTGTAACGGGATATAAGTGCCTGAATCCCATTTTTCGCGATTCTGGTCATGCATCACGGCATGCCGATGCGCGAAGGTGCCGCGTCCGCAATCCTGGCCGCTCATGCGCACCGGATGGCCGGTTGCAACCAGGCTCGCGTACGCCAAATTTTCAGCCATGCCCCAATCCAGCATTTGCTCACCACGGCCCATCTTGCGCCGCGCCTCCAGCAGCTTTTCAACCGACATATGACATTTGAAATCGGATGGAATCTGGGTGAGCCGTTCTGCATAAAACTTGAGCTTGTCCATCGGTACAGTGGTGTCTGCCGGCTCGCGCCAATCCTTGCCCAGGTAGGGTGCCCAGTCCACCGCCAGTGGCGGCTTGATGCCATAAAGAATTTTGGTATTAGTGCTTTTGCCTGCATCAAGACGAGTGCGAATATTGGTGACCAGATCATCGCCGTGCGTGGCACTGACAGTGCCGTCAGCGGCCAAACGATCGGCATACAGTTTGCGGGTGCCAGGATGCTGCGCGATTTTTTTATACATCAGCGGCTGTGTAACAAAAGGCTCGTCCTGCTCGTTGTGGCCAAGCTTGCGGAAGCAAACCATATCGATGACCACATCCTTGTGAAATTTCATGCGGTAATCAAGCGCAATGCGGCCCACCATCAACACGGATTCCGGATCATCTGCATTCACATGGAACACCGGCGCTTCGATCATTTTGGCGATGTCGGTGCAATACAGCGATGAGCGGGTGTCTCGGGTATCCGAGGTGGTAAATCCCACCTGGTTGTTGATGACGATATGAACGGTACCGCCGGTTTTAAAGCCACGGGTTTGCGAGAGCGCCATGGTTTCCATAATCACGCCCTGCCCCGCGAAAGCGGCATCACCGTGAATCAAAATCGGGATGACTTCATTGCCTTCCACATCATGACGACGATGCTGACGAGCGCGTACCGAGCCCTCGACCACGGGATTCACAATCTCCAGATGCGAAGGATTAAACGCCAGGGTCAGGTGAACACCGCCGCCTTTGGTTTGAATATCCGATGAAAAGCCCTGGTGATATTTCACATCACCCGAGCCGAGTTCGTGCGGATGTTTACCTTCGAATTCACTGAACAGATCTGCCGGCAATTTGCCGAGGCTATTGACCAGCACATTTAAGCGGCCACGATGCGCCATGCCGAGCACGACTTCTTTAGTGCCACGCTCGCCTGCGCCCTGAATAATGTCATCGAGCAAGGGGATCAGCGACTCACCGCCCTCAAGTGAAAAGCGCTTTTGCCCGACATAACGGGTATGCAAATATTTTTCCAGTGTCTCGGCCGCACTTAGACGTTCGAGCAAAAACTGTTTTTCTTCAGTAGTGAGCTTGGGCTGTGATTGCGCCGACTCAAAACGGCCTTGAATCCAGCGCTTCTGTTCGGTTGCCGAAATATACATGTACTCGACGCCGACAAAGCTGCAATAGGTGCGTTTTACGGCGGCCACAATATCTTTCAGCTTGGCTTTTTCCAGGCTTCCGGCAATCCCGCCCTGCCAGGAACCGAACGCGAATTCTGTTTCCATATCGGCATCAGTCAAACCGTAATAATTAAGCTCTAACTCTGGCACCGGCAGACGTTCACTACGCTTCAAGGGATCAAGCGAAGAATGGCGTGAGCCCAACACCCGATGTGCACGAATGAACTGCAGCACCCTGAACGATTTTTTTTCATTGACATCAGCATTTGACCCGCCGCTTGTGCTGCCGCCAACGGTTATGTATGCAGTCCGCCCGCTGCCCAGTTTTGCACGCTCAGCAAATGCTTCAATGATTGGCGTATGAGCAACATCCTTACCGGTACTGCCCGCGACGTTAGGCAAGCTGTCGAACTGCTTGCGCCACGCTTCCGGGACAGTGGCAGGGTCGAGCAAATAGTGCTCATACAGCTCTTCAACATAGGGCGCATTTGCGCCAAAAAAAAGTGAGGATTGCTGGAAATCGCGCATCATGGTGTTGACCTCGTTTTGCGGTTGCTGCTGTGAAATGTGGGTAATGTCGCTGGAATAGCAGAAGAAGTTGAAACTGTCGAACCTGTGTCAAAACTCGTTTACTGGCGGGGCGATTGGGCCAATAATGGCTCAAACACCCCGCCATTGCTAGGGTTTATAATTTATTTTTATCAATGTCGCGGCGAGTTGAACCCACATACAACTGACGCGGACGACCAATTTTGTATTCAGGGTCCGCTATCATTTCATTTAACTGTGCGATCCAGCCGACAGTACGTGCCAATGCAAAAATCGCAGTGAATAACGGCACCGGAATACCAATCGCTTTTTGCACAATGCCGGAATAAAAATCGACATTTGGGTACAATTTGCGGCTGACAAAATAGTCATCTTCGAGCGCAATTTTTTCGAGCGCCATAGCAAGCTTGAAGAGCGGATCATCCTGCAGCCCAAGCTCGTTTAACACCTCATAACAGGTCTCACGCATAAGCTTGGCGCGGGGATCGTAATTTTTATAAACACGATGGCCAAAACCCATCAAGCGAACGCCAGAATCTTTATCTTTTACCTTGGCAATGAATTCGCCAATCTTGGGCAGCCCACCCTCGCGCTGAATGTCGTACAACATGTTGAGCGCGGCCTCGTTAGCGCCGCCGTGAGCGGGCCCCCACAAGCACGCGACCCCGGCTGCAATCGCCGCAAACGGATTGGTACCACTCGAGGCGCAAAGGCGCACGGTAGAGGTAGATGCATTTTGTTCATGATCGGCATGCAGAATAAAAATCCGGTCCAGTGCGCGCGTCAACACATCATTCACTTTGTATTCCTGCGCTGGTACCGCGAACATCATGCGCATGAAGTTGGCGGTGTACGACAAATCATTACTGGGATAAACCAGCGGCTGGCCAACGGTGTATTTGTACGCCATCGCAGTCAGCGTCGGCAGCTTGGCGATTAAACGAATCGCGGAAATATCGCGCTGCTGCGCGTCATGCAAATTCATCGAATCCGGATAGAACGACGACATCGCGCCAACCAGGCCCGTCATCACCGACATCGGATGCGCATCACGGCGGAAACCGCGCAAGAAAAACTGCATTTGCTCATGCACCATCGTGTGGTTGGTGACGCGGCCGACAAAATCGGTGCGCTGCGTCGGCGTCGGTAAATCACCATACAACAACAGATGACAAACCTGCATAAAATCACACTGCGTGGCGAGCTGTTCAATCGGATAGCCGCGATACAGCAACTCACCCTTGTCGCCATCAATAAAAGTGATATTCGAATTGCACGATGCTGTGGACATGAAGCCGGGGTCATAGGTAAACATGCCGGTCTGCGCGTACAGCTTGCGAATATCTATCACGTCAGGCCCGTGCGACCCACCATATACGGGTAGATCAAAGGTCTTGCCGTCAGCTAACGTCAGAACTGCTTTGCCTTTTGCGTCCATGCTTTTGTTCTCCCAGTTGCTTGATGATTACGATTGATAGCCGCTAATTAAGCTGCGTGTTTCCCGCTGCTTGTGCCACTTAAACTATTCAGTTTGCCCGCCGATGTCGCCACAATCCGGTCTGCCATGGGCTGCCATTTTTGATTGCCGCACAATTTGCGGCCCATCAAAATATCCAGCAAATCGTTATCACCTAACTGCAACAACTGATCCAATACGTTCAGTTCAACATCACTCAAACTCGATAGCTGCGCGTCCAGAAATTGGGATAGCAGCAAATCGTTTTCCAGCAGGCCTCGCCGCGCCTTCCAGCGCAGACGGTCTAAGCGGCGATCATCGACTATGGCTTCGTTCAAGTTAATCTGCTTTCTTCGATACAACATTACGTTCGCGATTTTTTTTCATTTCTCTATCCCGACCCACATCCGCTCAATCGCCGCCACATTCTCTTTTCAGCAGAGCGCTTGCGCATGTTTGCGGTTAGGGACTGCCGTTTGAAAATCAGTCAGCTTCACTCGTTCACGCATTCACTCAAACGCCGCGCTTCACCATCATCTCTTTGATCTTGCCAATCGCCAACGACGGGTTCAAACCTTTGGGACAGACATCCACGCAATTCATGATCGTGTGGCAGCGGAACAAACGATACGGATCTTCAAGGTTATCGAGACGCTCATTGGTCGCCTGGTCACGCGTATCCGCAATGAAACGATACGCCGCCAGCAAGCCCGCCGGGCCGACAAATTTATCTGGATTCCACCAGAATGACGGGCAAGCCGTGGAGCAGCATGCACAAAGAATGCACTCGTATAATCCATCCAGTTCAAGGCGATCAGTGGGGCTTTGCAGCCGCTCCGTTTCAGGTGGGGTGTCGTGGTTGATAACAAACGGTTTGATTGAATGATACTGCTTAAAAAATTGCGTCATATCAACAATCAAGTCGCGAATAATCGGCAAACCCGGCAGCGGCTTCAGCACCACCGGTTCTTTCAAATCAGAAATTTTGGTGACGCAGGCAAGACCGTTTTTGCCATTGATATTCATTGCATCCGACCCACACACGCCTTCGCGGCATGAGCGGCGCAATGCCAGCGTGTCGTCAACTGATTTGATACGAATCAGCGCATCCAGCAGCATGCGGTCTGATGGCTCAAGCGCAATATCGTATTCCTTAAAATACGGTTTCTGATCTTGGTCAGGGTCGTAGCGAAGAATATTGAATTTCATTTCAAATTGCCTATCTGATTTTTGATCTATCGATTGTCGAAAAATCGTTCGACGATTTATTTAATATGTGCGCGCTTTAGGTGCAAATGATTCCACCGTCAGCGGGTTCAAATTCACCGGCTTGTATTCAATTTTGTCCGTGCCTTTGTACCAGAGAGAATGTTTCAGCCAGTTTTCATCATCACGGCCATTCACAAAGCCGGGACGATCATGGAAATCAGCACGATCATGGGCGCCGCGCGTTTCTTTGCGATTCTCAGCAGAGACCATGGTGGAAACTGCCACCTCAATCAGATTCTGTAGCTCCAGCGCTTCAATCCGTGCGGTGTTAAAAACCTTGCTCTTGTCCTTGATTTCCAAACGCTCGGCACGCGCCGCCACTTCCTTGATTTTTGTAACTCCTTCAGTGAGCATATCCGGAAAGCGGAATACGCCACAATGTGCCTGCATGGTCTGGCGCATCGCATCTCCAACCGCATGAACATTCTCACCGTTTTGCTGATTTTCAAGCTTGGCCAAACGCGCTAGTGAAGCTTGGCCTGCATCAGCTGGCAAGTCTTTGTACTCAGGATTTTGTTTGATGAATTCAATCACTGAATCCCCGGCTGATTTACCCATCACCAGCAAATCAGTCAGTGAATTGGTACCCAGACGATTCGCGCCGTGAATCGATGCGCAACCGACTTCGCCCGCGGCATAAAAACCGGGCACGACGCTATTCGGGTTGCCGTCTTTGGGGATCACGACTTCACCGCGATAATTGGTGGGAATGCCACCCATTTGATAATGACAGGTTGGCACCACCGGAATCGGCTCTTTTATCGGATCGACATTGGCGAATTTCATGGCGATTTCGCGAATACCGGGCAGACGCTTATTGATGACTTCCGGACCTAAATGATCCAGCTTCAACAAAATATAGTCTTTATTGGGACCCGCACCGCGACCTTCTTTAATTTCGGTTGCCATGGCACGCGAAACGACATCGCGTGAAGCGAGATCTTTCATAGTGGGCGCGTAGCGTTCCATGAAACGTTCGCCATTACCGTTAAGTAAAATTCCACCTTCGCCACGCACGCCTTCGGTGATCAGCACGCCCGCACCGGCGACACCGGTCGGATGAAATTGCCAGAATTCCATATCTTCAAGCGGAATGCCAGCACGCGCGGCCATCCCGAGACCGTCACCGGTATTGATAAACGCATTGGTTGATGACGCGTAAATACGTCCGGCACCACCCGTCGCAAACACGGTTGCCTTGGCCTGGAAAATCATGGTTTCGCCCGTTTCCATTTCCATCGCGGTCACGCCCAGCACATCACCATGAGCATCACGAATCAGATCCAGCGCCATCCATTCAACAAAAAATTGCGTGTTCGCAAACACATTACGCTGATACAGTGTATGCAGCATCGCATGGCCTGTGCGGTCGGCCGCGCAGCATGAACGCTGCACCGGTTTCTCACCAAAATTTTGCGAATGCCCACCAAACGGGCGTTGATAAATCGTGCCGTTTTCGTTGCGGTCAAACGGCATGCCGAAATGCTCAAGTTCACGCACAGCCTCCGGCGCTTTCTTGCACATGAATTCAATTGCATCCTGGTCACCCAGCCAGTCGGAGCCTTTGATAGTGTCATACATATGCCAGTGCCAGTTGTCTTCGCCCATATTGCCGAGCGAAGCGCCAACGCCACCCTGAGCCGCTACCGTATGGGAGCGGGTGGGAAATACTTTTGACAGTACCGCCACCTTTAAACCTGCAGTAGACAACTGCAATGCGGCACGTAGCCCGGAGCCGCCTGCACCGACCACGATGGCATCATATTTTCTGACGGGAATGGATGCTGGATTAGCCATTTCGATATTGCCTTATTGAGTGATTTTGAATGAAGAGATTTTCTGAATAACTGACTAGCTCTTGACATCGCCCACACTCGCCACCACTGGCGCAAGGGAATCCGCCTGACTTGCTACTACCGTTGAATAAACCTGAAACACATACCCACTGCTGTTATCTACTACTGCGCCCAAAGAATTGCAATCGACCAAATCGTAAAACTGACCAGCGATAAAATCACCATTACCTGCAAGGTGACGCGAATCGCCGTGGGCTTGATGTAATCCATCAACACATCTCGCACCCCAATCCATGCGTGGTAGTACACCGAAATCAAAAATAACAGCGCCAATACGCGAAACAATTGCGAGCCGAAAAGCGCCTTCCAGTCCTGATAGCTGATTTCACTTTTAATCACAAAAAATCCGAAAATTATAATCGCGAACAGCGCCATGATCACCGCAGTGACACGCTGCGCCAGCCATTCGCGCCAGCCGTAATGCGCACCTACCGGTTGTTTGTCGGTTTTAGTAATGCTCACCATATCCTTGCTCCAAACAAAATCGTGGCAACCGCACCCAACGCAAAAACCCACATAGACGAGGTGCGTGCTTCGGCTTTAGTAACTCCAATATGCAGGTCAAGCAACAAGTAGCGCAGGCCGGCGAAAAAATGGTGCAGGAACGCCCATACAAACCCCAATAAAATCAGCTTCACCAAAGGAAAGTTGAGCACGTTTGACCAGAAATTAAATCCTGATTCCGATTTCAGCGTGGCTTGGAGCAAATACAAAGCCAGTGGAATCATGAACAGGAACATCACCATGCCGGTAATACGGTGGAAAATGGAAACCAGTGCAGGCAGCGGCAAATTAAATAAATTGAGGTCGTAATATTTCGGGCGTACCTTGAGACGTACCTTGGGGCGATTCTGCGATCTGGCTGACATGGTCATTTACCTTTTTTGGCGATGGCAACAGCGCGGCCTATAGCATGCTGTTTACCCGGGGCTGTTTATAGCTGCGCTGCAAAATTAAGCAATCTTTTCAACCCAAATTTTAAGCTGAATTCATTGTTACTGCACAGGAAAATAATTAAAAACGTGGGAGAAAACGCGTCCGGATTGAAGGTTTTAAGCATCAATAAAAATTGATACTTTGGGACAATTTGATGCCTAATTTATTGAAAAATATAATAAAAAATTCTAGCCCGGCCAACTAAAGCGCTATCAGTAGAAATAAGCTCGAATTAATCAACCACCAAATTACCTATTGATACTATTATTTGATACTATTAGATCCTTGCCGTACGTTTGTCTTAAACCCGCCCAAAATCGATTTTATAAAACCATTATGGAGTTACCGTGCGTAACGTTATGAAATATCGAGGTTATACCGCCCGCATTGATTATGATTCGCGCGATCATATTTTTATTGGCATGGTAGTTGGTTTAAGTGAACAGCTTTCATTCCACGGTGCAGGTGTAAATGAATTGCGCTCAGACTTCGAGTTTGCAATAGATCATTACTTGGCCTCCTGTGCGGCGATGGGAATCAAACCTGAAAAGCAGTCATCCGGAAAACTGCTCATCCGCGTTCCGCCAGAAGTACACGCCGCAGCCGCCGCCGCAGCCGCCGCGACGGCACAAAGCCTTAATCAGTGGATTATCGAAGCGCTGACTCTGGCAACTGATGGGGCATCAAAATCTTTGTAGCGGCGCTTGCATGAATCTACAACGCATTTGACAGCATCGACCGATCTGATTTCTGCTCATCAACGCGCGCCCGCGTCAACCGTTAAGCCAATTCATTGTAGTAAGAATAGCCTTGGGTCAAACACAGACCGCGCCGCCACTCGACCGGTTTATCACCATAAGTAAACGCAATACGCTCGACACTGAGTAACGGCGCGCCCATATCAACCTCCAGTTCGCGTGCCGCGAATTTATCGGCAGCGACCGCACGTAAACGCTCCTCGGCTCTAATCATGCGCAGACCGTAAGTGGTTTCAAAAAAACTGTAAATGGAGCCTTTTGATTCCTCAATTTTGGCCAAGGTCAGCCCTGGGCATAAGGCACTCGCCAGCACAATTTCATCGAGTATAAGCGGCGTACCGGCAAATACCAGAACCCGGTGTATGGCGGTCACCGGTACACCGGATTTAATGCCCAACACCTGCGCGATCTCGGACGAGGCTTTGCCGCGTTTAACATCAATAAAACGTGTCGTCGGATGATGTTTTTCACCGCTATTTGCAATAATGCGCAAAAAACGATATTGGATATTAGGCTCCGTGTCGGTAGCTACAAAAGTCCCCTTACCCTGACGGCGAATCAGAATATTTTCTGCCGCAAGCGCATCAATCGCTTTACGCACGGTTCCTTGACTAACGCGATAGCGAGCCGCAAGTTCAAATTCCGATGGAATGACATCACCCGGCTTCCATTCGCCTGCAATCAGACTTTCTGTAAGCAAAATTTTGATTTGATCGTAGAGCGGGCGGTAGCTCGGACCTATTGGAGGCGCTGCGGCATCGGCCGAGTTCGCGACGCCAGCGCTATTACCAGCACCAACGCCTGCCGGATGAATGGGAGCAACCGTTGATTTGGACATGATATATCAGGCTATTTTTGCAGTGAATGTGGTGTCGCATGACAAGGCACGGCGGCTTAGTGAGTTTTTGCGGGTCTTTGTACGTGGGTGTTTGTACATGGATCGTCTCACGTGAATCTTCGTACCTGAGCCGCCGTACAGTGGTTGTGCGTAAATTGTAGATATTAACAATGCTAGCACGATGTTTTTATTGTAACCCAATACCCTATGTCTTATATAAGATATAAGTGTTATTGACTTTGGAGAACACGGGCGCGTAAAATTATTACAAATCACAAATTGTTTTTGCCAAGCTAATCATGCTGATACAGCCTGCCAAACCATGTTGTTGAATAGCCTGCTTTACAACAATAACCCCACACCAACCCGGTAATAAGGACCGTATGAACCCGTTTCTTCGCCCTCGACGCTCAATGCTATATGTGCCCGGCTGTTTCACACGGTTTCTGAACAAAGCACGAACGCTGCGAGTAGATTCCGTTATTTTTGATTTAGGCGATTCGGTATTGGTGGACAACAAGGAGCTCTCCCGCAAACAAGTCGTTGAGGGTATTCTGACGGGCGGATATGGCCGTCGCGAGCGTGTCGTACGCGTCAACGACCTGGATTCGCCGTGGGGGGTGGATGATGTGAAAGCGGTCGCTGATATTGGTGCCGATGCCATTTTATTTCCCAACATCGAAAGCAAAGAAGACGTGCATGATGCGCTGGCGGTGCTGGACAGCGCTGGCGGCAAAAACATGCCGATTATGGTGATGATTGAAAGCCCGATTGCGGTACTGCGCGCTGAAGAAATCGCGGCCGCATCAGACCGAATTGCTTGCCTGATTATGGCGACCAGTGATTTGATCACCCAGCTTCATGGCCGCAAAACCCCTGACCGCATTCCGCTTCACTATTCGCTTTCGCATGTTTTATTGGCGGGGCGCGCTTATAAACGCGCGGTAATTGACGGCATCAGCGTGGATATCAAGGATATGCATTCCTTCGAGATGGCATGCCGCTTGACGCGTGATCTAGGCTTTGATGGAAAATCACTGGTTCATCCGAATCAACTTGCGTATTGCAATGATGCGTTCACTCCCAAATCAACCGAGATTGCTTATGCCTATGAGGTCATTGAAGCGCTTGGGCATGCGCATCGCGAAGGTCGCGGCACCATTATGCTGAATGGTCGTCTGGTTGAACAACATCATGTGGCTGCAGCAAAACGCATGCTGGCACTGACTGAAATGATTAAGGAATTGGAATCGGCGTGAACAGCCCTGTGTCTTCATCCCACACTCCTCCAGCAGCGCCGCCACGATTAGTCCCGCCCCGACGGCCGCTTGAGGGTTATTTTTTTGACGACTATGCCGTGGGTCAGCATTTTTACCACGCTACACCGCGCACCGTTACAGCGGGTGATGTGGCGTTGTACATCGCCTTAACCGGCGCACGCCAGCCTTTGCATTGCGCCGAAACGGTGGCGCATCAGCTCGGTTACCCGTACTGTCCCCTGGATGATTTGCTGGTGTTTCATATTGCCTTCGGCAAAACGGTGCCGGATATTTCTTACAATGCCGTCGCTAATTTAGGCTATGCCGACTGCCGATTTTTGCTGCCCGTTTATGCTGGCGATACGCTGCGCTGTGAAACGCAAATTATGGGTCTGAAAGAAAACTCCAGCGGTAAAACGGGTGTGGTTTATGTGCGCTCCCATGCTTATAACCAGCGTGATGAAAACGTGCTGACTTGGGTACGATGGGTCATGATCCATAAACGTGAGCTCGTAAACCCTGAGGCCCAAAAAGTTATAACTGTCGCGGCAGCAATCATGCCCCTGGTGCCCGATTTCCCGGCCGTGGTTAGTCCTGACGAATGGGCTGTCCCCGCATTTATTCAACCTTCAAAGTTGACTCCGCAGATGACAGGCAGCAACCGATTCTGGGATGATTATCAGCTGCTGGAAACGATCAAGCATCCCACCGGTATTACCCTTGATGAATCTGACCACACCCTGGCAACCAAGCTCTACCAAAATACCGCCCGCGTGCATGTCGATTTACATCATATGGAACAAAGTCGTTTTGGGCGTCGCCTGATTTATGGCGGACATATTATTTCAATTTGTCGAGCCCTAAGCTATGACGGATTGGAAAACGTGCTGTCGATTGCCGCTATCAACAGCGGTCGGCACAGCAATCCGGTCTTTGCTGGCGACACGATTTATGCGCTGTCGAGCGTCGCGGCCAAATGGCCGATCAGCCACGTCTTGGGTGCCCTCCAACTTACGCTGACGGGACTTAAAAATCTTGATCCAAACTTAGCAGTAACAGACGCTGTGGATGTCGTTGAAAACAATCCACAAGCTGTCGTATTATCACTAAATTATACCGTGCTGATGCCGCGCCGGCCTTGCCTGTAATGCGAAAATAAATAACAAGATTATCTGACAAGATATGCAAGATTAAGTAGACCCAAAAGATTGAAAAGATTAAAAAGAACAAAGAAAGAATTCATTATGAAATCACTGGTGCATCCCAAAGACGCTTTGTTTTCTGGCGAAAAACCCTTCCCGATCATTCCTGGCTGCGAACATTTTGCCGGTAGTGAAAAGCTTATCGATAAAGCGCTTGAGCTGCAGGATAAGCTTGGGCCCATTTTCGACATCACCTGCGATTGCGAAGATGGGGCCCAAGCAGGTCAAGAAAAAGTCCATGCTGAAATGATTGTGCGTCTGCTCAACAGTGACGCCAATAAATACCGTATGGCAGGGGCACGCATTCATGATTATTCACATCCGCACTGGAAGTCAGATATCGATATTCTGGTCGGCGGCGCGGGCAAGGTTTTACGCTACATTACCATTCCTAAATCGACGTGTCTAGATGAAGTCGAGATCATGATGGCGCATATCCATAGCGTCGCCTTGAAAGCCAATATCGGGCGCGAAATACCGGTACATATTCTGGTCGAAACCCATGGCGCGCTGCGTGATATTCAACGCATTGCTAAACTGCCCCATATCGAGGTGCTGGATTTTGGTCTGATGGATTTTGTGTCCGCCCATCATGGCGCAATTCCAGCCACCGCAATGCGCTCCCCTGGCCAGTTTGAACACCAGCTGCTAGTGCGGGCAAAGGCAGAAGTCGTGGCAGCAGCGCTGGCGAACGGTATTGTGCCTGCGCACAACGTTTGCCTCGACTTGAAAAATACCGAAGTCGTATTGGCCGATGCGCGCCGCGCCAGAAATGAATTTGGCTTTTTGCGTATGTGGTCTATTTATCCAGCGCAGATTACAGCCATTGTGGAGGCCATGCAGCCGGATTTATCGGAAGTCGACGATGCCGCCCATATCCTGCTCGCCGCCCAAGTAGTTGACTGGGGCCCGATTCAATATCAGGGAGAGCTGCATGATCGTGCAACCTATCGATACTTCTGGGAGCTGCTGCAAAAAGCGAAAGTGACACAGGTTAAAATATCAGATGATGCCATGAGGGCTTTTTTTGCCTAGCTGAAATATTTAACTTTTTCTTTAATAAAACTCTATATCTGGAGCGTTTTTTGAGGCAAAAATGCCTGAAAACTCGCATGGATAAAAGAGATTAATCTTAAAGATGACTATTATTTTTATCTCCCGCGTTTCTATCGTCACATTCTTTCTTCTTACCCTTTTTATTTGCAACTGGAAAAGCTCATGACTCTTTCTGCCGGCGCAAAATTCCGCCAAGCTGTTAACGATGAATCACCACTACAGGTCGTCGGCGCGATCAATGCCTACGCTGCACGCATGGCCGAACAGACCGGTTTCAAAGCGTTGTATTTATCCGGCGGCGGGGTAGCGGCGAACTCACTCGGCATGCCCGACCTTGGTATCAGCAACATGGAAGATGTGTTGATTGATGCGCGGCGCATCACCGATGTGACCAACATTCCGCTAATGGTCGATATCGATACAGGATGGGGCGGCGCCTTCAATATCGCCCGCACCATTCGCAGCTTTACCAAGGCAGGCGTGGCCGCCGTGCACATGGAAGATCAGGTGGGCAGCAAACGTTGTGGACATCGTCCGGGTAAAGAAGTGGTGAGCACGCAAGAAATGGTGGATCGTATTAAAGCCGCAGTCGATGCAAAAACGGATGCCGGTTTTGTACTGATGGCACGAACCGATGCGCTCGCCGCCGAAGGCTTGAACGCGGCCGTTGATCGCGCTTGCGCCTATGTCGAGGCCGGCGCCGACATGATTTTTCCGGAAGCCGTTACCACATTGGAGATGTACAAACAGTTTCGTGAAGCGGTGAAAGTACCAATACTGGCCAACCTGACTGAATTTGGTTCCACCCCGTTTTTTACGCTCGATGAGCTGCGCTCAGCCCATGTCGATATTGCCCTGTATTGTTGCGGCGCTTATCGCGCCATGAACGCAGCCGCGCTCAATTTTTACAAAACCCTGCGCAAGGAAGGTACCCAAAAAAGCGTGGTGCCGTTCATGCAAACCCGCGCCGAGCTATACGAGTACTTGAACTATCACGCATACGAACAAAAGCTCGATGCTTTGTTTGCAGAAAAGAAGTAAGCGATGATTACGGGTTTTGATCATTTACAGATTTCATTTCCTGCCGGGCGTCTCGCCGACGCATTGGCTTTTTATGTTGATCTACTGGCGTTCACGCGCATCGAAAAGCCGGTCGGGCTGTCACAAAGTGGGGCTTGGCTTAAGCAAGGCGGGTTTAATCTGCACCTGGGCGAAGAAGAAAATTTTCAAACTGACGGGCGCGGTCATCCTGCGTTTTTGGTGGATGCGCTGGAGCCGCTGATCATGCGCTTGCAACACGCCGATTGCCGCACTCGATACGATCAAGGTCCCAACGGATTTTTACGCGCATCTGCGTGGGATCCATTTGGCAACCGCATTGAATTTATGCAGCGCCTGGCCTGATTTGAATCGCATATCGGCATCAGCACAGCATCAGAACATCTACAGCATCCACCACGTTTTTCAGACCGACCAAGGAGCATTTTTGTGAGCGAACTTACCCCTGTTGTTGCAGCCCTGGCTGCTTCTGCCGCTTCCACTACCAGCGCCGCTGGCCCCAAACCCAAAAAATCGGTTGCACTGTCTGGCCTTACCGCTGGCAACACGGCCTTGTGTACGGTGGGTCTTAGCGGCAACGACTTGCACTATCGCGGCTACGATATTCTGGACGTAGCCAATACCTGTGAATTCGAGGAAATTGCCTATTTGCTGGTGCATGAAAAACTGCCTAACTTGAGCGAGCTTGCAACCTACAAGGCCAAATTAAAATCCCTACGAGGCATCCCTATGGCAGTGCAGGATGTGCTTGAATCGTTGCCGGCGTCGGCGCATCCCATGGATGTTTTGCGCACTGGCTGCTCGGCGCTAGGCTGCATGCTGCCTGAAAAAGACGATCACCCTGTTCAGGGCGCACGCGATATTGCTGATCGCATGATGGCATCGTTTGGCTCAATGCTGCTGTATTGGTATCATTTCGCCGTAAATGGCAAACGCATTGATGTTGAAACCGATGATGATTCGATTGGCGGACATTTTTTGCATTTATTGCACGGCGTCAAGCCCGAAAGTGAATGGGTGCGGGCCATGCATACTTCCCTCGTACTTTATGCCGAGCACGAATTTAATGCTTCAACTTTCACCGCGCGCGTGATCGCAGGCACCGGCTCCGATATGTATTCATCCATTACCGGTGCTATTGGCGCACTGCGGGGCCCCAAACACGGTGGCGCCAATGAAGCTGCCTTTGAAATTCAATCGCGCTATAACAATGCAGATGATGCGGAAGCCGATATTGTCAGACGCGTCGCCGAAAAGCAGGTTGTGATCGGCTTCGGTCACCCGGTTTACACCATTTCCGATCCGCGAAACGTCGTCATCAAACAAGTTGCGAAAAAACTTTCGACCCGTGCAGGCAATATGAAATTATTCGACATCGCTGACCGCTTGGAAACGGTGATGCTGCGCGAGAAAAAAATGTTTCCCAATCTGGACTGGTTCAGCGCGGTGAGCTATCACATGATGGGCGTGCCTACCACCATGTTTACACCGCTGTTCATTATTGCCCGGACCTCAGGCTGGGCGGCGCATGTGATTGAGCAGCGGATTGATGGAAAAATTATTCGTCCGTCTGCCAACTATACCGGGCCGGATAACATGACTTTTTTACCTTTGGACAAACGCCCATAACCCCTACACCCATACAACACCGCATGCCGTTCATGGCTGAACGACCGATTAGGATTACACTAAGAATTAGTTTACTTTTTAGTCACAAATGGCGTACTCCATTTACATATTTACGGTCTGCGCTCATTACCTCCAGGAGCCTCCATGGACATAAACGATATTTATCGCAAAACACCGATTGGCACTGAGGAAATGGCGCTGCATAAATTGGTCATGAAGCCGGTGGTCAGGAGAACTCTGATTATGGTCGATGGCATGCGCTCGGTTGAGGCCATGCTCCCTTTGTTTCGTGACCCTCAGGACGCTGAAAGTGTCCTGAAAGCACTGGTAACGCTCGGCTTGATTGAGCAAATCTCCGCACCTCTCGCAGGGAGCCAGACCCATTCAATTAGCGCGGATAGTCCAATTGAGAATCGGCTCGAAGATTTGCAGCCTGGACGCGATCCGGCTCAACGATTTATGGACGGTCAAAAGTTCATGAATAATGCGATCCGCGAGCACCTCGGTTTTAAGGCTATTTTTTTTACGCTTAAAATTGAAAAATGCGGGAATGTGGATGATTGTCTGGCACTTCTTAATGATTTTGAGGAAGCCCTCAACAAGGCCATGAAAAACGCAGACAGCGCCAAACAATTACGCCATAAAGCAAAGCAGATTTTGACGATTTAAAACTCGGCCTTTTTTAACGTATTTATAATTTTCACTCAACAGGAACTATGCATGTCAGCCCACATCTCCAACATCCGTCCCAAACCCGATAAAGTTTTGGTCGACATCGTCGATTACGTTACAAAGTACAAAATCAAATCTAAAGAAGCTTACGAAACAGCTCGCTATTGTTTAATTGACACCCTGGGCTGCGGGTTTGAAGCACTTGAGTATCCGGCCTGCACCAAATTGTTGGGGCCGATCGTGCCGGGCACGGTGGTACCGAACGGTGCCAAAGTGCCGGGCACCCAATTTCAGCTTGACCCAATTCAAGCCGCGTTTAATATCGGCGCGATGATTCGCTGGCTGGACTTTAACGACACCTGGCTGGCGGCAGAGTGGGGGCATCCCTCGGATAATCTGGGCGGCATTTTGGCAACCGCCGACTGGCTATCGCGTAATGCGGTCGCGGCCGGCAAAAAGCCGCTGACCGTACAACATGTGCTCACGGCAATGATAAAAGCGCATGAAATCCAAGGCTGTATTGCGCTTGAAAATTCATTCAATAAAGTCGGACTGGATCATGTTGTGCTGGTAAAAGTAGCGTCGACAGCCGTGGTCGCTGAACTGATGGGACTGACTTACGATGAGATTCTGAACGCAGTCTCGCTTGCCTGGGTCGACGGTCAATCATTGCGCACCTATCGCCATGCGCCCAATACCGGCTCACGCAAGTCGTGGGCGGCAGGCGATGCCACGTCGCGTGCGGTGCGCCTGGCGCTCATCGCTCAAACGGGCGAAATGGGTTATCCGTCGGTGCTGTCCGCCAAAACCTGGGGCTTCTATGATGTGTTATTTAAAGGCAACGCGTTCAAGTTTCAGCGCCCATACGGCTCTTACGTGATGGAGCAGGTACTTTTCAAAATTTCATTCCCTGCCGAATTCCATTCGCAAACCGCAGTCGAAGCGGCGATGACGATTCACAGCGAGTTAAAAAAACTCGGCAAGACTGACAAAGACATCAAGAAAATTACCATCCGTACTCACGAAGCCTGCATACGCATCATTGATAAAAAAGGTCCGCTCAATAACGAAGCTGATCGCGATCACTGCGTGCAGTACATGGTGGCCGTGCCGATTATTTTTGGCCGCTTGACCGCTAGCGATTATGAAGACAGCATCGCCAAAGATCCCCGCATCGATAAACTACGCGACAAAATTCTGTGCGTTGAAGACGTCAATTACACCAAGGATTATCACGATCCAAAAAAGCGCTCGATTGCGAATGCCCTCACGGTGGAATTTACCGACGGCAAAAAGATGAAAGAAATTGTCGTCGAATATCCGATCGGCCATAAACGCCGCCGCAAAGAAGGCATGCCGGTGCTGGTGGCAAAATTCAAAACCAATCTGGCACGCCAATTTCCCGAAAAACAGCGCAATGCGATTATGGCGTTATGTCTGGATCAAAAAAAGCTGGAAGCCACGCCCGTCAATGAGTTCGTCGACATGATGGTAATTTAAATTTTTAGTTGAACTCTAAAATGCGTTCAGGCACGAAGCATCGGAAAAGAGTAAAAACCAAAGTAAAAACGGCACATCGGTGCCGTTTTTTACTTTCATGTATGGCAAAAATGGTACGCACAAATAAAACATACTTATTAAATATGCTTTAAAAAATCAGTATAATAATGGTTGAGCGTTAGTTAATTTGAAAAAAAGAAAGGAAAAGCCATGGAAGTGACGCTAGGCGAACGGGGCCAAATCACGCTGCCAAAATCAGTGCGTGATGCGCTTGGTTTATCTAAAGGCACTGCCCTTACTATCGAAATTGAACATGGCAAGCTCATCCTGAGCAAAAACGTGGGCGAGGCTATTAAGCGTGTTCGTGGCCGCTTCAAACTGCCAAACGGCATGACCACGGATGATGTGATGCGTGAACTTCGCGGACGCGCGCCCGGCGATCCGGCGGACCTTTGAAATCTATCATCCATGATTGCTATTGACTCTTCCGCGTTGATTGACGTGCTTACTGATGACCCGATCTTCGGTGAAGCCTCCAGCATCAAACTGCAAAGCGCACTTGAGCGCGATAGCGTGGTGATTTGCGATGTGGTGCTGGCCGAAATTGCAACTCGCATTGAACCTGTTGACGATCTGCTGGATGCATTGTCTGATTTACGTGTGACTTTCAACGCCATGAGCGAGCAGGCGTCCGTTCGCGCCGGGATTATGCAGCACCGCTTTCGCGAACGCGGCGGCAAAAGGAACGAACGCGTTATTTCAGATTTTCTGGTGGGCGCCCATGCGTTACTGCACTGTAATGCCCTCATCACACGCGACCAAGGTTTTTTCCGCGATTATTTTAAAGGGCTTAAAATCATCAATCCTGCTTCTTAAACCCGCTTGATCTCCGGCCATTTTCCATCCACTGTCATCTATTGCCATCCGCCGCTACCCGCCGCCGCCTATCAGCCACTCTTCAGGAACCCGCCATGTCCGATAACCTTCATAACCTGCACAACACCTTGCAAGCATTCAAACCCACCGCTGGCAACAGCGCTCATTATTATTCTCTACTGGAATTGGCAAAAACTTATCCGGCCGTGACCCGATTGCCGGTATCGATTCGCATCATACTCGAAAGTGTTTTGCGTAACTGCGATGGCAAAAAGGTTTCGGAACACCACATCAAACAGTTGGCCAACTGGCAGCCCAATGCAGCACGGACCGATGAAATCCCTTTTGTATTGGCGCGCATTGTGTTGCAAGATTTTACTGGCGTGCCGTTGCTAGCTGACTTGGCGGCGATGCGCGGAGTCGCGCAAAAAATGGGCAAGAACCCAAAAATTATCGAGCCGTTAGTCCCGGTTGATTTGGTGGTGGATCACTCAGTGCAGGTCGATAGTTACGGCAGCAAAGATTCGCTCGATATCAACATGAAACTCGAATTCCAACGCAACCAAGAGCGCTATCAATTCATGAAATGGGGGATGCAGGCGTTCGATACATTTAAAGTCGTGCCGCCTGGCGTGGGCATCGTGCATCAAGTGAATCTGGAATATCTGGCGCGTGGTGTGCACGCCAAAAACGGGGTTTATTATCCCGATAGTTTAGTCGGCACGGATTCGCATACCACTATGATTAACGGCATCGGCGTGGTGGGCTGGGGCGTCGGCGGTATTGAAGCGGAAGCGGGCATGCTGGGACAGCCGGTTTATTTCCTGACGCCGGATGTGGTGGGCGTAAACCTCACCGGCAAATTGCGCGAAGGGCGTACCGCAACGGATTTGGTATTGGTCGTCACTGAAATGCTGCGCAAGGCCAAGGTGGTCGGTAAATTTGTGGAATTTTTTGGCGAAGGTACCGAATCCCTCTCGGTGCCAGACCGTGCCACCATTGCCAATATGGCCCCTGAATACGGCGCCACCATGGGCTTCTTCCCGGTTGATGATGCGACCGTAGAATTCATGAAATCCACTGGCCGCACGGCTGAAGAAGTCGATGCGTTCCAGGCTTATTTTAAAGCACAGGGAATGTATGGTGTATCGAAAAAAGGCGAGCTCGATTATTCCACAGTGCTTGAACTGGATCTTGCGATGGTGAATACTTCACTCGCTGGCCCCAAGCGTCCGCAGGACAGGATTGAGCTGAGCAACATGAAGGCGCAATTCACATCTTTGTTCTCGAAGCCTGCTACAGAAAACGGTTTCACCAAACTCGCGGCTGATTTGCCGAAGCGTTTTGCCGCCGGTGATGGCGTCACCATAGGCTCGGGCGATGTGTTGATTGCAGCGATTACATCCTGCACCAATACTTCAAACCCGAGCGTGATGCTGGCGGCTGGCCTGCTTGCTAAAAAAGCGATTGAACAAGGCCTCACCGTAATGCCGCATATCAAGACTTCGCTTGCACCTGGCTCGCGAGTGGTGACGGATTATTTAACTAAATCCGGCCTCCTGCCCTACTTGGAAAAACTGGGTTTCTACCTTGCCGGTTACGGCTGCACCACATGTATCGGCAATGCCGGTGATCTGCGTCCTGAATTTAACGATTCCATTACCAACAACGATTTGGTCTGCGCTGCCGTGCTGTCAGGCAACCGCAATTTTGAGGCCCGGATTCACCCAAATTTACGTGCCAATTTCCTGGCCTCGCCGCCACTGGTGGTGGCCTATGCAATTGCCGGCACGGTGCTGAAAGATCTGGAAACAGAACCCGTTGGCAACGGTATTAACGGCCCTGTGTTTTTGAAAGACATCTGGCCTTCGTCAGTAGAGATAGCATCTGCCATGTCGTTTGCCAAAGATCCTGCAACCTTTCAACGCCTCTATTCAAACCTTGGCGCAGATAATCCACTATGGCAGAACATCAAAGGCACCAGCGGTCAGGTTTATGATTGGCCCACGTCCACTTATATTGCCGAGCCGCCGTTCTTCAGCAACGATTTCGGCATGCTCGCTGGCATCGCACGCGACATCAAAAATGCCCGTGCCCTGGGCGTCTTCGGCGATTCTGTTACCACCGATCATATCTCGCCTGCTGGCTCGATCAAAGACACCTCGCCAGCTGGTACTTATCTCATTGCCCACGGCGTGCTGAAAGCCGATTTCAACAGCTATGGTGCTCGGCGCGGTAATCACGATGTGATGATGCGCGGCACCTTTGCGAACGTTCGCATCAAAAATTTAATGCTGCCCGCCAAAGCGGATGGTTCGCGCGTTGAAGGCGGCGTAACCTTGATGCAGCCGGGCGGCGAACAAGCGTTCATTTACGATGCGGCCATGAGTTACATCGCGGCGGGTACGCCCACCATTATTTTTGGTGGCGAAGAATACGGTACCGGCTCATCACGCGACTGGGCTGCCAAAGGCACGCAGCTGCTCGGCGTGAAAGCCGTGATTGCAAAAAGTTTTGAGCGCATTCACCGTTCAAATTTAGTCGGTATGGGTGTGCTGCCTTGCCAGTTTAAAGGTAGTGATACGGTCGATTCACTCGGCATCAAAGGCGATGAAGAATTTGATCTGGTGGGCGTTGAGAGCGGCAGCGGAGGCAGCGCCGCAAACAGTATTAGGCCGCAGATGGATGTGACCCTTATCATCAAGCGTAAAGACGGCAGCAAAAAAGAAGTCGCGGTGTTGCTGCGCATTGATACACCCATCGAGGTGGATTACTACCTGCACGGTGGAATTCTGCCGTATGTGCTGCGTGAGTTAATCGGTAAAGCTGCATAGCCGTTCACAATTTATCACCCCGACGAGAAACCGGGCACTGCCCGGTTTTTTTGTGCTCTTTTTTCTAATTTTGGAAAGACCGGCGAGCTACAGCGCCACGCTTTACAATAGCACTATGAACAAAAAAATTACCCGCCCCACCCTCAGTGCTCCGAGTGCAGCGCGCGCTGTAAAACCCGACAGCGCCGCCCCTACCGCCTCATCTCCAGCCACCGCCGCGCCACGGTTAAGCAGCAGCGGGCCCCGTGCTCGTGCCGTCGCCGACGCAGCCGCGCGCCGCAAGCGCGAACCCAAAGCGGGCGTATCTTTCGGCGTCAGCACTGATCACGACCAAACCGAGCCCCCAATTGAGAGTAAGCGCGAAGGACGATTTGAAGGACGACGCAATACCAAAAGCGATGTAGGCAATAACCGCAACGCAAGCAAAGTCGGCAATGCAGCTAATCAAGCTACCCATTCGCGCGATACTTTCAAAAAACCGTATGGAAAACCAGGGCCTGCTTCAACCTCATCGGCTGACACCAAACCTGCTTTTTTAAAACCCCGCAGCGCACGCAGCCCAAACTCGAAAGACTTTCGTCCTGCCTTGCCGCGTGCTGTTGCGGCTTCACTGGCCGCCATGGCACCAGTCAAAGAAGCTGGCGTCCCTGGTGCTGCCGACATCACCAGACCCGCGCCTGATGATGGCACGGTGCGGCTTTCAAAGTTAATGTCAGCCCAGGGTATTGCCTCACGCCGCGAAGCCGATGCATGGATTGCAAAAGGTTGGGTCAAGGTTGATGGCACGGTGATCTCGGCACTGGGCTCACGCATTTTACCCACGCAAAAAATCACCATTGATCGCGTCGCCGAACTTGAGCAACAAAGCCGTGTCACGGTGCTACTCAATAAGCCGGTCGGTTATGTGTCAGGCCAGGCCGAGGATGGACATCTGCCTGCGTCAGTGTTGTTTGTTGATGAAAATCGCTGGGAAGAAGATGCCGATGAAACAGTATTTCATCCCATGCAGGCAAAAGGTTTGGCACCGGCCGGGCGGCTCGATATTGATTCCATCGGTCTGATTGTTTTCACCCAGGATGGGCGCGTTGCCAAGCAGCTTATTGGCGATGGCTCCGAGGTGGAAAAAGAATATCTGGTGCGGGTGGAAGGAAGCCTTTCAGCCAGCGATCTAGCATTACTCAACCACGGTTTGTCGCTGGATGGGCAAGCGCTGCGTCCGGCGAAAGTGGATTGGCAAAACGAAGATCAATTGCGCTTCGTTTTGCGTGAAGGAAAAAAACGTCAAATTCGTCGCATGTGCGAGTTGGTAGGCCTGACCGTTGTCGGCCTGAAGCGGGTGCGTATCGGCAAGATCGTACTGGGCCATTTGCCGGTGGGTCAATGGCGTTATCTGGCAGCCGATGAAACGTTTGGCTGATGGCTGCCGAGCAACGCATTTGCATAGCGCCATTTAGCGGCTATAGTCTGTTCAATCGTTGTTTATTTGATCGCTATCTTTTTAATCTCTGCGTAAAACTTCAGCAAATCCTTAAACCAAAGTGCAAGCAGGACGAGCCGATTGAAGCAAAAATGCCTCAAACGCCGCACTATTGCTAGGTTTTTATTTTTTATTAAACGGAACACGTATGACCACTCCTCCCGCCGCAAACCTGGCCACACCGCTCACCGATCTGGAGATCGAACAACTGGAAGCGCTGCTGGCGTCGCCTATTTTTGAAAAGCAGGCAATGGGGCTCGATGAAATGCAGGGCTTTCTGTGTGCCGTGTTAAGCGGTCCCGCCGCCGTCACCGAGGCGCAGTGGCTGCCTGCGGTATTGGGTAATCCCAAATATGAAACCGCCACGCAAGGTGATGAAATCGCCGCGTTAATCAGGCGCTTTCACCACGAAATCGCGACGGATTTGGCGGGTGGCGAATCACTCGGCTTATTGCTGCAACGCGAAGATGGTGCGGCCGAAAACGACTATGACTATGTCACCTGGTGCCAATCGTATCTGGATGGCGTTGAATTTTCGAGCGTTGCCTGGGACGAAGCTGGTGACGCCGACGAAGTCAATGAATTGCTGTTTCCTATTGCGCTGCTAGCAGGCGAAATTGAGCCAAAAGCACTCAAGCAAATCAAGCCGCGCGATATGGCGCAGCTAATGACCGAGTGTCGTGAAGATTTGCCGCTTATGACAATCGATATTTACGAATACTTTTTAAAGCTGCGCGGCGAGCCGGTGCCAGCTCCGGGCGATCGCAAGCCCAAGAAATTGCATTAACAAACTGGATTAATAAGCAGCACTAAACTCGCTTCTGACACGCAACTTTAACCATACAGTTTCGGCCAGGCAGACCAACCGGGCAGATTTATTTTTTGATGGCTTCTATGTACAACCCGCATCCCGCATTATCCTTATCATTTGGCGCTGCCCTGCAAAAGCTGCCGTGCGCAACGGTGATGACGCCGTCGCTTCTATTGGTGTGGGCATTGGTACTGGCAGGGTGCGGTTCTGCGCCCACGATTCGATCAATGCCTGCTTCGTCGTCAGGCTCAGGCGCCTCAGGTTCGCGTGAGCCCGCGCAAGCTACCGCACTGTCGGTCACTTTGCAGAAATTGGCCGACGAAGCAAAATCCGTTGAACCACTCGCCACTTCCGAGTTAGGCAAACGCTTTCTCAGCGCGACTTCCAGCCTGCCTGCAATCGAGCCACGCACGGTGTTTCAAAATCCGCAAACCCGCGAATATTTTTCGCCTGCCGAGACCAGCACATTAACGGACGCGGTGCGCAGTAAATTAGTTAAAACTGACCTTGATGAATACCGCTACTACTACACCAAATACGGCTCGCCGCTGGCCTATCTTCGGCCACTCGATATTGCCAGCGCCAATGGCTTAAGCGATATTGCAGGCAAGCGAATTCTCGACTACGGCTACGGCTCCATCGGCCATTTGCGGCTGATGGCCAGTCTCGGTGCGCACATGACCGGGATCGATCCGGACAGTTATCTGGATGCGCTTTACAGCGATGCCCACGATCAGGGCGAGATACCCGCAGCCGGGCGCAAACTCTGGCGTGGTCGACAAGGCACCATCACACTGGTGCGTGGCGCTTATCCCAAGGACGCCAAAGCGATTGAAAAAGTGGGTCAGGGCTATGATCTTATTCTGTCCAAAAACACCTTAAAGCGCGGCTATCTCAAGCCTGAGCGCAAAGCGGACAAACGACAACTCATCGAGCTCGGTGTCAGCGATGAGGTGTTTCTCAAAACATTATTTGCAGCCCTTAACCCCGGCGGCAAACTATTGATCTACAACCTTTACCCCAAGGCGGCCGCCAGCAACGAGGCTTACAAACCGCACGCCGATGGCCGTTCGCCATTTAACCGTGCACAGTATGAAAAAGCAGGCTTCCAGGTTCTGGCGCTGGATCGCGAAGATCATGTTGCCGTCAGGTTGATGGGACGAGCACTAAAATGGGATCAAAATGATAAGGGTGAAACCATCGACGATCTTGATACCAATTTGTTTGCGATGTTTACGTTAGTGGAGAAGCCGCTGCGCTAGCGGCCAGCCTGCCGCGTTTGTTCATACGTTATTACATTCTTGTGCAGCCAGATTTTACAAAAACGATTTAGTTTTTTTTAACCTCAACATATACTTGAACCGTACTGAACAAGAATGCATTGCAAAAAAGGGATTGGACATGCATCAAAGCCAAAGCCCGTTTAGCACCTCGTTGATAGAATTAAAAAACAAAAATCATAAAACCCGCTCATTAATAAAAGCGTTATTCCTTGGGAGCTTTATGCGCACACCCTCAAATAAAACAGTTGCCCATCCACCACCCGATCGTCAAATTGCTGCTGGGCAAAATACTGTGGTCCGTCGTTTAAATATGAAAACACACCCATTTTGGTTGGCAGCTGCGTTTGCCGTATTGCTCAGTGCCTGCCAGAAAAATGAAACCATCCCCACGACCGCTGATCGACTCAAATCTGTTGAACAAAATCAACAGGTTCAGCCTGATTTTTATGTGCCTCGCAAAGGAGGCTCTTATCTGGACGGCTTAAAGAACATGAAGGATGCGCCCGTCAAGCCTGAGCCCCCAGCCGCCGTGCCCGCCAAGCCCGCAACAATAGCAGCCGCGCCCGTGCTGGCCCCTAGCCCACCTCCTACCCCTGCGCCAGCATCGGCACGCGCCGCTGAACGCGCCGTCGAACGCGCCGTTGAACCTGCGCCGACACCGCCACCACAAGTCGCCAGCGCAGCGCCTACTGCGCGTGCAGCAGCACCCAAGATTGAGCAAACCGCGCAGACAACACCAATCTTCCGCGAGCAACCTGAATTTCCGCGTGATGCCGCCAGACAAAATATTGAGTCGGGATCAGTGCGCGCCAAATTAACCATTAATGCCGGGGGCGAGGTGACCAACGTGACCATTGTTTTGTCCCGTCCCGCCCGCATATTTGATCGCGCAGTTATTTCATCGCTTAACCGCTGGAAATTTAATCCCGGCGCGGAGGGGCGCAGCTATGAAACAGAGATAAATTTTCAGCGCTAGTTTGATTTAACTCTGTTCAACCTCTACGCCTGCCGAGCGCGCGGCGGAAATCCGCAATAGCCTGTAACCTCTTCACGATCATGGTAGAGCTGCTTTAATTGCAGCACCGCGCGTTCAGCCTTATCGCCAAGCATCTCGTCGATAATCGCGCTGCAGCGCTCAACCTCTTCAAAGCGTTTTTTCATCGGCAGTTTGAGATTGAAGATAACGTGTCGTGCCCAGCCTTCGCTAAGCCAAAGCCCCACTAGCTTGGCGATACGCGAAGGGCTTTCGACCATATCGCACACCATCCAGTCCACCGGTTTGTTGGGGCGATACTTAAAGCCATCTTCGCGCAAGTGTCGCACCATGGCATTGTCAACGAGCTCGCCACGCAAATTACCGTTATCTATCGCAGTCACATAAAGTCCGCGATGCACCAGCTGCCAAGTCCACCCGCCGGGCGCGGCACCCAAATCAACCGCACGCATATCCGGCTGGAACAAACGCTCATCATCATCACCAATAAAAATATGGATCGCTTCGGCCAGCTTCAGCGTTGAGCGACTTGGCGCATCAGCGGGCATGCGCAAACGTGGGATGCCGAGCGGCCATGAGGATGAATGTTCAATATCGGTTAGTCCGAGCCACGCCTCGCCTTTCGAGGTCAGGAATACATGCAGGCGACGCTTGGCTTGCGCGTTGACCAAACCCAGTTCGTCGAGCTGCTGGGTAATGCGCATCTGCAAGGCCATCGACAGTTTCGATAGTGATTTACCGTCGTTGGTATCAGGATACTCAACCCACACAACGGCGATATTGGGAATGCTCAATTGCGTTAAAAATTCCTTTGCGGCATTCACGATGGGCGTGACTCGATCAACCGAGCCAAGTACGACCACGGTTGATTGCGCACGCATAATCTGGCGCGCAAACACCATCGGTTCATGCAATACCATGTGCAGCCGTTTGAGCGCAGCAGGTGCAAATGTTGCACGTACAAAACCGCTGCCCGGCAGAGCCCAGCTTGCCTTGGGTGTGGCCGCCAAATGCGCCATAATTTCGGTCAGCAGATCAGGCTCAAAACCAGCCCGGCAGTAAGCCAATACCGAAATATCTGCCGCCGTGATAGGCCCTGCGCTGGCCGCCACCATGGTGGGCAATGGCGCGACTGCTGGCACCATTTTAATAGGGGGTCGTCGTGGTCGTGGCGCTTTGACGACATCGACCGCTATTTTAGTTTTGGCGACCCTGGGTCTCGCCAACTTTGCGGTAGCACTTTTGCCGTTCTTGGTTTTGGCAACTGCGGCTCGCGCTTTCGCGCGACCTCCAGGTTTAGGCGCTTTTCTGACAACGGTCTTTTTTTTCGCATCCTGGGCTTGTTGCTTGGCTTGCTGCTTGGCTTGTTTACTCAATTTTATTCATCCTTGTACGCGCACAAACGCATTTCAAACGTGTTTGGCGAGAGACATCCGTTACGATTTTTTTAACTATTTTTGGCTTTTTTCTTTTCAAGCGCATTCAGCCAGGGTTCTTCAATTCATCACAACCCACACTATACCGACATGACCCGCCAAAAATACGACCATCCACCTTCGCACGCCCATTCACGACTAACGATATTCGTCACTGTTGTTATCGCGTTCAGCTGTTCAGGTGCTTTTGCGCAATTCAGAGACGCTGATTTTCGTAGCCAGCTCAAATAGGTCGAGGCAACGATTGTTTTGTTTAAGCACGCCGCTAAAACAGACAGCAAAAT